>CAMARC010000030.1 GCA_945860405.1 Candidatus Kuenenia stuttgartensis | reverse complement strand
TGCGAGCCGATCCTCGCCGCCGGGGCGACGCCCGTCCTTTTCCCCTCCCATGGGCTCAATGCCGGCAGCGAGGCCGACACCCTGGCGCGGATCGGCACCCTGGCCGCCCGCCTCCCCTTTTTCATCGGTTTCGAACTCTCCACGGCGTTTCATCCCGCGGGGCGGATCCTCTCCCTCGCGGCTTGGCGCGACCTCCTCCACATTCCCAACTGCCGCGGTGCGAAGCATTCGTCGCTGTCGCGCAGGCTCGAGTGGGAGCGGCTCGCGCTCCGTGATCGACAGCGCCCCGCCTTCCGTGTCTACACGGGCAACGATCTCGCCATCGACATGGTGCGCAGTGGGAGCGATTGGCTCCTCGGCCTGTCGACGGCCGCCCCTGCCGAGTTCGCCAGGCGCGATGCTTGGCTGCTGGCGGGCGACCTCCGCGCGTATGAACTCGACGACGCTCTCCAGGCCCTCGGCAGCTTCACCTTCCGGACGCCGGTGCCTGCCTACAAGCATTCGATGGCGCAGGTTCTCAAAATCCGCGGCTGGATCGAATGCGACGATCCCTTTCCCGGGTCTGCCCGCCGCCCCGACAGCGATCGGGAGATCCTCTCAACGATCCTCGAGCGGATCGACGCCGCGGCCGGGGCGTGACGGGGGCGAGTGGTTCGCGGTGTGCGGCGCCGCGGTCGGGCTGATCGGGAGCGACTCGATCAGGGCGGGCCCGACGGGCGCCGTTGCGCAAAGTGATCGATCGCGTGCGCATTTCGGACAGCCGAGGGTGTCAATCGCGACAGGGGCGGCCCTCGTCCTGGATTTCACCGCGCGGGGCTGTAGAAAGGGTTCTTCCTTCTTCGCTCTCCGGGAACCTCCGATGACGCCTCGATCTGCCTTGGGTGTTCTTGAGCGTGCGGAGAGAGTGACGCCAGCCATCGCGGTCTGTCGCCACCTCGCCTCGTTGAGACGCGTCGTCACCGCGTTGCTCCTCGGCGGGGTCGTGGCCGCGGTCGCGTCACCGGCGATCGCCCAGAGGACGCTCTCCGGCACGACGACGGGAACCGTTGAGGTCCCGGCGTCGACTGGCGCGCCGTTGATCGACGGGGACAGCGTCCTCACCGGAACGGCGACGTTTGTCTACACCGGCGGTGCACCAGCCATCGGCGCTATCGGCACAATGACGAGCAACCTCTCCGGCACCGGCGCCCTCCGGTTCAGCAGTCCTGCCACGCTCGTCATCGCCGGGACGAACACCTATGCGGGGGGCACGAGTGTCACCGACGGCGGTTTGATCGAGGTCACGACAGGCGGTTCGATCAGCCACTCGTCGAGTGATCTTCGGGTCGGCGTCGATGGCGGACCTGGCTCCTTCACCCTCTCCGGCGGGAGCGTGGGGATCCGCGATGCCTCGATCGGGTCGGGGCAGGGTGTGACCAGCTTTTTGACGGGCAGTTCGGGGACGTGGACGGGGAGTGGTGCGCTGACCGTCGCGTCCGCAGGGGCCACCAGTGTGTTTCAATTGGATGGCGGGAGTTTCAGTTCACTCTCTTCGACCATCGGCACAGGCGTGTCGGATTTGACAAGCGATGTGAGCCGCGGCAGTGCCATCGTCACCGGTGGCACCTGGACGACCACGAATGGCCTCGTCCTTGGCACGGCAGGAGGGACCGGCACGCTCACCCTTGCCGGCGGCGCCGTGAACAGCGGCTCGGGAGCGATTGGCGTAGCGGCGGGCAGCAACGGGACGGCCGTCGTCAGCGGTAGCGGCGGTATCTGGACGAACAGTGGCGATCTCACCGTCGGTGGAGCCGGCACCGGCACGCTCACGGTGGGGGGCACGGGCACGGGGACCGTGAAGGTCGGCGGGACGCTCTCCCGCGATTCGAACAACGGCACGATCAACCTGCGGTCGGGCGGCACGCTCCAGATCGGTGTCGGCGGCACGACGGGTGACTTCGGGTTTGACCTCTCCAACGACGGCACGCTCGTCTTCAACCGCTCGGGAACCTCCGACCACACCCACGTGATTGACGGGAGCGGTGCGGTCGTCAAGCAGGGAACGGGCACGCTCGTCCTGTCGGCCGCAAACAGCTGGGCCGGCAGCACCTCCATCGATGGCGGTGTCCTCGAGCTCGGGAATACCGCTGCCCTCGGGTCGACCGGGACGATCTCGTTCGGCGGTGGCACGCTGCGATTCACCAACCTCAATATGAACGACTACTCCAATCGCTTCAACAGTTCCGGCAACCAGCAGTTCAAGCTCGACACCAACAACGGGACGGTGACGCTCGGCAGCGTCATCACGGGGAGCGGCAGCACGCTCGAGAAGCTCGGGGGGGGCACGCTCATCCTCGCGGCTGACAACACCTACGACGGCACGACGACCGTGACCAGCGGCACGCTCCAAATCGGCGCCGGTGGGAGCACCGGCTCGATTGCCGGCGGCCTCGTGAACAACGCTGCCGTGGTCTTCAACCGATCGAACGATCTCGACTACGGCGGCGTCATCTCAGGCTCGGGAGCGCTCAAGCAACTCGGTTCGGGCACGCTCACCCTCTCCGGAGCGAATACGTATACCGGTGGCACGACGCTCTCCGCCGGAACGCTTTCCCTCGGGGATGCCGACGCGATCGGTCGTAGCGGGACGATCTCGTTCACAGGTGGCGCGCTCCAGTTCACCTCGGCCAACGCCACCGATTACTCTGGTCGCTTCAGCACCGCAGCCGCCCAGGCCTACAAGCTCGACACCAACGGCCGGGACGTGACGCTCGCGGGAGGTCTCACGAGCCCTGGCGGCTCGCTTGAGAAGCTCGGGGCCGGCACGCTCACGCTCTCGGGCGCCAACAGCTTCGCCGGGGGAACGACGCTCTCCGGCGGCACGCTCTCCCTCGGAAGTGCCGGGGCCCTCGGGTCGAGCGGGACGATCTCGTTTGCCGGCGGCACCCTCCAGTACTCGGGCAACAACCAATCAGACTATTCATCTCGCTTCAGCGGCAACGCCGACCAGGCCTTCAGCATCGACACCAACGGCCAGGCCGTGACGTTCGCAAACGCACTGACAAGCAGCAACGCGACCCTCACGAAGCTCGGCAGCGGTACGCTCACGCTCGCGCCCACCGGAAACAACGACCTCGGCGGCGGAGTCTACCTCGATGACGGCACGCTCCGTCTTGGGAGCGGGGGAGCGATCGGGAATACCAGCTCAATCGAGTTCAACGGCGGCACGCTCCAGTTCACGGCCGCCAATAAGACCGACGTGTCGGGTCGCTTCGTCGATGTCCCTGGCCAGGCGTTTCGGATCGACACCAATGGTCAGGGGGTGACGTTTGCCTCGCCGATCGCGGGGGATTCCGCCACGACGCTCGACAAACTCGGATCCGGCACGCTTACCCTGTCTGCCAACAACACGTACGACGGCACGACGACGATCTCGGCCGGCACGCTGAGGATCGGCGACGGAGGCACGGCCGGCGAGGTCGCCGGCAATATCGTCAACAACGCCTCCCTCGTTTTCGACCGCTCCGATTCACCGACCTATTCCGGCATCATCTCCGGCTCTGGCTCAGTGACCATGGACGGTCAAGGGACGCTTACGCTCAGCGGAGCCAACACGTATGCCGGCGTCACCACCCTCGCCCGCGGGACGCTCGCTTTGGGAAGTGGAGACGCCCTCGGTCAGACGAGTTCCCTGTTGTTTGCCGGCGGCGGTCTCCAGTACGCCGGCGTCCAAACCGACGTCTCCGGTCTGATCGCCACGAGCGTGAACCAACCGATCAACATCGACACCAATGGAGAGAACGTCGATTTTGCGACCGGGCTGACGGGCGACGGCAGCACGCTTGCGAAGTATGGGGCCGGCACGCTGACGCTTTCGGGATCGAATTCCTATACCGGTGGGACGACCGTCGGGGGAGGCATGCTCGAGGTCGTCACCGGGGGAGCGATCGATCACGGCACGGGAAATCTCGTCGTCGGCGGAGGCACGCTGAGCGTCAGCGGTGGAAGCGTGGTGGTCAATGACGCCACGATCGGGGATGGTCCCAGTGCCACCGGCGATCTCCTGGTGAGTGACGGCCAGTTCGATGCGGCCGGAACGCTGCGGATCGGCAACGGTGCGTCGGCAACCGCGAGCCTTGCAATCAGCGGGGGCGCGGTGACGACCGGGGCCGCGATCATTGGCGACCAGTCGTCGAGGGGGATCGTCACCGTCTCCGGGGGCAGCTGGGCCAACAGCGGCGACCTCGCCGTTGACAGCGGCACTCTGACGATTTCCAGTGGCACCGTCACCGTCGGCGGGACGCTCTCCGCATCGGCCGCCGGCAGCATTGATCTCCAGGGCGGCGGCGAACTCCGCATCGGCTCCGGTGGGGCCGGCGGGGTTCTCCAGGCCGATCTCACCTTCGCCGGCTCGCTCGTGTTCGACAGCACAGTCGCTACGACCTACGGCGGCACTCTCGACGGCACCGGCGCGCTTACGAAAACGGGGAGCGGCACGCTCACGCTCACCAACGCCGGCACCTACGGCTACTCCGGGCCGACGACCGTCTCCGCCGGCGGCCTCGTCATCGATGGCTCACTCGTCAACTCGTCGGTCGTCGTCGATGACGGTGGGGTCGTCGGCGGCTCTGGGACGGTCGTGAACTCGGTGACGGTCAACTCGGGCGGCACCCTTGCCCCCGGCCTCGCCGGGGGGCCGTCGTTGCTCACCGTTGGGGCGCTCTCGCTTCAGGATGGCAGCCTGTCGTCGTTCGGGATTGTCGGCACGGGTGCACGCGCCGGCACAGCTGGCACCAACTACGACAGCGTCGGGATCGACGATCCTTCCATCTCAACGTTCGCAGGCACGCTCCGCCTTAACTTCTCGAATCCTGTCGCCATTGCCAACGGCGAGGTGTTCCAACTGTTCGCCTTCGACGGGGGGAATCCGGTGGGGAACTTCTCGTCGGTGATTGCCGCCGGGAGCGGGGTCTATAGGAACGTGTCCTTCTATCGAAGCGGCCCGAAGGAGTGGACATCGACCTTCGGCACGTCTGAGCAGTTCCTCCGCTTCAGCGAGCTCACCGGGAGGCTCGAGGTGGTGCCGGAGCCGTCGACCTGGGGGATGCTCCTCGCCGGGGGAGCCGCGGCCGGGATTTCGGCGCTGCGGCGCCGGCGTCAGAAGATGTTGGGGATGTAGCGACCCCCGCGGCAACGCTTGAGGTGCTCGAGCGCCGCGACCTGGCCGGTCGTCTCGAGCCGGTCGCGGTAGACCGGATCGTGAAAGCCCTCGATGTCGATGCTCCCCCGCCAGCCGGCGAGGCGCAGCTCGGAGATCAGCCGCGTCCAGTCGGTATCCCCGAAGCCGGGGGTGCGGTGGTGGACGTAGGGGACGCCGCCACGGATGCCATGCTCGCGGACGACATCCCAAAGGACGGTCGCGTCCTTGCCGTGGATGTGCCAGATCCGGTGGGCCCACTGGCGGAGCTGCGGGAGCGGGTCGACGAAGCTCACGAGCTGATGGCAGGGCTCCCACTCGAGGCCGAGGACGTCGTCGGGTACCTCGGTGAACATCGCCTCCCAGGCCCGAGGGGCGTGGGCGATGTTGAAGTCGCCGCTGTTCCAATCCCCGCGCTTGTGGCAATTCTCAAACGCCAGCTTTACGCCCCGGTCGGCTGCCCGGCGTGCCAGGGGGCGGAAGACCTCGCCGAAGCGGGGGATCGATTCCGGCACCGGCCGGCCGGGGATCCGCCCCGCAAACCCGGACACGATCCGGCAGCCGAAGTCGGCAGCGCGGTCGATGAGCGTCTCCCAGTCAGCGACCGTTTCGGGGCTGACAAGCGGGTTGCCGTAGACCCCGAGGGCACTGATCCGCGGGGCCGGCTCGTCGGTGGCAGGCGCCGCTGCGGCGAGGACGTCGGTGAGGCGGCGGGCCAGGTCGGGGAGATCGCGACCGGCGAGGCTCTTGCCGAAGCTCACCTGGAACGACTCAAAGCCATGGGGGAGAAGGGCCGCGACGATCTCAGGCGTGCGGTCGTGCGCCGGCACGAGCGTGCCGATGCGGATGTCGTCGTGGCCGTGCATCATGAGAACCAGCGGGGAGCGGGGCAAAAGCGTCGCGGGAGCGATACACTACACAGCATGAACAAGGCATTCTGCAAGGAGCCGGAACAGTCGGGCCGGCCGCTCTGTCCGCGCTGCGGCGCCGAAGGGCAGGTGGTGACGGAGGCGACCCTGCGAGCCCACGTGTCGGCCGGCGACGCCGAGACGCTCGCCGAGCCGATGGCCTGGTGCGACACCGAGAGCTGCCCGGTGGCCTACTTCGATACCCTCGAGCGGTCGATCGACGTCGACCGGGCCAGCGGAATCCATTGGCCCAAGGATCCCGCTGGCCCCTTGTGCGCCTGCCACGGCCTGACCTGCGAGGATGTCGACGCCGACCTCGCCGAGGGGGAGCCGAAGCGGGTTCGTGCGGTCGTCCGTCGGGCCGGCGAGCCGGGCGCGGAGTGCGTTCTCCGCTCGGCCGATGGTCGTGCCTGCGTAGCCCGTGTCCAGCGCCTCTACATCCGGCGCCTCTCCGGCGGCAGATGACATGCGACTCCTCTCCTGGAACATCCACAAAGGGATCGGCGGCCGCGACCGGCGGTACGTCCTCCAGCGGATCATCGATTGTGTCGAGGCTGAGAATCCCGACCTCGTCTGCCTTCAAGAAGTCGATCGACTCGTCGGCCGCAGTCGCCGCGACGATCAGCCGCGGTTGCTGGCCCGCTGGTTTCGCTACCACTCGGTCTTTCAGGCCAACGTCCATGTCGGTGGCGGCACGTATGGCAACCTTGTCCTCTCGCGCTTTCCGATCACGAGCCGTCATCGGATCTCCCTGCGCCAAGGCATCCGCAAGCCGCGCGGGGCCCAACTCCTCCACATCGAGTCCCCCGAAGGGATCTTCCACCTCGTCCACACCCACCTGGGGCTCGCGGAGCGCGAGCGGCATTGGCAGGTGGAGCATCTCCTCGGGCACACGCTGTTCTGCTCGGCCGCGACGCATCCGACGGTGATCGTCGGCGACTTCAACGACTGGCGGAACACGCTCCACGCCGGCGGGATGGCCGGGGCGGGGTTCCGGCAGGTCACCAGCCCCGTCTCGCTTTTCCGCTCCTTCCCTGCCTGGCTGCCGCTCGGATCGCTCGACAAGGCCTTCGTCCGCGGCGGGATCGCCGTCCGTCAGGCCCGGATCGTCCGCACGAGCCTCGCCCGGGTGGCGTCCGATCACCTCCCGCTGGTCATCGACTTCCACCTCGACTCCGGCTGACGCATCCGCGGCGACTCAAGCCCCGGCGAGCGCCGCGTGGGCGGCCGCCACGGTCGCGTCGATGTCGGCATCGGTGTGGGCCGCGGAGATGAACAGGGCTTCGTACTGGCTGCAGGGGAGGTAGACGCCCCGGTTGATCATCCCCCAGAAGAAGCGGCCATAAGCCTTCGTGTCGCTCATCGAAGCGGTCGGCCAGTCGACGACCGGCTGGCTCTCCCCCGGCTGGAAGAACATCGTCATCATGCTGCCGCGGCGCGCGATCCAGACCGTCGCCCCGGCGGCGGCTGCCGCGGCGCGGAAGCCCGCTTCGAGGCGGGCGCCGTGCCGCTCGAGGAGCGGGTAGGGGGAATGGTCGCTGAGTTCCTCGAGGGTCGCCGTGCCGGCGGCCACGGCGAGGGGATTGCCGGCGAGCGTTCCGGCCTGGAACACCTTTCCGGCCGGGAGGACGTTGTCCATGATCTCCCGCCGGCCTCCGTAAGCCCCCAGCGGGAGCCCACCGCCGACGATCTTTCCGAGCGTCGTCAGATCGGGGGTAACGCCGAGGATCTCCTGCGCGCCGCCGTAGGCGAGGCGAAATCCGGTCATCACTTCGTCAAACACCAACAGCGCCCCGTACTTTTCAGTGAGGCGCCGGGCAGCGGCAAGGAAATCGTGTGACGGGACGACGAGCCCCATGTTGCCGACGACCGGCTCGAGGAGGACGGCCGCGATCTCGTCGCCACGGGCGGTGAACAGGTCTTCAAGAGCCTCCGTGGCGTTGTAGTCCAAGAGCATCGTGTCCTGCGTCGCGCCGGCGGTGACGCCGGGGGAATCGGGGACGCCAAGGGTCGCGGCCGATGATCCGGCGGCAACGAGGAGCGCATCGACGTGGCCGTGGTAATTCCCGGCAAACTTGACGATGCCGCTCCGTCCTGTGTACCCGCGTGCCAGCCGCACGGCGCTCATCGTCGCCTCGGTGCCGGAGCTCACCATCCGCACTTTCTCGATCGACGGCACGGCCGCGATGATCAGCTCCGCCAGATGGCTCTCCCCTTCGGTCGGAGCGCCGTAGCTCGTGCCCCGGGAGAGGGCCCGCTCGATTGCCGCGACGACGCGGGGGTGACGGTGGCCGAGGATCATCGGGCCCCACGAGCCGATGTAGTCGAGATAGCGGTGGCCGTCGATGTCGGTGAGCCACTGGCCATCGGCTCGCTCGAAGAAGATCGGCTCGCCGCCGACTCCGCCGAAGGCCCGCGCTGGGGAATTGACCCCGCCAGGAATGAGCGACCGTGCCCGGGCAAAGGCCTCGTGGCTACGGGAACGGGATGGCGACGCGGTCATCGGGGATCGGCTCCGGGGGACGGATCGGCAGCGGTCATTGGAGGCTCGTCGGGCTCGGCGAGGAGGGCGGTGACCCGACTGAGAAGGGGCTTGGCGTGGGGGCGGCTCGCGTACGTCTCGAGGACGCTCTCGAGGAGGCGGCGGCGCTTGGCGAGGGACTCGGCGGCCGTGGCCGGGGCCGCGGCTGCCTCGGTCCGGAGCGTCTCGGCCTGCGAGAGGATCGCCTCGATCCGACGCCCGTCCTCCTGCTGTTCGTCGATCGCCAGAGGCGTCAGCCGCGCCATCTGGCGGTGGGCAAGCGCCATCCAGAGCGTTGGGTCGTCCTCGATGTCCCCTCCGGGCCTCGGTCCGGCGGGGGACTCGACGTCGGCTTTTGCATAGAGGGTGAGGAGGGCCGTCAACGCGTCGACACACTCGGAGGGGCTCTCCTGTTCGCGGGCCATCGCCGCCCGGTAGTCGCGCTCGACCGGTGAGAGGGGGCGATCGACGCGGACCTTGCGCCGGGAGCGGCGCTCGAGGCGGTCGAGAGCCATGGTCCGTTCGAAGCCCGCTACCTCGCCGGCCCGGGGATCTTGGGGAAAGTCGCGGAGGAAACGGCGGATGGCAACGTCGGCGTCGCGGAGATCGCCGTTGTCGTCGTTGGTCACCGTTTTGATCCGGTCGTAGAGGGTGTCTGCCGTCGGTGGGCGGAGAAGCATCCATCCCCCGCCGAGGACTGTGACCGCGATCGCGATCGCCATCGCCGTCTGCAGCCAGGTCTTCCGCGTCTGGTCGCGGCTTCGACGCTCGCGATCGGCCTTCTCCAGATCGGCCATGGTCGTGTGCCGCCGACGGACGGTGGAGTCGACGCGGGTGGTGGCCGCCGCCTCCTCCGCGCCAAGATCGGTGCGATCGCGTTCGATGCCGGCGGTGAGAGCGTCGCCCGACACGGGCCGGGAGGCCGGCCGTGGGAAG
The DNA here is from genome assembly GCA_945860405.1 of Candidatus Kuenenia stuttgartensis. Lineage (GTDB taxonomy): Bacteria > Planctomycetota > Planctomycetia > Pirellulales > UBA1268 > QWOP01. Next base: position 10,552 of record CAMARC010000030.1, on the reverse strand, counting down.
GATTCGTGGCGCGTCCGGCCTGCCTCCGGGGGGCCAGCCGGCGGCGCGGCCGTCACTCCGCTGCCGGGCGTCGGCGTGGCGGCTGTGGGGGACGGCGCGACGGGGCCAGCGGCCCCGAAGACGGTCGTAAAGTCTTCCGACCGGCCCTGCTTGTCGGGGCGCGACGGCGTGGCACCATGGTCGGCGATCACGAGCTTGTCGGCCGCGGGAACGGCACTGTCGGAATCGGGCACGAGCGTTCCGATCGCCGTCAGGAGCCGGGCGATGGCGAGAGCGCTGCCGGGACGGGCCGCGGGATCCTTCTGGAGCAATCGGTCGATGAGCGTGTCGAGTTCGGGCGGCACGGCGGGCACCGCGGCAGCCACGCGCGGGGCGGGCGTATGCCGCTGTTTCTCAATCACCTCGGTCACCTGACCACCGCGGAACGGGGGGCGCCCGGCGAGCATCGCATACATCACCAGCCCCAGGGCATAGAGATCGGCGCGATGGTCGACGCCCTGGCCGGTCGCCTGTTCCGGGGCCATGTATTCGGCCGTTCCGACGATGTTGCCGTGGACCGTGTGGGCCGCACCGCCGAACAGCTTGGCGATGCCGAAGTCGGCGAGCTTCACCCCGTCGCCGATCGGCACGCCGTCGGCGAGGAGGATGTTGGAGGGCTTGAGGTCGCGGTGCACGATCCCGTGGTCGTGAGCCAATTTCAAAGCCTTGGTGACCGCCAAGCCCGTCGCCACGGTCTCCTGCCAGGTAAACCGGCGCCCACCGCGGAGCTGTTGCTCGATCGTCTTTCCGCGAACCAGTTCCATGGCGAAGTAGGGCTGGTCCCCTTCTTCCCCGAAGGCGAGGAGTTGAACGATGCCGGGGTGGCGAAGACTTTTCAGCGTGTCGATCTCGGCGCGGAAGCGGGCCTTGAGTCCCGGGTCGTCAGCGAGGTGGGCCGCCAGTACCTTGACGGCGACGGTGGCGCCTGTGGATGAATCGATGGCTTCGTACACCGCGCCCATGCCGCCGCGGCCGAGCCGGGCGCCGATGCTGTACGGTCCGAGTTGGGCTGGTTCCATCGGGCGTGCTGCAAAGTGTGAACTGGGATCGACCGCGGGGGCCGCCTGGCCGGGGCCAAGGGCTCTGAAGCCATTGTCGGTTCATCGGCTACAACTGTCGAACCGGTTCTTTCCCGGCCGGCTTCCACCCCCTCCTTTCGACAGGTCCATGAGTCATTCCGTTCCCCCCGGTGCTTCAGGGCCCGGCGCCAACCGGCTTCTCCCCGCCGACACCAACCAGGCCCGGGGGCTGGCTGAATACGCGATCGACTTCCTCCGTCATCCGCTGCCGCTCGGGGAAAGCACGCTCGATCTCCTCGAGCGGTTTCATGTCGACAGCGTCGGGTGCGGCGTCTCGGCACTCTCCCGGCAGGCGAACGCCCCGACGGTGTTGCGCCGCGAGGCACTCGCCTCGCCCCCCGCAGTCGGCAGCCGGGGGGCGATCTGCCTCGGGTGCCGGCGTCCGGTCGCGGTCGAGAAGGGGGTGGCGGCCGACGCCTCGGCGGTGCGCGAGTGGGATTCCAACGGCACGAACTTCGGCCACGACGCCGCGAAGGGGCGAACGGCCGGGGAGTTTGGCCACAACGACTTCTACCCCGTGGCGCTGGCAGCGGCGCGCGAGGCTGGATTTGACGGCGACCAGACCCTCCGCGTCATGCTCCTCATCGACGAGATCCGCGGCCGGCTGGCGGAGGTGTTTCCCCTGCGGAAGTACGCCATCGACCATGTCCACCACGGAGCGATCGCCTCCGCGGTGGCCTACGCGGCTGCCGTTGGCGGCGACGTCGACGAAATCGAATCGGCGATCGGCATGGTCGGGGCGCACTATGTTCCCTTTCGGGCGATCCGGGCCGGCCATCAGCTCTCCGACAGCAAGGGCGCCTCGGCGGCCCTCTCGGCGGAGGTGGCGGTGATGTCGGCAAGGCGGTCGCTCGCCGGATTCATCGGGCCGAAGGACATCTTCCGCAACCCGCTGGCGATCTACCGCAAAAACGTCCCCTGCCCCGACGGCCAGAGCCCCTTCGACCTCGAGCTCGGGCTCTCCGGAGACGCCTTCGCGATCCACTCGATGCACTTCAAGCTCGGGCTCTACGAGCACCAGTCGGCAGGCGCCCTCCAGGCACTGGTCGACCTCTTCGCCCGGTGCCCGGGGCTGGCCGCCGATCCCGATCGTGTCCGCCGCCTCGAGGTGGCGATCTACGAGCCCGCCTTCTCGATCATCGCCGATCCCGCCAAGCGGACGCCGACGACGCGGCAGTCGGCCGATCACTCGCTCCCCTTCATTGTCGCCCGCACCCTCCTCAAGGCGTGTGACGCGGCGCGCGCCGGCAGCGCGACGCCGGGATGGGACGCGCTCATGCTCCTTCCCGACGACTACGACGCGGAGCGGATCGCCGACCCTGCGATCGCGGCGTTGATCGGAAAGATGGCGATCATCCACGGGGGTCCGGAGTATGACGCCCGTTATCCTGACGGGATCCCCACGAGCCTGACGATCGACCATGCGAGCTTCGGCAGGCTCGAAAGTGGGCTGGTCTGTCATCCCCTTGGTCATGCCCGTTCGGATCAGGCCGCCACGGCGGCGGTTGTCGATCTCAAGTTCGACCGGCTCGTCGCCGGTGCCGTGGAGAATCCGGCAGCGCTTGAGTCGCGCGTCCGGCTGGCGGGGAAGTCGGCCGAAGAAGTTGCGGAGCTGTATGCGTTTCCCATTCACGGGTGTGATCCCGGTTGACAAGCCCCCCGGCATCACGAGCCGGAAGGTGGTCGACATCGTGGGCCGGGCAGCGGGGATGAGGTCTGTCGGTCATGCCGGCACGCTCGACCCGCTCGCCAGCGGCGTTGTCGTCGTCTGCCTGGGGCATGCCACGAAACTCGTCGACTATCTCCACGCGCAGTCCAAGGCCTATTCGGCGACGTTTCTCTTCGGGCGTTCGAGCCCCTCCGACGATTTCGAGACGCCGATCGAGACAGAGCCTGATCCGCGCGTGCCGACCGTCGAGGAGCTTGAGGCCGCGGCCAGGGACTTTCGCGGCGACATCCTCCAGCGGCCCTGCGACTATTCCGCCATCCATGTCGACGGCAAGCGGGCCTATCGGTTGGCCCGCAAGGGAAAGCCGGTGGAGATGAAGGCTCGGCCGGTGCGAATCGAGCGGCTGGAGATCACCGGCTACCAGTGGCCGCGTCTGGCCGTCGAGATCGAGTGTTCGGCCGGCACGTTCATTCGGGCGATCGGACGCGATCTAGCCGTGGCGCTTGGAACCCATGCGGTGATGGAATCGCTCCGCCGGACTCGTGTCGGGCCCTATGGCTTCGACGCCGCCGTCCCGCTTGCCTCGATCGAGCCGGCAACGCTTCCCGGCCTGCTCTTGCCGCCGCTCACCGCCCTTCCCCACCTCCCCCATGTCACGCTTACCGGTGAGATCCTCGATTCCGCGGTCCGCGGTGGGCTGCTCTCCCCCGAGACCGTCGTCGGCGAGAGGGCGGCCGCGGTCGATGGCGACGGCGTGCTCGTCGGCATCCTCGGTCGACTCGCGAACCGAAGCCTGCGGCTGCGCCCCAACTTTCGCGGCCTCGGTTGAGCGGAATGCGGGGAATCATGAGCGACTCGCCGGTTGACGCCGCGCCCGGAAGTCCGTGACGATGCCGGAAGGATCGGCGTGCCGAGAAGTTCGAGCGAGGGAGTGTCATGCGAAGCGAAGGCGGATGGTGGAGTCTCTTCGGGAGATTCGCGGCGGCGTGGTGCCTCGTCGGTGGGTGGGGCTGCGGAGGCGTGGCCCATGCCGCGCCGCCGGCCGAGTTTTATCTCGCCCCTGACGGCGACGACACGGCCGATGGCCGCCTGGGGAGGCCGGTCGTGACGCTCCGCCGCGCTCTCGACCTCGTTCGCGACTTGCGGAAACGACGGGCTTCGCTCACGCCGATCACGATCGAGGTGGCCGACGGACGGTACGAACTCGCCGACACGCTCCTGATCACGGTCGAGGACAGCGGCGGGGAGAAGTCACCGACGATCATCCACGCTGCGGAGGATGCCCACCCTGTCTTTAGTGGCGGTCGGCGGATCACCGGTTGGACGGTGACGGAAGTCGATGGCCGGCCACGCTGGAGCGCCGTCCTCCCCGAGGTGAAGGGGGGAAAGTGGCGGTTCACGCAACTGTTCGTCGATGGCCAGCGCCGATTTCGGCCCACGTTGCCCGCTGAGGGATGGTTTACCGTCCGCGCGGCGTTGCCCCCGTCGGCCGACGCCGCGGGGCGGGGGCACGACCGGTTCGCGGCTGCCGCAGAGGATGTCTTGCGGGAGTGGAGTCAGCGCGACGCGATCGAGGTCGTGGCCGTGCATCAGTGGTCGATGTCGCGGCTGCGAATCGCGGCGATTGAGGCGGGAGAGGAGGCGGGCACGGCGAACGTCCAACTCGTTGGCACGACCTCGAGCGTTGAGCCGTGGGGGGCCATTGCCACCGGAGCGCGATACCGGCTCGAAAATGTCCGCGAGGCGCTCGGGAGCCCGGGATCGTGGTATCTCGACGTTCCCACCGGCACGCTCACCTACTGCCCCCTCGATGGTGAGGATCCAGACTCGACCGAGGTCGTGGTGCCGCGGATCGACACGCTGCTGTCGGTCCGTGGGGAGCCGGTCCCGGGGGGCACGGTCGATCATCTCCGTTTCGTCGGGCTGTCGTTCACGCACGGCAACTGGCCGATGCCCTCGCGCGGCCAGGCAGCGGCCCAGGGGGATCTCAACGTCGGCGCCGCGGTGTCGCTCACCGGCGCGCGGGACGTGCAGTTCATTCGCTGTGGGATCCGCCATGTCGGCCGCTACGGCCTGGCGCTCGGCGTCGGCTGTGGCCGCTGTCTGGTCGATCGCTGCGAACTGCTCGATCTCGGAGCCGGTGGCGTGATGGTCGGGACGACGGCGGCGGGGGGGCGTGCGATCGCCCGCGTCACCGAGAACACGATCCGCGACTGCACGATCGCCCACGGCGGTCGCCTCCATCCGGCAGGGATCGGAATCTGGATCGGCATGGCCGAACGGACCACCGTCGAACGTTGCGAGATCGCCGACTTCACCTACACCGGCGTGTCGGTGGGATGGACCTGGGGCTACGAGCCGAGCACGGCCGAACGCAACCGGATCGCCTCAAACCACATCCATCACCTCGGCCAGGGCGTGCTTTCCGACATGGGGGGCGTCTACACGCTCGGCATCTCTTCCGGCACGATCGTCGAGGGGAATCGGATCCACGATATCGTCAGCCACGATTACGGCGGTTGGGGCCTCTACACCGACGAGGGGTCGAGCGGGATTGTGATGCGCAACAACGTCGTCCACCGCGCCTCGTCCGGGAGTTTTCATCAGCACTACGGCAAGGACAACCGCATTGAAAACAACATCTTCGCCTCGGCCCGCGATTGGCAGTTGCAGCGGACGCGGGCCGAGGACCATGTCAGCTTCCGCTTCGAGCGCAACATCGTCTGGTGGGATTCGGACACGGCGCTTGCCAAGGGGGATTGGAATGCCGGAATCGTCGCCCGCGGCAACTGCTACTGGCACGATGGCGGCAAGGTGACCTTCCCCGACGGAGAGTCGCTCGCGGCCCGGCAGGAGGCGAACCTCGAGAGCGGTTCGATCGTCGCCGATCCCGGTTTCGCCGATCCGCAATCGGGCGACTTCACCCTCCCGGCCGACTCACCGGTGTGGGATCTCGGCTTCAAGCCGATCGATACCGATTCGATCGGACGAAAGACGCAGCGCGTCGTCTCCCCCGATCTCCCCGCGGTTCCCACGCCATGGCCGGAGGCGCTCGCGCGGGCTGCTGAGGAAGGCGAGGCTGCTCTGGAGCCGGTTGTCACGGGAGCGGATGACGAGGCCGAGAACCGCTGACGGCACGTTGCCGTTAGGCCAGCGGGGCGACGCCCATTCGAGCGAGGTCGATCCCAGCAGCGCCGAGCGCCGCGCGGAGCCGCCGGGCGAAGTCGGCACTTCCCGGGGTGTCGCCGTGGATGCAGGCGGTCGCCGCGGTGACGTGAAGCAGCGTCCCCTGACGGGAGGACACGACCCCTTCGCGGATCATCCGCATGAGCCTCGTCGCCGCGGCGTCAGGATCGCTGAGAAGGCTCCCGGCGAGGGTTCGCGGTGTCAACGTGCCGTTTGATTCGTAGGTGCGGTCGGCGAAGACTTCGCTCGCCGTGGTAAGCCCGGCCCGAGCGCCGGCGTCGATGCTGGCGCTGCCGGAGAGGGCGACAAGGACGAGCTTCGGATTGACTCGCGCCACCGCTCGGGCGATGCAAAAGGCGACTGTGGCGTCGGTGGCCGCGAGGTTGTAGAGGGCGCCGTGGGGTTTGACATGGCCCACGTCGATCCCCTCCTCTGCCGCGATCCGAACAAGCCCGCTGACCTGCTCGGTAACGAGTCGCTCGATCTCGTTTGGCTCGAGCGCCATCGCGCGGCGGCCGAAGCCGCTCCGGTCGGGAAACGATGGATGGGCCCCGAGGGCGAGGCCGCGGTCGAGCGCAAGCCGCGCGAGCCTACGCATCGAGCCGGGATCTCCGGCATGACCGCCGCAGGCAACGTTGAGGCTCGAGAGAGACAGGGCTAGGTCGGCGTCGGCCTGGAAACGCGTGGCGGCGTCCGCAGCGGTGGAATCCCACTCGCCGACGTCGCCGTTGAGATCGATGGTCAGCGGCGGTACGGTCATCGGAGGTGCTCCAAGCCGAGGGTGAAGATCCGGAGCGTCCGCTCGCGCTCGCGGAGGAGTCGCTGCGCCTCGTCGAGCCCGATCTCGACAAAGCGAAGCGACGCGCCCGGGGGAGCCTGCCCAATGCGGGGAAGATCGATCGTGGCCACGACGGCAATCCGCGGATAGCCGCCGGTGACGGGATGATCGGCTGCCAGCACGATCGGCTGCCCGGAGGGGGGGGCTTGGATCGTGCCCGCCACGACGACCTCGGAAAGCGTCATCGTCGGCGGCACGAGAGTTTGTCCAGAGAGCCGGCAGCCGCTCCGGTCAGAGTCGGGGGTGACGGTGAACGCGTCGGTGAAAAAAGCCTCACGGCTCGCCGTTGGAAAAGCGCCGAACTCTGGACCACGGAGAACGCGGATCGGTGGCGAGGCCGCGCCGTGGGCCGGGCTTCCGGCCGGCCAGGGCGTGAGCTCAGGAGGCGCCGTCTGCGGCACGACGATGACGTGGCGCCGATCGGCGGGGGGCTTTCGGCTGGGCGCACCGACGGGGATCCGGTCGCCTCCCAGGAGCGCTCGGCCTTGCCACCCGCCGAAGCCGGAGCGGAGGTCGGTGCCACGGCCCCCGAGGATCAACGGCGCGTCGAGCCCTCCGGCCACCGCGAGCGTCGACCTGCAGCCATGAGGCGCGCACGGGCCGCAGGCGAGCGTCGCCCCGTCCGGCACCCAGATCGGATGCCCGGCCGGCACGGGGGTCGACTGGCCGTCGGCGGTGACGACGACCGCGCCGCGCGCGGCGGCGGTGATCGCCACCCACGCTCCCGCAGGAAAGGCGAGTCGGGGCCCGAGGAGAGTGATCTCGAGCGCGGCCGCGTCGTCGGGATTGCCGACGAGCAGGTTTGCCACCCGGTGGGAGAGCGCATCCATCGCGCCGCCGGGGCCGACGCCGCTGGAGCGAGAGCCGAGGCGGCCGAGATCCTGGATGGTGGTGAGCATCCCCGGGGCCACGACCTCGATCATGCTCATCGGATCCCCTTCCCGGCGCTTGTCGGGCCAGCGACCGGCACGAAGCGAACGAGATCACCGGCACGGAGGAGCGCGGGGGGATCGCGATCGGCATCGAACATCGCGCGAGGCGTGCGGCCGATGACATGCCAGCCGCCAGGGCTTGTCCACGGGTAGATCCCCGTCTGTCGTTCGGCGATCGCGACCGACCCGGCCGGCACGCGCGTCCGCGGCGTGGCGCGACGCGGGATCGCGAGCGCCGCCGGGAGGCCGAGGAGATAGGGAAAGCCGGGAGCGAATCCGATCATCCCGACGACATGTTCGGCCGTCGTGTGGAGCCTCACGATCTCCTCCGGATCGAGGCGGGCGTGGGCTGCCACGGCAGCCAGATCGGGACCGTCGTCACCGCCGTAGGCGACCGGAATCTCGACGATCGGGCCGGTCGCGCCGGTGGTGGGGACGGCGCCCTCGAGACTGCGCAACCTCGCCTGGATCGCCCCGGAAAGGTCGCTGGCATCGGCCCGGAGGGGATCGAAGACGACGGCCACCGTGTTGAATGTTGGGGCGATGTCGACGACCCCTGGCAGGGCCGCCGCGGCCAGGGAGGCGGTCGCGGCCGCAACGGTCCGGGAGGTGGAGGCGTCGATGCCTGTGCCGAGACGGACGACGAGGCAGGCGTCGCCGAGCGGTTCGATGGTGAGAGGGCTCGCTGCCATGGGTTGTGGGGGGCCGTCGGGAATCGGCAGCGAACGGAGAAACCCGGACCTCCGCCGGGGGGCGGTCGGGGAGCGGGTGCCGGCGTCGACAGTCCGTGGCGGCCAATCTATCCTTACAGGGGTCTGTGGGGTCGCTAGGCCTGTGTGCCTGAGCTTGTTCGCCGCGGAGGGGAAAGTCTACGTCGATGGCCGACAGCTACCACCATCCAATGCGGAGTGGCCTGAGCCGCCGGACGGCCGTTCAGGCCGGGGCGCTGGGCATGTTTGGGCTCTCCCTCGATTCGCTCGCTGCCGCGCGGGCCGCGGCCTCGCCGGCGGCCGAGGGCTCGGTGCGGCCGCCGAAGTCGGTGATCTACATCTTTCTGTCGGGGGGGCTCGCGCAGCACGAGAGCTTTGATCCGAAGCCCGACGGCCCGCTCGACATCCGTGGCACCTTCAAGACCATCAGCACGAAGACGCCCGGGCTCCAAGTCTGCGAACATCTGCCGATGCTCGCCGCGCGGAGTGAAAAGTGGGCGGTGGTGCGGTCGCTGACGCACAAGTCGAATGACCACTCCGCCGGTCATCACATCATGCTCACGGGCCGATCAGACATCCCGCTCGGCTTCGATCCCAGCGCCCCGAAAAAGTCTGACTGGCCGGCGCTCGCGTCCCTCGCCCAGCAACTCGTTCCCGCCAGGAACAATCTCCCGCCGTCGATCGTGCTTCCTGAGAAACTCGTCCACCGCACTGGCCGCGTGATTCCCGGGCAGTTCGCCGCGCTCCTCGGCCGGCAGCACGAGCCGTTCTTCCTCGACTGCTCCCCCTACAACCCGGTCAATTACGGGGCCTACCCCGAATACCTCTTCCATCATCACGACGGCCCCGCGAAGCAATCCCTCGAGTTCCGTTCGCTCGATCTCGCCGTGCCGCAGGCGCTGATGGGGGGGAGGCTCCTCGATCGGCTCGCCCTCCGCGAGGGGATCGACAAGCAGCGGGCCGATCTCGAGAAGACGGCCGACGAGCGCTCCTTCGATCGCTATCGCGGCATGGCGACGTCGCTCCTTCTCGACCCCAAGGTGTCGAGCGCGTTCGACATCTCCCAGGCCGATCCGAAGCTTCGGGAAGCCTACGGCGAAAATGCCTTCGGGTGGTCGCTCCTCCTGGCGGCCCGGCTCGTCGAGGCCGGTGTGGGGATGGTGCAGGTGAATCTCGGCAACAACGAGACCTGGGACACGCACGAATCGGCCTGGACGAATCTCGAGCGCTTTCTGCTCCCGCCGACCGATCGCGGCGTCTCGGCGCTCCTCGACGATCTTGAGTCACGCGGGCTCCTCGACGACACGCTGATCGTGATGGCCGGCGAGTTTGGACGGACGCCGAAGATCAGCACGCTCGCCGGGGCCCGCGAGGCCGGCCGCGATCACTGGGGCCGAGCGCAGAGCGTGTTCTTCGCCGGGGGAGGCGTGCGTGGCGGCACCATCGTGGGGAGCACCGACAAGTTTGGCGGCGAGCCGGCCAGCGACCCGTTCCGCCCCGAGGATCTCGCGGCAACGATCTGGCAGGCCCTCGGTGTGCCGCCGCGAAAAGAATGGATCGACACCCTCGGCCGGCCGTTCCCGGTCTGCGAAGGCAGCCCCATCGGCCCGCTGTTCGGGTGAGGAAGGCCATGACGCCTCTGCCGTTGCGGCAGGAGCGTAAACTAAGGGATGCTTGGCTAGTGGGAAGCGCTCCGCTTCTCTGGACGTCATCCCTTCGGACACCCTGCCGATGCTGCGTTGTCTCCTCTTTCGATCGCCGCCATTGGTTCGGGTGATCCCCGCCCTGCTGACGATCCTGTTGTCGTCGGTGGATGCTTCCGCCGTCGAGCCGGCGATTTCTTTTGATCGCGACATCCGGCCGATTCTTTCCGACACCTGTTACCAGTGCCACGGGCCCGACAGTGGTCAACGGCAGGCGGGGCTGCGGCTCGACCGCGCCGAGAGCGCGATCGCCGAGGCGGCTAGTGGGGCCAAGGCGATCGTGCCCGGCGACGCGGCGGCGAGCGAAATGATTGCCCGGATCGTCTCCGACGATCCCGATGTCGTCATGCCCCCGCCCGAAGCGAAGCTGGGGAAGCTTGCGCCGGAGCAGGTCGA
>CAMARC010000029.1 GCA_945860405.1 Candidatus Kuenenia stuttgartensis | reverse complement strand
GTGTCGAGGTGGGTCATGCCGCCGGCCATGTAGAGCCAGATCACCCGCTTCGCTTTCGGCGGCACATGGTAGGGCCGAATCACCCCCGGCCAGCGCGCCGCCGCCGCGATGGCGGGATCCTCCGCGACAGGCGTGGCGGCAAGCGCCCGGCTCAAGTCCCCGCTCCCGAGCAGGGAGCCGAGGGCGAGGGGCCCGAGCCCGCCGGCGGCACGGGTGAGGAAGGCACGCCGGGCCGGGCTGTGGCCCGCGAGGGGATCGAAGGATCGCGAATGAAGACGGCTCATGGTGTCAGTTCCTCGTGAAGGTCTCCTGCATGTTGAGCACAGCCCGCGCGGCGGTCGTCCAGGCGGCCAGTTCGATCCGGTCGACCCCCGGAGGGGCTGGCAGCTCGCCGATCGAGAGGAGCTTTTCAGCCGCCCCGACATCGGCAGCAAAGCGGGCCTGTTCGGCCGTCGCCAGCTCCGCAACGACCGCCACTTCCGCGTCTGACGGATCTCGTCCAACCGCGCGGCGGAGGAGGAAGCGGGCCCGGGCCCGCGGCTCAGGCCCTGTCTCGGCCATCGACTTGGTGGCCAGCGCCCGCGCCGCCTCGACGTATTCCGGGTCGTTGAGGAGCACGAGGGCCTGGAGCGGCGTATTCGATCGGGGGCGACGGGCCGTGCACTCCTCCCGGCTGGGGGCATCGAAGACCATCATCGCCGGATGGAGATACTGCCGCTGCCAATGGGTGTAGAGGCCGCGGCGGTAGAGGCTCTCCCCCTTGTCGGCCTGCCAGGTGCGCTGCGGGAAGTTGAGATAATCCCAGTAGCCCTCCGGCTGGTAGGGCTTCACGCTTGGTCCCCCCACCTTTCGCACGAGCAGCCCCGCCGCCGACAGCGCCGTGTCACGAACCATCTCCGCCTCGACGCGGAGCCGGTTCTGCCGGCCGAGGAGCCGGTTCTCGGGATCACGCTCGATCGCGGCCCGCGGCGCGGTGCTGCTGCGCTGATAGGCGCGACTGGTGACGATCTCCCGGAGGACCGCGCGGAGGTTCCAGGGGGTGCCTGAAGGCTGCACGGTGCCGTCGCGGAGGTCGGAGGCGAGCCAATCGAGCAGCTCGGGGTGGCTGGGCGGCTCCCCTTGGGCGCCATGATCGTCGAGCCGCCGGGAGAGCCCCTGGCCGAAGCAGATCGCCCACAGCCGATTGGCGAGGACGCGCGGGACAAGGGGATTGGAGGGCGCGGTCATCCACGCAGCGAGATCGAGCCTCGTGCGGCGCGGGGCTGCCGCGGCCGGATCGGGCGCGGCAGCGGCCGCCGCTCCGGGGAGGAATGCCGGCGCGGTTGGTGTCACCACCTCGCCGGAGCGATCCATCCAATTGCCGCGGGGGAGGATCCGCACGGGCCGCGGCTCGACGGCCACCGTCACCGGGATGTAGGGAAGGCGATCGACGAAATCCTTACGGGCCCGCTGTGCCGCGGCGAGCGCCTCGCGCTGACCGCTAAGCTCAGGAGCGCTGCCCCGGAAGCGCTCCACCAACAGCGCCGTCTCCTCGGCCGTCCGCTCGGCCGCGGGCTTGCCACTGGCGATCCGGACCGGCTCCGGGAGAAGGCCGGGGCCGGGATCATCGGTCGCCTCCGCCGCCACCGCGAGGCGAAGCCGCCCCACCTGATAGCCGACCGGATGGTGCTGCTCGATCGTCACGACCAAGAGCGTGTCGGCGGGGATCTCGACCGGCGCGTCGGGACGAACGATGAGCCAGTGGTCGCGGCCCACCTGCTCGTGGATCGCCCAGCCGACGTTGTCGCCGCTCTGATGGCCGTCGATTGCGTAGGCCGCCAGCCACTTCCCCGACGGCGTGATGTCGCCAGCCACCGACTGCTCGAAGCTCGCCACCGCGTGCGTGAGCGGCACAGGCTTGTCGTCGGCGTGGCTTGCCGCCTCCTTCCCGGCGGCAGCACTACGGAGGGCGAGCGTCACCTCGGAGACGACGAGGTTGCCATTGTCGGCCCGCCCTGGGCCCTTCTGCGGCAGGCTGTCGTGGGTGAGGGCCTCGAGGCGAAGCCCCGCCAGAGAGCCCGGGGGCACCTCGAAGACGAGCGTCGTGTCGCCGGTCTCGGGGCGCGGCCCGGAGGCGAGGAGCGAGCCGTCGTCTTGGAGGGCGAGGGTGGCGCCTCCGCTGGCGGCGCTCGTGACCGGTGCGAGGGTCTTCCAGGGATTCCGCTTCACCCGTTCGATCCAACCCTCCCGCGCGGCCGCGAGGGAGGGCGTGTCGGTCTCGAGGTCGAGCTTCGCCGTGGCGATACGCTCATCGAGGGCCGAAAGCTCAGCCGCCTGCTCGGGCGTCGTGAACAGCTCCATCCGGCCCCACGCTCTCTCGCGCCCCTGGCCGATGTCGTAGACACCGCGCTCCTCGATGTCGGCAAAGTACGCCGCCATCGAGTAGAAGTCGCGCATCGTGAACGGGTCGTACTTGTGGTCGTGGCATTCGGCACAGCCGAGCGTCGAGCCGAGCCACGCCCCCGAGACATCGCGCACCCGGTCGGCGGCATACTTGAGGAGGTATTCCTCGGCCTGCGCTCCCCCCTCGGCGCTCATCATCCCCAGCCGGTTGTAGGCCGCGGCAACGCGCTGATCGAGCGTGTTGCCGGGAAGGAGATCGCCGGCAAGTTGCTCGCGCGTGAAGCGGTCGAACGGCATGTTTTCCGCGAAGGCCCGGATCACCCAGTCGCGGTAGGGCCACACCGTCACCTCCTGGTCGCCGTGATAGCCGACCGAATCGGCGTAGCGGACCAGATCGAGCCACCACGCCGCCATCCGTTCGGCATGGGCGGGGCTGGCGAGGAGCCGGTCGACGTAGAGTTCGTAAGCCTCTTGGGAAGGATCGGCGAGGAAGGCATCGATCTCGGCGGGCTCAGGGGGCAGGCCGGTGAGATCGAGCGAGACGCGGCGGGCGAGCGTCGCCCGATCGGCTGCGCCAACCGGCTCGATCCCCTCACCGGCAAGCTCCCTCTCGATGAAGGCGTCGACGGCTGGGCCAGCCGCCGGAGGCAGCGGGCGAACGAGCGGCCGATAGGCCCAGTGCCCCTCGTAGGGAGCGCCGGAGGCGATCCAGGCCTCGAGCTTCTCGCGCTGCTCAGGCGTCACGACCTTGTTCGTGCCGGGAGGGGGCATGACGACGTCGGGATCGGTCGACCGGAGCCGCTCGAGGAGCACGCTCGCCGCCGGGTTCCCCGGCACGATCGCCGGGCTGCCGTCGCGCGGCGCGGTGGCCCCTTCGAGGGTGTCGAGGCGGAGGTCGGCCTGACGGTTGGCCGCATCGGGCCCGTGGCAGGCGAAGCAGGTGTCGGCAAGGATCGGGAGAATGTCACGATCAAACCGAACACCAGAAGGAGCCAGGGCTTCGGCGGCATGCGCCGCCGGCCCAGCCACCGCACCGACTCCGACCACGAGCACCACAGACGCCAGCCTTCGCGCCCGCCGAATCGTCGCCTGCCTGATCATGGCCATGCCTCGACGCTCCTCTCAGGAGACCACCCCATATCATCCCAAACCCCGATTGTCGCTCCGCTTGCGCGCGCGTTGCAACACCAGCACAGGCCCTCCGCGGTGGGCCTGCGGCGGGCCACGGGGCCTGGCGCGGCTTCTGACTGAAAGGCGATCGACTATGATGGCCTCCCCTGAAGCCCTCTCCGCGCGGAATGGAGCGAGTCATGTCTGGCTGGAGCGAAAGCGGTGCGGCTGGTGATCGATTCCATCGCCGTCATCTGATCCACAGTGGCCTGGGGGGGATGATCGGCCTCTCCCTCCCGGCGCTGCGTCGGCTGCAGGCGGAAACTACGTCTGCCGGTTCATCCGCCAAGGCAGCGGCCGTGATCTACGTGGAACTGGCCGGTGGCCCCGCACAGCACGAGACCTACGACCCCAAGCCCCGAGCTCCGGCCGAAGTCCGCGGGCCACTGCGGGCCATCCCCACGAACGTCCCGGGGATCGAGTTCAGCGAACTGATGGCCGAGCAGGCACGGATCGCAGACAAACTCGCCATCGTCCGCTCCGTCTCCCACAACTCGGGGAGCCACGAGACCAGCGCCCACCTAGCGCAAACGGGTTGGTTCCTGCGGAACAACCAGAGCCGGCAGAACGAAATGCCCTGCGTAGGGGCGGTGGCAGCCCATCTCCGTGGACGAAACAGCCCCGGCCTGCCGGCGTTCGTCGCGATCCCGAGGGGAATGAGGTTCGGTGGCGCCGCTTGGCTCGGCACGGGATTCGCGCCCTACGAGACCGTCAACGATCCCAACAAGTCCCCCTTCACGGTGCCGAACATCAGCCTGGCGCGGGGGCTGACCCCCGAACGGCTCGCCGATCGCCAATCGCTCCTGGCAGAGCTCGATGGGGCCCGGCGCCTCCGCGACACGGCGGGGACCACGCTGGCGATGGACACGCTCGCCGACGAAGCCTTCGAGATGCTCACCGGCGACGGCGCCCGGAAGGCCTTCGACATCGATCGGGAGGACGCCACGATTCGCAAGGCTTATGGCCGCAACCCGATCGGCCAGAGCATGCTCCTCGCGCGACGCCTCGTCGAGCACGGGGTGATGTTCGTCACCGTGCGTGTCCCCGGCTGGGATGATCACAAAGACCTCGAGAAATCGATGCGCGGCAAGGGCCCGCGCTACGATCAGGCGATCGCAGCCCTCGTCAGTGATCTCGGCGAGCGTGGCCTCGACCGGAACGTGCTCGTCGTGGCGATGGGGGAGTTCGGACGGACCCCGAAGGTCAACAAGACGGCTGGCCGCGATCATTGGGGAAGGGTGATGAGCGTCCTCATGGCAGGCGGGGGATTGAAGATGGGGCAGGTGATCGGCGCCACCGACGCCAACGGGGCGGCAGCCAATGCCGCTCCCTACCGGCCGCAGCATGTCCTCACCATGATCTACCGCCACCTCGGCATCAATCCCGACACCACGCTCGAGGACAATGCCGGCAGGCCGTGGCACCTCCTCGCGGAGCGCGGCCTGATCCGGGAACTGGTGTAGTCGTCCCGGACGGCGTCGACGCTGCTCACCATTCGATGACGAGCGTGCCTGGGCGGCCAGGGCCGTCCTGCTTTGGAACCGTGACGGTGAGGCAGCCGGTCGGCAGGAGGCGGGCCTCGATCGGCACGCCATTCCAGACGACCGCATGCGGGAGCCGCGCCACGCGCGTCAGGATCAGCCGGCAGGGCTCCTCAGGCCAGAGCGTGACCTCGACGGTGGTCGTGGCTGCGGTGGAGGTCGCGCGGCGCACCGCGCCGGGAAGATGGAGGACGTGGCCGGCTGCATCCGACGGGCTCCGCGTGATTCGCGTCGCCGTCACCAGCGGCGTGGCCTCGAACGCCTCGGCAAGCGTCGCCTGGACCGTGCCGGGGTTGATCGCCGGCCCGTCGCCCCGGCCCGATCCGAACAGCCAGTAGTCAGGGAGCAAGCCACCGCGCTCGGCAGCGTCGTCGATCGGGAACGTCATCTGGAGTCCGGTGCGAGTGATCCCGCGGGCAAGCTTTCCCCATGGCTCCGACGCTTCAGGGGAGACACGGGCGAGGTCGTGGAGGGCTCCGGCATAGACAAGCCCGCACCACTGCACCGGCTGACCGATCCACAACGGGGCCACCCAATCGGTAGCCCCGAGGACCCCAATCGTGGCATACCGCCCCACCGGCCCGGGGAGCGGATCGCGGAGATAGACAAACGGCACGCCAGACCACGCCCACAGCTGTGCCTCTTCGAGCCGGGCCGGGTTGCCATCGAGGAGGTGGCCGAGGAGGTGCATGCGCATCAGCCGGGCCGAGGCGAGGATGTCGGGGGTGTGGAGCGGCATCTCCCAGGGCTGTGCCCCGCGGGGCACGGCGCCTGCCGGATGGGCCACCGTCACGGCATCGAGCGCGGCCAGAGCGGCAGCGATCGCCGCTTCGTCGCCGCCGAGAACAGCCCCCTCGAGCATCGCCTCGGCCCGCAGCGCCGTGAAGCCGTTGCAATGATCGGCGCCGAGGGTTGTCGCGTAGTCGGTCGGGCCGGCGACGTAGCGATCCCTCCCCCCCGCCGCGGTCAGCTCCGCGGCGATCGACCGGGCCTGCGCCGCCGCGGCCATGATCGCCGCGCCGACGGCGGCGTCATCGGCCACCGCGGCACGGAGCAGGAGCGGCAGCGCCGGCCGCGCGAGATGACCGATGCCCCCGGTCGCTCCCACCGGCAGCGCTTCGAGCGCCTCGCGCGCCGTGGCACGAAGCCGCGCGGCGAGCGCCGCATCGCCGACATGCGCGGCCAGCCAGAGCATGCAGGCCGGCGCATCGGCGGCGGGCTGCGCCGCGAATCGCCCCTGCCAGATGGCGTGGCGCCAGCGCGTGCCGTCGCGGGCGGCCGAATCGAGCCAGCCGTGGGCGAGGAGCCGGCAGGCAGCTTCGAGGCCGCCGTCCTTCCCCCCGGCAGCGTCGATCACCGGGAGCGACGGCAGGCCGTCGATCCGCACCTGCTCGGCCACCGCGGCGAGAACCGTGTCGCCGCTCCCCCCGCGGATCGTAGCGATCTGACGCATCGGCTTGCCCGGCTCGAGCATCACGCCACGGTAGACGTCTCGTTCCCCTTCGAAGCGCGCCGGCAACGGCTCGAAGGCCCCTGCCGCCGGCGACCAGAGGCCGAAAACGTGGCCGCCGGAATCGAACATCCGATCAGGGGAATCGAAGAGGGGGGAGACCGGCACCGACCCGGCTTCCCAGTCAACCGCCAGCCACCGGCCGTCGGCAACGAGGACCATCGATGGAAAGCAGACTTTGGCGGGATCGACGAGCTGCCGTTGGGCGGCTGGCCCCCGGATCTCTTTCTCGTTCGAGGAGGGCTCGTCATCGAGGTATTCGACGCCCGGCAGGAGCGCCTGCGACTTGCCTGCCCCAAACGTCCCCCGACCGGCAAAAAGCGTGAGCCATGGCAGATGGATGAGCTCGCGCGGCCGGTCAACCTCGACGCTCGTCTCGATGTTCACGCCGCGCTCGGCTGCGGAGATCTTCCGGGTGAGTCGCCAGGTGGCGGCGTCGGCCCCGGCGCCCGCCTCGCGCACGGAGGCCACGATCTCGATCCCCTCAGAGTTCACCCGCGACTCGAGGCTCCCGGCGCTTGGGTCAACCGGGATCCCCTGATCCTCCCTCCGCCAGAAGAACACTTCGGTGGGATTGCTGTCAGCCATCCGCCGGCCACCGATCGAGATCGACAGCGCGTTCCAACGGCGGGCGTCGTGGGCCACGCTCACCGCCCCCTGCTTCACCACCGGCGCATCGTCCGGGATGGCGATCGGCGCTGGAGTGCCGGCGGGCGCGGCCGGGGCGAGCGGGATCAAGGGAATGGCGACGAGCCGACGGAGGCGGACTGGGGCGGCGCCGTCGGGGGGATCGAGCCGGAAACGGATCCGCTCGCCGAGCGCGGGGATCACCCCCCGAAACCTTCCTGTGCCGTCGGCGACAAGGTTTACCGCCCCCACTTCAGCGAAATCCTTCCCTTCGGCCGCAGCGTAACAACGGATATCCCCAGCCGCGGTGCCTTCGAGCTCGAGGAGCAGCTTCCGCGCACCGGAAGGGAGGGGAACGTCGACGACCGGCCCAACGAGATAGGGATCCTCACCGCGGCAGATCATCGACAGCCCATCCGCCCCGCTGTCGAGCCCGCCGATCGAGCCGTTGGCATGCCAGCGGTGATCAGGCATGGTGAAATCGGCAACGACGACCGGCGGCGGATCGGCAGCCGACGCGCGGAAGGCTCCGAAGAGGAGGACGAGACCGATGGCTGCGGAACGGAGACAAGCCTGGAGGAGGGGCATAGGATCAGTCGCTGGAGCGGTATCGAAGCACGACAGGACGCGCCCAACAGAGTAACCCGACTCTTTCCCCATGTCGCGCCGGAGAGGGCTTGCCTTGACATCCCCCCCCACTCGACGAAACTTTGACCACGTTTGGGGAGGCTCGGAACTCCGAATCTCTCCCGCAACGGCCGACGGTGATGACTTCCACGTTCAGGGACTCACCGAACCGCGATGGGATTGCGTCTATCCACCCGCGGCGAGTGAGCGCTCGCCACCGAGCCGCGATTGTTTGGGATATCCCTCGGGATTACCGGGATATCCCTCGGGGTTACAGGGATATCCCTCGGGGTTTTCTGTGTGAAGTAGGGGTTTCAGAGTGAAGATCGCCTTCGCCTGCCAGCACTGTGGGAACCAACTCGTGGTCGACGCGGCCCTTGCCGGCCGCGTCGGCCGCTGTCGCTCCTGCGGGCGGCGGGTCACCGTTCCGGAAGGGCAGACGGCGGCGAAGGTGACTCCCTCCTCGGCCGCACCGAAGAAGAAGCCCCTGCCCGCAGCCCCGCCCCCTGTCAGGCCCGCTGCCGGCGACTACCGACTCCGCCCCGTTACGCCGGTCCACGAGCCGGCGCTCGAGGTGCCAGGATGGGGAGATGACCACTCCGAGATGGTCGTCGTTCGCCCCCCCGTCCCCGTGGCCGCCCGCCCGAGCCGCGCGGAGCCGACGCCGTGGCTGAAGGCCTACCGAGCCTGCTTCAGCCTCTTGGTCAACGCCACGACCTGGATCAGCGAGACGAGCTACACGGTGTCGCTGATCCTCCTCATCCTCTCGGTCGCCAGCGGCATGATCGGCCAGCACTCCCTCGCCACGTGGGGCGTCAGAGGGATCATCGGGCTGAACCTCGTCGGCCTCGCCGGGGATGTCGCCAGCCTCGTCAACCTGTCGTTCCGGAAAGACCCGCTCCGCGGCGCGCTGTTCCTTCTCCCACCAGCGACCCTCTACTACCTCTGGACCGACTGGCGGCGCTATCGCGACACGGTCAACCGGATGCGAATCCCGTTGATGACCCTCGCGTTCGTCGGTGTCGCCTACCTGTTCGTGCCCTGGCTCAGCGGTGGAAACGACCAGGAAACATCGGTCGTAGCAACGGCGGAACGGGTCGTGGGGGATCTCGAGGAACGCTTCGGTGGTCGGAGAGGGCAGATGGAAGAAAAACTCAAAACAGCCCGATCGTGGCTCCGAGAAGGAGCGCCCCCCGAAGCGGCATCACCGACCAGTGGCGGTCAGCCTGCTCCCGGGCAGGGCTCATGAGGGCTTGGGTGCCGGAGGCTCCAGCCCGGTGCCTCCAGCTCCGAAGGAAGGACAGCGCGATGCGATCGATCAACGGCGAACAGGACCGCGGCGAATCACCGCCTGATGACGACGTTGTCGTCGACCTCGGCGCAGGGCCCGACGAGTTCGGCCCCGCGATGAATCGTCATCGAACCCGCCTGGCCGTCGTCGCAGCTTTCCTCGCGCTCTTTCACCTCGTTTTCGTGGTGGCGAAGCTGTTCGGCCCGACGATCGGCTCGGCCGCCAGTTCCGACGCTCCGATCTGGTCGCTCGTGTTGCGATCAGCCGTCGCGGCCCTCATCTTCGCCCTGCTCCGCTCGCCGCTGCCACTCTCCCGCCGCCAGGTGCGGTTTGCGGAGGGTGTGCTGTTCGGCTTCGAGATGCTCGTCCTCCTCACGGCCCAGTACCTCTCCACGGTCGACCTCATCGATCGCCGCGACCTCGTCGACGCCGTCGCCGTCCAAAAGAACGGCGTGATCCGGGCGCTCTTCCTCATGATCTGTTATGGCGTCGTCATCCCCCGCACCCCGGCAGAGGCAGCCAGGGGCGCAATGACGATCGCAGCCGCGCTGATCCTCTGCCACGGCATGGTGCTCCACCACGCCGACACCCTCCACCTCGTGAGGGACGATCTGGCCAACCACCAGATCGTGATGGCCAATGCCCTCTTCCTCATCATGGGAGGGGCCATCGCGACGCTCGCCGCCTGGCTGCTCCGAGGCCCGCGCGGCAGTGACGAGGGTCCCGGTCACATCGGCCCCTACCGACTCCTCCGCAAGCTCGACGCCGGTGGCATGGGGGAGGTCTATCTCGCGGAGCACGGTGTGCTCGAACGCCCCTGTGCCCTCAAGCTTCTTCGGCACGCGGGAATCGAAACTGCCGACCGCTTCGAGCGCGAGATGCGGGCCGCGGCATCGCTCTCCCACCCGAACCTGATCGCGATTTTCGATGGCGGCCACACGGCCGACGGCACGCCGTTTTTTGCGATGGAATACCTCCCCGGCCTGTCGGTCGCCGATCTCGTCCGTGACAGTGGGCCGCTCCCGGCCGCCCGGGCGGTCTATCTCGGCCGCCAGGTTTGCGCGGCCCTCGCCGAGCTCGACCGGGCCGGATTCATCCACCGCGACCTCAGCCCGGCGAACGTCTTCGTCTCCTGCCTCACCGGCGCCGGCGACGTGGCGAAGCTCCTCGACTTCGGTTCCGTCGGCGGCCCCGCGGCAGGCGCCAATCGGTCCCCGACAGCCGACGGTGGGATTGCCGGCACGCCGGAATACGTGGCCCCGGAGCAGGCCGTCGCCGGCGCGCCGATCGACGGCCGGGCCGATCTCTACGCCCTCGGCGCCCTCCTCCATTTCATGGTCACGGGGGCTCCTCCCTTCCCCCGTGCCACCGCGGCCGACGCCCTCCGGGCCCACCTCGAAGCGCCCCTGCCGCCGCTGAGCGATCGCGGTGCCGACGTTCCAGCCGACGTCGAAGCCGTCATCCGCCGCTGCCTTGCCAAGCGTCCGCTCGACCGCTATCCCGACGCTCACGCGGTGGCCATGGCGCTGGCAGCCTGTGCCTGTGCCGGGGGCTGGGATGCCCCTCGGGCGGAAGCTCGCTGGCGCTCCCGGAGCGCTGCCTCAACCACGGCTCAAGGCTGAAGGCCGCCTTGATCCGCTGTTCTCTGCCATGATGGGCCCCTTTCCCGGAGCACTCGAGCGATGGACATGCAGCGGTTGCTGAGAGCGAGCGTCCAATTCAAGGCGAGCGATCTCCATGTCCAGGCAGGGAGCCCGCCGACGGTCCGTGTCGACGGCACGATGGTCGCCTTCAATGCCCCGCCGATGACCGCCGAGGATGTCCGCAGGCTGATTGCCGAGGTCGCCACCGAGGCCCACCTCGATCGGCTCGAGCGCGATCGGAGCTGCGATTTCGCCTACGCGATTCCCGACCTCGCCCGCTTCCGCATCAACGCCTTCTACGAGAAGGATGGCCTCGCCTTCGTCGCCCGCACGATCCCGCCGCGGGTCAAGACCTTTGCCGATCTCTCCCTGCCGCCGGTCCTCCACGAGATCGCCGAGGAGCCCCGCGGGCTGGTGCTCGTCACCGGGACAACCGGCAGCGGCAAAAGCACGACGCTGGCGGCGATGGTCGACCACCTCAACCGCACCCGCCGCCTCCGCATCATCACGATCGAGGATCCGATCGAGTTCTTTCACGAATCCCAGAAGAGCCTCGTCGCCCAGCGCGAGCTCGGCCGCGACACGCCGAGCTTCACCGACTCCCTCCGTCGCGTCCTCCGCCAGGATCCCGACGTGATCCTCGTCGGCGAGCTCCGCGACGCCGAGACGATGCGGACGGCCCTCCAGGCGGCCGACACCGGCCACATCGTCTTCAGCACCGTCCACACCACCAACGCCTCGTTCACGATGCAGCGGATCGTGGCCATGTTCCCCCCGGACGAGCGCGAGCTTTTGCTCACGGAGCTGGCGACAAACCTCGTCGCCGTCGTCAGCCAGCGGCTGGCGACCCACAAGCAGAAGGAGAAGGGGCGGATCCCGGTCGTCGAGATCATGCGGAACACTGCCGTCGTCAGCAAGGCAATCCTCGAGGGGCGGATCACGAGCCTCCCGCAGGCGATCGCCAACCGTGACAACGGCATGCAGCTCTTCGACCAACATCTCATCGAGCTCTACAACGCCGGCCAGATCACCGGCACCGAGGCCCTCCGCCTCTCGACGAATCCCGACGCAGTGGCCCTCGCCCTCCGCGGCATGACCTCGCTCGACACGAGCGGCGGGCTCGTCACCTGACGCTCCCCGACCGCCACCAAGCTCCCAGACTCCCCGGCACGAGGTGCGGCATGATCCAGTCGATCGAACACACGACCCTCCTGCCGATCCTCTTCTGGCTGCTCATGCTCCCGATCGCCGTCTTCATTCTCATGCGCACCACCGCCTTCTGGACGGAGGAGGGGCCGGGGACGATCCTCGCCGCCGTGAAGACCGTGTTCGCGATCTGGATCACCGTCTTCTTCGTGTACGACCTCTCCGGCTACTTCTTCGCCCGGCTCATGCAGGATCCGCGTCTCGGCATCGCTTTCCCCCCCAACTACACCTATCTCACCTGGCTCCGCGAACCGATGGGGCTGAAGTGGCATGTCCTCGGCTACGTGCCGATGATCCGCTATCTCCCCGTCCTCTTCGCCCTCTGCGCCGGTGGGACCGTCCAGGTGCTGCTGTGGAAGATCCACTTCCGGGTCGGGATGCTCGTCTTCTTGAGCCAGCTGTTTCTCAATATCTTCGCGATGGCGATGCTCTCGCTCGTGTTTAGCTTCTTCGTCGGTGTCGAGAAGGGAGTCGACGCGAAGGTGCCCAGGAGGGTTGCCGCGGCCAATCGCCGGGCCGCTGCCGCTGCGGCCGCCCCAGACGGCCTCCCCGGCCTCCAGCAGAAGATCGAGAAGCTGGGCGCCGACGAAGGCCCCGTCCTCCGCCGGCTTTTGTGGCGTTGGAAGGGGGTCAACGACCGCCTCCAGCCGGCTTACGATCTCCTCGATCCCGTCACGAGCCACCTCCCCCTGCCGCTTCAGGATTGCCTCAACGGCGGGGGCTGGCTGCTCATCGTCCCCGGCCTGATCGCCCTGGCCCGTTTCCGGCTCCGTGGCCGCCGGCCGGTCCCGACCGAGGAGGAGCTGCGCTGAGGGTTATCGCCGGGGCGGCTGCTCTATCCCCCAACGTTCGATAAGCCCGAGGGCTGCAGGCCCCAGTGGCAGGTCGGGGTCGCCCGTGCCCTGTCGCCGGACGTTCGCTTTGGCCTTCCCGGCCAAAGCTTCACTCGGGTGCCGGCGGCGCTACGCCATCCATGGCTGCGCTTGCCTGCAACGCCGGCTCCCAGGCCACGGGCGACCCCTCCTGGCGGGCTGATTGAGGGTGACTTCAGAGCAGCCGCTGTCCTCCCCTCCTGTCGGGAGTCCGCCTCCCCTTTATGATGGATTCGTACGACCCCGCCGATCGTCGGCCGGATCGGTGGCCATGACCCGATCGATGCACAATCAGGAGATCATGCAATGGCGAAGAAGAAAGTAGCAGTGACCAAACGCTCCCCCCCGAAGACAACTTCAGGGGCCGGCACAAAGAAGGCCCCGAAGTCCACCCCGAAAGCTCTATCGCCTGTCATCAACAGCACTGAACCTGCGATCATCACCCTAAGCAAGGACAACTTCTGGTTTACTGTGATAGGGAGCAACCTCTCTAATCCCGCCGTTTACAATAACACCAACATTCTTGTGTTCACCGACGACTCCTCGGGGGCCATACACCCGATCCCCAATGACAAAGTTTCGTTTTCGGACATGACCCCTGGTCAGTTTGTTATAAAAGTAACCGGGATTTCGAGGCGATCGATCGAATTGCGTGGCTCTGGCAAACTAAAAATCACGATCCTGGCGGGACGGACTACTCCATCCTCCAGAAGAAAAGACGTTACTTACACAACCAAAGCGACTACCCCTAATTGACCTGGTGCCATCACATACATCTCTTCCCCCCGTCGGTGACGCCCCCCTTCACTCCGCGAGGAGGCCCCCGATGGCGGCGGCCTCTTCGCGGAGTTTTTTGTTTTCAGGCGCCCCGGCCACGGCGGCTTGGTAGTTCTCGCTCGCCAACTGGAAGTGGATCTTCGTAAAGGCTGGGTCGCCGGTGGCCTTCGCGGCCCGGCCGCGGAGGGCGTGGGCCCGGGCGAGGCATCGTTTTGCTTCGACAGCGCCGGTGGGCTTATCGAGCGGGGCGATGGCGGCGAGCGCTTCGTCGGCGAGCATGACCGACTCGGCGGCCTGCCCTGCGGCGAGGCGTTTTTCTCCCCGGTCGACGAGGATGTCGGCGAGTGCCGGCCGGAAGTTGGCTTCGTACGGCGAGGCGGCGACGAGGGCCCGGAGCTTGACGACCGCCTCGATCCCAAGCGTCTCCCCCTCCGCCGCCGTTGCGGCGTCGAGCCCGAGGACGCGGCCCCATTCATCCAGCGCCAGGGCGCGGACGTAGTCGACGTTCGGATCGCCGGCGAGATTTTCAGAAAGCTCCGCCGACCACCGATCGGCCTTCTCGGCCATTCCTCGGTCGGGGTGGCCGGCCTCGAAGCTCGCGTTGGCGGCGACGGCCGCTGCCAGCGAGGCCAGAAGTCGGGTCTGATATCGAATGTCATCTTCATCCCCGCCGTCTCGCGCCAAGACCGCGTCGAAGTTCTTCACCGATTCGGCCGAGACTTTCACGCCCTCGTCGACCCTCCCCGCATCGACCAGGGCATCAGCCAGATCGATCCGCGCCTGGGCGAGTGTCCGCAAGACGCCGTGTGAGTCCGGGAAGGCCTTCGCGGTCTGTTCGGCGAGCGAGACCGCCCCGCGGAGCGGCGGCAGAGCCAGCTCCGGGCCCGATTCCCGGAGGATCACCTCCGCATCCTCGAGCCGATTGTGGCACAGCCCCTGCTGATAGAGCATCACCTCCGGATGCGTTTCAACGAGCTTATTCATGATCTCCCGCGACTGGTCATAGAGCGGCTTCGCCTTGTCGAGCCGGCCGAGGACGCGGTAGAGATTCGCACAGCGCCGGTAGATGAGCGCCGCGTCGTACTTCAAGTCGGGATTGTCGGGCTGCTGCGCGAGTAAGTCAGGAAATGTTTTGACGACGCTCTTCACGGCGTCGAGCCGGAGTTGCCCCGTCCCGGGAATCTGCCCCCATTGGTCATCGGCCACCTTCTCGATGAAGTCGGCGATCACGTCGCGCGTCATCGCGGCGTTGCGCTCGGCGAGATCGCGTTGGGCGACCGCCTCCTGGCGGGCCCGCTCCTTCGCGTCGCGCTCCTGGGCGACGAGCACGTTCCCGATCGCCAGGGCCACCGTCGTCGTCGCCAGCAGCACGCCGGCCGCCGCCACCGCCGTCCGGTGGCGCTTCACCAATCGCCACAGCCGCACCCGCCAAGGATCGGGCCAGGCCGCCACCGGCTCGTCGGCGAGGAAGCGATCGATGTCGTCGGCAAGCGCCGCCGCCGTGGCGTAGCGGTCGCCGGGCTTCACCGCCATCGCCTTGCGGCAGATCGCCCGCAGCGCCGGCGGTGCCCACGGCTTCATCTCTCGGTGGAGGTTGCCGATCTCGACATCCTCGCCAATCGTCGGTGAGGGCACCTTGAAAGGCGCTTTGCTGGCGAGGATCTCGAAGAGCGTGGCCCCGAGGCCGTAGACGTCTGTCCAGACCCCGAGCACCTTCGGATCCCCTTTCCACTGCTCCGGGGCGGCATAAGCAGGTGTCCCGCGCAGGCCCCGCGGCAAGACATTCGTCGCGGTCGACTTTTCCCTCGAGGCGGGCGTCACCGAATCGCCACGTGCCGATCCGCTTCCGAGATTCCCACTCTCCTCGTGAACCTTCTCGAGCATGTCGGCGTCGGTGATCTGCGCGAGCCCCCAGTCGATGATCTGGGTCTCGCCGAACTCACCGGTGACGATGTTCTGCGGCTTGATGTCGAGGTGGAGGATGCCGCGGGTGTGGACAAACTCGATCGCCCGGCAGGCGGTGGCGAAGTGCCCCAGAAGCGTCCGGAAGGCCAGCTCATCGATCGCGTCGGGGTGGGCGAGATGGTAGGCGGCGATCTTTTTGTGGAGCGAACCGGGGCGGAAATAGCGCATCACCTGGAAGAGCTGGCCGCCGGGATGCTGGCCGATGTCGTAAACCGGCACGATGCCCGGATGCTCGAGAATCGCGCCGGTGCGCGCTTCCAGGAGAAATCTCCCTCGGTTCCGGACATTTTCGGCGAGC
This sequence comes from Candidatus Kuenenia stuttgartensis, assembly GCA_945860405.1. Taxonomy (GTDB): domain Bacteria; phylum Planctomycetota; class Planctomycetia; order Pirellulales; family UBA1268; genus QWOP01. Next base: position 4,189 of record CAMARC010000029.1, on the reverse strand, counting down.
TGCGGCAGAACCTGCTTGAGAAGGACCTCCCGATTGAGCTCGCGATCACGGGCCAGCCACACCTCCCCCATTCCCCCCGTGAACTTCCGCTCGAGGAGTTCGTAGCGGCTTCCGCCGGAGGTGTAGCTCCCGAGCGTCACCGTCTCGGTGAGCGCGTCGGCATCCCCCGCTTCCCACACCGGGCTGGCCGGCTCCGGCCCCGTCGGCGCGCCGGTCGCCATGGGAGCATCGGACCCGTCAGCGAACAGCACGGCGGGAACCCAGCCCTTGTCGTGAATGGCCGCGAAGCACGCTTCGACGTCCCCCGCATGCGCCGCGAGTTGGCTCTCCACGGCCTCCTCGATGAGTCCCCGATTCCTGGCGTCGATCGCCCCCTGGGCGAGGAGGATGTCGACCAACCCCCTCGACGGGTCGCGGCGCTGTGCTTGGCAGGCCAGAGAGAGCTGGCCGTCGGTGACATACTCCAAACGGCGCGCGAACGCAGCGAACAGCTTTCCCCTGGTCGATGCGGTGCCCATGGACGGGTCTCCTGGAGACCGGGCGGCGGCACACCCCTGACAAGACCACCCTTAAGGACTAAAAGCATCCCACACACGGGGGGGGCTGTGCAAGGGGGCGATTTCCATCGAGGGAGATTTATTTCCCCTCGGTCGCCCAAGCCTTCATCGTGGCGATGTTCCGCTCCACCTCCGGCCTTCCGGGGGCCAGGTAAACAGCCATGTCGCTGTCATACATCGCCTCCGGCTCAGGCCCCGTGTCGCCGCAGGCCGCCATCCAGCCCTCCAGCCGGCGGCGGAGGCTGGCCAGGTCTGCCGCATGGGCCGGGTCGGCGGCGAGATTGCGCACTTGGTGACGGTCTTCCGACCAGGCATAGAGCTCCTCTTCCGGCCTTTCAGCGCCAAAAAGCAGCGATTCCTGGAGCGGGTCGAGCGCGCCTGTGGCGTGGAGCTCGCGGAGCCGCTGCACGATCGCCTTGCCGTCCTTGTAGGCATTGGGCTGGAGAAGGGGGCGGCGCGGGTGGAAGTTGCGCACGTAGAGCCACGAGGGCGTGCGGACAGAGCGGATTCGGTCGACCGTCTCGTCGCACCGGTCGCGGGCAGCAAACACCGCCTCGCGCGGCTCGTAGCCGGGCGCGAAGGGATCGCGGGCCTGCATCGTCACAGGCCGTGCCACGCCTGCGGCCGCGAGCGTGATCGCCGCCAGGTCGATGTGCTCGACGAGATCCTCGCGCCGCACACCGCGGGGAATCCCCGGGCCGCGGACGACCAGCGGTATCCGCGTCCCTTCGTCGTAGAGAAATTGCTTCCCGCGGGCATGGCTGATGCCATGATCGGTCATGAAGATCACCAGCGTGTCGTCGAGGATTCCCTCGGCTTCGAGACGCGCAAGCACCAGGCCCACGTGGGCATCGGTGAAGCGGACCGCCGAGAGATAGGCGGCCCGGTCCTCGAGGAGCACCGGATCGGGTGGGTAGTACGGCGGCAGCTCCACGTCATCGGGCCCAATCGCAGCGCCGAACGTGTCGATCGCACGCTTCGAGAGTGCCCGGATCGACTCCAGCGTCTCGCCCCGGAGCTTGCCCCCCGGGAGCATCACCTGCATGAAGAACGGCTGCCCGGGCTTCCGTGCGGCCCAGTCATGACCGGCGTAGATCGCCGGATCCCATTGGAAGTTGTAGTCGGTCTTGCCGAGCCGGCCGTCGCCAACCGGGCCGAGGCCGTCGCCGATGCAGGTGTGATAGCCGGCATCTTGGAGGATCGCCGGCAGCGGCCTGATGCCCGCCGGAAGTTCGATCTTCAGCACGCCGCGGCCGCTGCGATGGTGGTGGGCGCCGATCGCCGTCTGAACCATCCCCGTGATCAGCGCCGAGCGGCTCGGCGAGCAGACCGGCGCCGTCGTGAAGGCATGCTCGAAGAGCGTCCCCTCGCGGGCCAGCCGATCGATGTTCGGCGTGGCAACATTTCTCCCGCCGTAGCAGGAGAGGTCGGGCGACATGTCGTCGACGACGAACCAGAGGACATTTGGCCGGGCCGCAGCGCCATGGGCCAGCCCCGCGCCACAAAGCCCCACCAGCGTTCCAGCCGCCATCACGACCAGCGTCAGCCACCGACGCCTGCTTCCCACGGCCGGGGCCCTCACGACAGGAGCGACCGGACGACCGTGCCATGGACGTCGGTGAGCCGGAAGTCGCGCCCTTGGAACCGCCAGGTGAGCTTCGTGTGGTCGAAGCCGAGAAGGTGCATGATCGTCGCCTGGAGATCGTGGACATGGACCGGGTCGACCGCCGGCTTGAAGCCGAGATCGTCGCTCGCCCCATGAACGAATCCCGGCTTCGTGCCGCCGCCGCACATCCAGATCGAGTAGCAATCGGGGAAGTGATCGCGGCCGAGGATGTCGCCCCCGGCGGTGCGACCCTCGCGGAACGGCGTCCGGCCGAACTCCCCCGTGCAGAGGATGAGCGTGTCGTCGAGGAGCCCACGGGCCTCGAGATCCTCGATGAGCGCCGCGGCCGGCTTGTCGAACGTCGCCGCCTTCTTGGTCAATCCGTCGCGGATGTCCTCGCCGGGCCCGGTGCCGTGGAAGTCCCAGCCCCAGTCGAAGAGGTGGACGAACCTCACCCCCTGCTCGACGAGCCGCCGGGCAAGGAGGCAGTTGTTGGCGAGGCTCGCCTGGCCGGGCATCGCACCGTAGGCCTCGAGGACCGCCGGCGACTCGCGGGAGATGTCCATCACCTCCGGCACGCTCGTCTGCATCCGATAGGCGAGTTCGTACTGTGCGATGCGGGTGAGCGTCTCGGCGTTGCCGAGCTCGCGCGCCTGCAGTTCGTTGAGATCCTTGAGGGCATCGAGGCTTTTGCGCCTCGTCTTCCGGTCCATGCCGGGGGGATCGGAGACATAGAGGACCGGATCCCCCTGCGACCGGCACTGCACGCCCTGATAGACGCTCGGGAGGAAGCCCGATCCAAAACTGCTCGTGCCGCCGTTGGGCTGCACGCCAGACGAAATGAGGACGACGAAGCCGGGGAGATTCTGGTTTTCGCTCCCCAGGCCATACGTCACCCAGCTTCCCAGGCTCGGCCGACCGGAGCGGGCGGCGCCGGTGTAGAGGAGGAGCTCCGCGGGGGCATGGTTGAACTGGTCGGTGTGCATGCTCCGCACGACGCAGAGTCGATCGGCCACGCGCTGGAGATTGGGGATCGCGTCGGAGAGCTCCATGCCGCTCTCCCCACACCGCTTCCAGCTCCGCGGCGTCCCCATGAGCTTCGGCGTGCCACTTGTGAAGGCGAACGTCTTCCCCTTGATCGTCTCGGCCGGGCAGTCCTCCCCCGAATGCTTCACGAGCTCCGGCTTGTGGTCGTAGAGATCGAGATGGGGGGGCGAGCCGGTGAGGTGGATGACGATCATCCGCTTCGCCTTCGGCGTGAAGTGCGGCACCCGCGCAGCGAGCGGATCGGCCGGAACGTCGTGGCCGTGGTTGGCCTCGCTCTCGACTCCCCTCGCCGCGCGGCCGAACGGCGCAGCTCCCCCGAGGAGCGCTTCCAGGGCCAGTCCACCGATACCCCCGCCCATGCCACCGAGGAGGTGACGGCGGGTGGCGAGAGACTTCTGTTCGAAGATCGGATCCATGGGGCAGGTTCCTCAGCTCACGGGCACATGAACGATTCGTCGAGATTGAGAATCACATTGGCCACCAGCGTCCACGCGGCCAGATCGGGGAGATCGGCGAGGTCGGCAGGGGGGGGGCCGAGCGGCTCGGTGGCCAGCTTCCGCGCTTCCTCGGGCGCCTGCCGGTAATCGACGAGCGCCTCGGCATGGAGCCGGACGAGCCGATCGACCTCGACCGGGGACGGCTGCCGGGCGAGCACGAGCCGGAAGCCGCGGATCACCCGCTCGGCATCAGTCGATCCCCCCTCCGTCACCATCCGTCGGGCCAAGCTCTGGGCCGCCTCGACATAAACCGGATCGTTGAGCGTGACGAGCGCCTGGAGCGGCGTGTTCGTCCGCGGCCGGCGGATCGTGCAGACCTCGCGGTTGGGGGCGTCGAAGGCGGCCATGGAGGGATAGGGATTGCTCCGCCGCCAGGTCGTGTAGATCGCCCGCCGGAGGCGGTCCTCCCCCTGGCTCGTCTTCCAGTCGATCCCACCGCCGAAGGCCGCCGAGAGCCCGAGGTTGGGCTGCGGCGGATTGAC
>CAMARC010000028.1 GCA_945860405.1 Candidatus Kuenenia stuttgartensis | reverse complement strand
CGCGCCAGGCCGTAACGGAAACTCGCCCGGGCGAAGTCGCGGATCGAATCGTCGAGGTTGTACATCGCCATCGCCACGCCCGACGACGGAAAGTCGTAGACCTGCATCTCCATCGGCTTCGAGCCGTCGGCTGGCGTGTAGGTGAGCGTGAGCTTCCCGGCGCCAGGGATCTTCACGTCGGTGGCCCGATACTGATCGCCGAACGCGTGACGGCCGACGACGATCGGCTTCGTCCAGCCGGGGACGAGGCGCGGGATGTTGCCGATGATGATCGGCTCCCGGAAGATCACGCCGCCAAGGATGTTGCGGATCGTGCCGTTGGGGCTCTTCCACATCTTCGAAAGGGCGAACTCCTTCACGCGTGCCTCATCCGGCGTGATCGTGGCGCACTTCACGCCGACGCCATGCTCGAGGATCGCGTGGGCGGCGTCGATCGTCACCTGGTCGCCCGTCGCCTCGCGATGCTCGATCGAGAGGTCGTAATACCTCAGATCGACGTCGAGGTAGGGGAGAATGAGTTGATCCTTGATGAACTGCCAGATGATGCGAGTCATCTCGTCGCCATCGAGTTCAACGACCGGGCCGACGACCTTGATCTTGCCAGGCATGCTCACGCGCTTCTCCAGAAAACTTGGGGGAAGGGGGGACTTACCACCCCTCCTCGATCTTCGTCTCCATCACCCCACCGGTGGGACGGAGCCCATCGAAGATCTCCAAACGTTGGATGAAGCTACCCCGTTGGGGAAAACGTGGCAACTCATGGAGCGATCATGTCGGCAAGCGCGAAGCGCAATGCAACCGACAGAAAACGAAATCGGCCCCGGACGCGCGCTTGCGGACGCGTCCGGGGCCGATGGATTTGGCGATGAGCGGCGACGCGCGTTCGCGTCAGGTGGAACGGTCCCCGAAGGGGGCGACGTACCGCGAGGGGCGGGTGCTGGTCCCTGCGGTGGGGAGGTCGCGGTTGTCGGTCGCGGGAGGCGCCGGGGAGACCGACGGGCCGCTCGGCGCGGTGGGTTGATCCTTTGGCTTCCCGAACTCGAGCGTCTGATCCTCGGCAGTCACCCCCTTGGCAGCCTCCGTCGGGGCGGTCGTGGCCGGAGCCTTGGCGGCGGGGAGGGGAATGACCTCGATCTTCTGCAGTGGCAGGGCGGACGAGTCGCCGACGATCACGGGTTTCCCAGCGACGGTCGGGGCGCCGGACGAAGCGGGAGTGCCCACGGCGGGATCGGCATGCGTCAACGGCGACGGGCCCCACCCCTCGGCGGCCGGCTGGGCGGCTTCGGCCGGGGCGACATCGCGGTAGGTCTTGAGGGGGGCCGCCTCGGCCGGCGTCAGGGCCGGTGCGGTGGTCGCCGCGGGAGCCGGAGAAGCCGGCCGCGCCGACGGCAACGGGGCGATGGCCGTTGCCGGCACGACGCCGCTGTTGGTCGCCGCGCTTCGCGGGGCCGCCGCTGAGCCGGCTGCGGGGGCGGACGGCAGCGGATTGCCGCAGGAGTCGAGCGGCACGCGAAGCACGACCGTCCGCGGCGAGCGGACGGTGTAGCTGTAGGGGGTCCGCTTCTCGACCACTCGCGGGACCTGGGCGGTGCGTTCCTCGTTGACCATCTTGCAGACCTGCACGGTCACCGGCTCGACCTTCTCCTCGGTGACGTACTTCAAGGTCTGAACCGGCACCTTGCGGACCTGCTCCTCGGCCACGTACTTGCAGACCTGAACCGGCACCTTGTTTTCCACCCGTTCGACAACCTTCCGCACGGTCTGGACCGGCACCTGACGGACCTGTGTCTCGGCCACCATCTTCGTGACCTGCACGGGCACCTGCTGGACGACCTGCTCGTCGACATAGCGGACGGTCTGGACGGGCACCTGCTGGACGACCTGCTCATCGACGTACTTCAAGGTCTGGACGGGCACTTGCTGGACGACCTGCTCGTCGACGTACTTCAAGGTTTGAACGGGCACTTGCTGGACGACCTGCTCGTCGACGTACCGCATGGTCTGCACCGGCACCTTCCGGGTGACGACACGGTTGACGACGGTCGTCTCCGGAACCTGCATCGCCACGACGTTCGGCTGGTAGACGCGGTTGACCTGATTCATGACCACGTTTGGCGTCATCGTCCAGGCGTAGCCCCCGGGCTGCCAGTTGGCAAGCCCTGTGTACGGGTTGACCGCCCAGCCCCCCTGCACCCAACCGAGCTGCGTGCCACCTTGGGCGACCATCGGCGTCACTTGATCGACATACCCGCCGCGGTCGGCGTACGCGGTCTTGTAGGTGGTGACTGGCTCCGCGACGGTGTAGGCCTCCTCGCGCTCTGCCGTTTCGTAGACCGGCTTGCGGACGGTGCTCACCTGCTGTTGCATGACCGTTTCGGTGACCGGCTTGCGGACGGTGCTTACCTGCTGCTGCATGACCGTTTCGGTGACCGGCTTGCGGACGGTGCTCACCTGCTGCTGCATGGCCGTCTCGTAGACAGGCTTGCGGACCGTGCTCACCTGCTGCTGCATGACGGTCTCGGCGACCGGCTTCATGACGGTGAACTGCTCCTCACGCGTCGAGGTCTCGACGACGTCGCGCACCTGGTCGTAGCTGCGGTCTTCGACGACGGTTTCCCACACCGGCTTCATGACGGTGGTCCGCTCCTCACGCGTCTGCGTCTCCCACACGGGGCGCTGGACGGTGGTGCGGCGTTGGGTGGTCTGCGTTTCCCACACCGGCTTGGCAACGGTGTAGGTCTTCGTGTCGTAGACCGTCTCGTAGGTGACGCGGACGGCCTCCATCTGCCGCTCGTCATACACCGTCTGGAAGTCGAGCCGGTAGGTCTGGCTGGCGACCGGCGCTGAGGCCCTGACCGTCTCCTCGCAGCAGGCGGCGTCGGCCACCGGATGGAGGAGCGGGAGCGGCATGAGTTGCGAGAGGGCCACGAGCATGGCGCCGAGGGTGTCGCGACGGCGGCGCCGCGCCGGCCGGACGGCTGGAACGGACGAAGTGGACTTCGCGACTCGGGACGAATTGAGCATGGTGACGACCATCGGATCTCCTCTGGGAAAGCGCACTCCCGAGACTAATTCCGTGAACGCGGCCTTCAAGCGGTTTGTTCACTTTTTTTCCGAGAAATTACCGAAAAAAAGGCCCCTCGAGCCGGCGCCAACGGTGTAATCGTTCCAGCTTACGGCCGCGGGCAAGGGGGCGGCCGGAGGCGGGGCGAAGGTGGGGCAGGCGGGGGGAGATTGGAAGACTCGCGGGGGGGGCCGCCGCGGCGTCACTCCATCGTTTTTTCCAGGAGCCGCAGGCTGGTGGGGTCGAGGGCGGCGACGGCGGCGATCCGGTAGCGGACACCTGTGGCGTCCACGACGAAGGCGCTGCCGTCGGGGAGGCGGTCAATGTCGTCGATGCTGGCGAGGATGAATCGGCGCTGGCCGCGATCGGTCACCACGCTCCACGCCTGGGGATCGTCGTCGCTGATGGCCTCGATCCGCTCGATGAGCGGGAGAAACTCCCGGGTCGCCAGTTCCGCGATGAGGCTGCTTTGGAGGGCCTCGGGAACGTTGTCGAGGGAGTCGAGCCAGGCCAGTTCATCGCCGTCGGCGGAAACGATCGCCACCGGGCCCTGGGGGGCCGTCACGGGGAAGGCACGGAGGACATCGACATCGGTGAACACCCTGCCCGCGCCGTCGACAAAATCGACATGACCGTGCGGGCGGCGGACGAGGCGCCACCCCGGCGCCGGTGCCAGGGGGCCGGAGGCCGAGTCAGCCGTTGGCGGGCGGTGGGCTTGGGGATCGGGGTGGGGCATCGTGGGCCTCGGCGTCTCGGGAGAAGTCAGGGCCCGGCGGCGGCCTCGGCGGCCGCCTGTGACTGGGCGTTGTAGAGGCGCGCATAGGCGCCGTCACGGGAGAGGAGTTCGTCGTGCGTGCCGATCTCCACGATCCGTCCGGCATCGAGGACGACGAGGCGATCGGCCCGACGGAGGGTCGACAGCCGATGCGCGATGGCGATCGTGGTCCGTCCCTTCACGAGGTGGTCGATCGCCGACTGGATCACCACCTCGGTCTCCGCATCGACCGCCGAGGTCGCCTCATCGAGAATCAGGATCGCAGGATCGACCAGGAGCGCGCGGGCGATGGAGACGCGCTGCCGTTCGCCGCCGGAGAGCGATCCGCCACGCTCCCCGACGCGCGAGTCGTAGCCATTGGGGAGGGAAAGGATGAACTCGTGGGCGCCGGCGGCTCGGGCGGCGGCCACCACCCGCTCCGTCCCGGCGTCGGGGCAGCCGTAAGCGATGTTCTCCGCCACGCTCCCAAAGAAAAGGAGCGGCTCCTGGAGCACGCAGCCGAGGTTGCGACGGTAATCGGTCACCGCCATCCGGCGCAGGTCGGTGCCGTCGACGCTGACAGTCCCGCTCGAGGGATCGAAGAACCGGCAGACGAGATTGGCCAGCGTCGATTTCCCGGAGCCGCTCGAGCCCACCAGCCCGATCATCTCGCCGGGCTCGATGACGAGGTCGATGCCGCGGAGGATCTCGCGCGTGCCGTAGCGGAAGTGGACGCCCGACAATTCGATCCTGCCACGCACCCGGCCGGGGCGGACGGGGCGAGGATCCTCGGCGACCGTCGGCCGGCAGTCGATGATCTCGAACAGCCGCTGCGCACTCGCCGAGGCCCGCTGGGCGGCGGGCACCATCCGCACCATCGATTCCACCCGCGAGTAGAAGCGGGCGATGTAGGCGAGAAACGCCGTCAGGCCGCCGACGGTCACCGACCCCTGGAACACCATCCATGCCCCTGCCGCCCACACAACGAGCAATCCTGCTTCGCTGAACAGGCTCACCATCGGGCCGAAGAATGCCCACACCGTATTGACGCGATCGTTGGCCTGGAGCACGTGGTCATTGGCAGACCGGAAGCGGTCGATCTCTCTCCGCTCTTGAGCAAATGCCTTGACGACGCGGATGCCGGGGATCGTGTCGGCCAACACGCTCGCCACCTCGGCCCAGGCGATGTTGGAGCGGCTGAAACCCCGCTGGAGCCGGCCGCGAACCAAATACACCAGCCACACGACGAGCGGAAAGGGGACGAGCGTGACCAGCGCGAGCACGGGATTGAGCCAGACGAGCACTCCGGCGGTGAGGAGCACCAGGAGGCAGTCGGAGAGAAATCCGATGAGGTTGATCGAAAGGAAGTTGTTGATCTGGTCGGTGTCGTTGCTGATCCGCGAGATCAGGTCGCCGGTCCGTTTGACGGCAAAGAAATCGAGCGACAACGACTGCATGTGGGCGTAGGTCTTCACGCGCAGCTCCGCTGCCACCCGCTCGCTCACCCACGCCAGCACCCACAGCTGCGCCCAAGAGAGGATCCAGGCCACAACCGCCGCGATCACCAGTCCCCCGAGATACCACCAGACGAGCGAAAACGGCACCGCCTCGCCGGCCTGGCGCGGAATCAGTACGCCGTCGACCAGTGGCATGGTGAGGTAGGGGGGCACCAGGGCTGCCACGGTCCCGACGAGCGAAAGCCCCAGGCCGACCAGGGCCGGGCCGAGATAGGGGCGGGCAAACGGCGCCAGGCGGACAAGCATCCGCCAGGACGGTGTTCCTGTGGTGGGGAGATCGTCCGCATCGTCATCCCCGGCCTGGTCGCGGCGATGGATGGCATGGGGCTCGGGGTGAGTGGCATCGCCCCCCTCGTCGGGTTCGCTCCCGTCGGTCTCATCAGTGCCGGTGGAGAGGTGGGCGGCGGCCGGCCGCGGTATCCGCTGGCGCTGCCGCGAAGGGAGTTGCTCGAAGGCGTCTTTGAGGGCGTGCATCCCCTTCGCCTGCGCGAGGGAGAACAGCCAGCGTGCCACCACGCGTCCCGCGGCCAACAATTCGATCCTTCCCACGCCCCCACGAATCCGCAGGTCGAGACTCGAGGTGTCGTCGAGGTGCCACCAGACCGGTCCCGACGACGGGGCGGGGGAAGCTCGATCGGGCTCCAGGGAAGCCGGCGGATCGGCAATGATCCGGCGGTCGGTGAGGCAGAGGAAACCCTCCGTGAACCGCATCCCCGCGTCGAGGTCGAACGTCGCCGTGGCGATGACCGACTCCCCCGTGCCGAGGACGAACGCGCTTCCCCAGGGGGTGCCGGGAACGCCGGCGGACGAATCGGTGGAGGCGGGGAAAGGGGGACGGGATGCCATGGAGTGGGGAAGACGATGAATGCGGGAGGGGGTCGGAGGGCCCCGCTGGCGCCGATTCAAGCGTGGTGAGCCCGAAAGGAGAGCGGCGACCGGAAACGGAGAAGGCCGGGAACGAGAGAAGGTGCATTGTACGCCAGCCGCAGTTCGGCCAAAGCAGCGAAGGCCATGGCGTTGCCCGGGCGTCGGACAACGAGGGGAAAAAAATGAAGGATTTTCATTCCCCCTCCCTAACCCCCGGTGCATGCGTGAACCTTTTACCAAGCGGCGCGGGCCCGGCTTGGGGTGGAGAGTCCCCGCGGAGCGACCCAAACCGTGGCTTTCCCCGGGAACCCGTGGGGCCGTCGGCAGGTCGGTGGAGAAGCTGATGGACGGCACGGGAAATGCTCGTTCGGGGAACGTTGGCGGCAATTTGCACTCGTTCCGTCAGGTCGTAGAATCTGGATGCTGGTTCCAGTCACGGTGGTGACGGGGCCACTCCAGCCCGGTGGTGGTCTGATCGCTTTCACCGGGATTTTGGGGATCTTCAAGTCGGTGTTCGAATCATGGTGCCGTGGGGATCGGGTACCGCAAGCGAACGCGCGTCCGTGTGGCGTGCGGCGGTGCACAGCGAACTCACGGTGTGGGATTCATTCGATCCATGGCCACTTTGGCCGGTTGGTTCTCGGTCGACAAACGTTTTCCCTCGACTCTACGCCGCACCGCAACGCCTTCGTTTGCGATCGGTGTCTCTTTCGCAGTGGCGGTGGACCACGGCCCGCCATGATGTCGATGACCCCGGCTGGTGCGCTGAGTCCGCGCACCGGTCCCTGTGACCCATCGGGTGCCAGGGGGTTGTGCGACGCGCACTCCCTTTTCTCCCGATGTCGTCCTGTCGTCAGCATCAGCCCCTCGGAACGTCCGACGGGCGAAGCAGAGTCGAGTCCCTGGCCCCCGCACGCGTCTGCGGTTGGGCGAAATGAAGTGAGCCGGTTTCCGTTCATGGACACTCAAGCGTCCTGCTTTTCCCTGTCGGTCACCCGCGCAACGATCGAAGGTGCTGCATGAGCAAGTTCGACATGCGCGCGGATGTGATTTTCGAGAACTTTCACCGCAATCCAGCGCTCCTCGAGCGCGGCTTGGGGTGTTACTCGCTGCGGATGCTCGACTGGATCGCCGGGGATTTCCTCGGGTCGCACATCAACGTGATGGCGATGACGCGCTACGGGAAGGAGCCTGCCCGGGCGGAGGCCTCGTTCGACTCGTTCTTCTCCTCGGAGAAATCGACGAGGGTCCGGACCGACTCGAGCATGGACGAGCTCCAGCCGTTCCTCGAGGAGAGCATCGGCCTCCTCCACGAGAACTTCCCCGAGTCGTACGTGCTCTGCTACCAGTCGTCGCGGCAGCTCGAACGCCTGGCGCGGCGGTATCCGAGCATTCGGATGATGAATCCGCCGGCGGCGATGTCGGAGCTTCTCAACCGCAAGACCTGGGTGCGCCGGAAGCTGAAGGCGCTCGGGGTCCCGGTGATTCCCGGCGATGAAGTGCTTCTCGCCCCAGACCTGTTCCCCGATCTCGTCGACCGCTACGGCATGCCGTTGGTGGTCAGTCTCGATCAGTCGGCTGCCGGCTCTGGGGTCCATCTGATCGAGAGCGAGTCGCAATTCCGTGCGGTGGCTGCCGCCAACCTGGGCGCACCGGCCTCGGTGATGCAGTACATCGAAGGCAAGAGCATGAGTCTCACCGGCGTGCGGACGCAGGATTACGTCATCCTCGGCGAGCCATCCCTCCAGGTCATCGGCCAGAAGAGCCTGACGAATCTGAGCTTCGGATGGTGCGGAAACGACTTTTCGGGCTCGCACCTGACCGACCATGAGGTCGAGCAGATGCGGGACATGCAGACGAGGATCGGCGACTGGCTCGGCGAACTGCGGGTCGGCAGGCAGAAGGGCTTCCACAGCATCTTCGGCGTCGACTACATCTCCGACGGCGAGAATGTTTACTTCACGGAGATCAATCCCCGCTTCCTCGGCACCACGGCGCTGGTTGCCGATCGCCAGCAGGAGATGGGGAAGATTCCGGTGAGCTTCTTCCATCTCGTGCCTCATCTGCCCGACGTCTATCTCGATGACGAGTTCGTGGCGGAATACAACCGCCGTGGAGATCCCCTCAACGTCTCCCAGATGTGCCTGCACAACATCATGGGCGAAGACGTGGTGGTCGAGGCGTCGATCGAGCCCGGCCGCTACATCTTCGAACGCGACGAGCTGCGATACCTCGGCCCCGCCCAGCGGCTCGCCGACACCGAGTCGTACGATGAGGTGCTGATCACCGGCGAGATCCCGGTGGAAGGAACGCACCTGCTGCGGACTTCCGACGAGATCTGCAAGGTCTACACCTACCGCCCCGTGCTCGGACGCGACGGTCGGACGCTCAATTTCCAGGCTGAGCAACTCGTCAAGGCGGTCCAAAACTCCTTCCGGCTTTCGCCCGTCAGGAAGTAGCGAAGCGATGACGTTCCACGAGCCGGCCGACACGCGGGTGGCGTGGCTGTCGGAGGAGAACGCCGGTCTTCGGGCCGACTTTCTCGCGCACGCCATCCGGCGCCGGGCCTACGAGCTCCGCGATCCGGAGCCGTGTGACATCTCGCTTGTGCCACGGGTGGTGAGCGCAGCGCGGCGGCGGTGGCTCGGGCCGCTCGTGGAGCGGCTCGTCAAGGCTTCGATCGACGCGGCGCTCGATGCCCGGGGGACCCTGCCCGGGGAGGACGACGGATTCACCCTCGCCTGGATTGCCGGGCAGGTAGGCCGTCTGCCGCGGCACCTCGTCGGCAACGTGCGATTCGATTTCCTGCCGCAGGGGGATGAGCTCAAGCTCCTCGAAGCCGGATGGGTGAACCTCAGTGCCGTCGACTACGCCCCGCAGGCAGCGGCGGCGCTGCTTGACACCGTGCCCGCGCTCGGGGAGTCGTTCGACGTGGAGCGACCGTGCTTGGGGATGAAACGCCGCCTCGACGAACTCGGCGTGCGGACGCTCGTCATTCTCGTCAAGGAGACCCACACCCCGTACGCCGAGAATGATTGGGAGCTGATCCGCGAGGTGCTGCGGCCGATTGAGTCAGTGGTGCTCTCCGAGCGGGAGTATGGCGCCCTTTCCTGCCGCGGCGACAAGGTCCATCTCGGCGACATGCCGGTCGACGCGGTCTACCTCCGCGCCCTCGACGGACCGGCCGCCTTCTCCGGGCCCCATGCCCGGCTCAACCGCGAAACGCTGGCACTGCTTTTGGGGTCGGATGTGATCTTCCTCGATCATCCGCTCCTCCTGCTCGCCGAAGACAAGGATCTGTCGTTCCTCATCGATCGGGATCCGAGGCTTGCCGAGGTGGTGCCACGGATGCGACCGGCACGCGGAGCCGTCGGCGCGGATGCAGCGCAGTGGGTGCTCAAGCTCCGTGACCGCCATTCCGGGGAGGGGGTGTTTTTCGAGGCCTGTGATCTCGAGCGCCATGGCAACGACCCCGGCGCGATCCTCCAGGAAAGGCTCGAGGCCAATCGCTTCCCGATTGCCACCGTCCACGGGCATCGAGGGAACGCCATCACCGATCTCGCCGTCCATGTCTCCTACCGGTATGACGTCCCTTCCCGGAGGGTGATCACCGCCGAGGTGGCCGGGTATTTCTCGCGATTTTCGCGGGAGGGTTTGCGCGTCAACCTCTGCACCGGTGGCGGCATCGTGCCGGTGCTCTCCGAACGGGAGGATGGACCATGAGCGAGCGCGTTTTCCGCCGGCTCGACGAGGCGATCGATCGGCGGATTTCCACCGTCGACATGCGACGCTACGAAGCGAGGCTTCGCGAGCTTCTTTACTGGGACGAACGGGATCCCTGCGATGCCTCGATCCTCCCGCTGGTGATCGGCCATGAGCGGCATGCTGCCTACGGGCGCGCCAGCGCGTGCCTGTGCAGCGCGGCGCTCGAAGCCTTTGTCGACCGCCGCGACCCGGCGCTGTTTGCCGGCGACTCGCTCCAGCAGCTCGTGCAGGGCTTCCCACTCCACCAAGACGTGATCTCGGGGAACGCCCGCTTCGACTTTCTCGAACGCGGCGACGACATCCGCCTCGTGGAGATGAACTTCGTCGGCGTGGGGACGGTGGGGCACTCGCTCCAGGCGACGCGGGCCTTGATCGACCTCGTGCCGGAACTCGCCGAGCGTTATCGCCTCCTTCATCCCACGCACGCCTTCCGCGAGCAGCTGCTGCGGCAGGGGATCGGCACGATTGCCCTGCTCACAAAGGACAATGACCGGGAGTTTTATGGCTCGTGGCTCGATCGGGTGATCATCGCCGAAGGCGTCAGGCCGGTGGAGATGATCATCGTGCCGCGTGCCGAGTGGCCAGAGTTCACCAGCGACGGCTCGGCACTCATGTTCCGTGGCCGGAAGATCGACGCGATCTATCCGCGCGAGCTGACGTGGCAGAATTCGATGCGCGCCGAGGCCGACTGGTGCCGGTTCTTCCTCTCGAGCGGCGCCTTCTGCTACGACCATTGGTCGCTCGTGCTCGTCGAGGACAAGGATCTACGTTTCCTGGAGCGGATCGATCCTGCCGCCGGCGCCTACCTTCCCCGCACAATCGATCTCGAGGCCCTCCCCCCCGGAGCCGACACCTCCGGGATGGTCTTGAAGCGGAAGCACGAGCATGGCGGGGAGGGGGTGTGGATGTCGCCGGTGGATCTGCCGCAGGACCATCGCGGGGAGTACATCCTCCAGGAACGCATCGCCATGAATCAGACGCGCGTGAAGAGCCTGATGGGATTCCAGGGGGTGGTGTCGTACGACGTGGCGGCCCATGTCAATTACGATTACGACCTCCGCAGCCGGCGGCTGCTCTCCTGCCAGGTGAGCGGCTACCTGTCGCGGTACGCGCCGCAGGGCGACATCGTCAACATTTCGAAGGGCGGGGGCTTGATTCCCGTCCTCGTGGAGAAGGGCGTGGAGCAGGCATGAGACGTCTGGTTGTGTGCGTCGGCTACATCGGCCGCGAGGCATTCGAGTTCGATTGCGAGGGGGATCGCCTCCAGGTGGAGTCGATGCTCGCCACGCGCGACGACGACATCCGCATGGTTCACTGGGAGGATCTCGACGCCTCGCTCCGCTCGACCCATGCCTACGACCTGCGGAACGGCTCATGGGGAAACGTCGATCTGGCTGCCGCGGCGGCCCTGCTGATCCTCGAGGCCCCCGCTCCCGGCTCGATCTTCGCCGATTTCGATCGTGCCGACGCCGCGATGCATGAGATCCTTCGGCGTGGAATCCCGGCGGTCAATTCCCCACGCACGTTTCTCGAGTACCCCGACAAGCGCTACCTCGTCGATCGCCCCGACATGCCCTTTCCCGCCACCCGCCTGGTGACGGCCGCCTCCGACATCGACGCGGCGATCCGGGGGCTCGGCGAGGTGGTCGTCGTCAAGCCGCTGATCGGTGCCGGAGGGGATGATGTCGTCCGGATGGCCGCTGATGCCGGACTCGTTCGGGCGGCCCTGGAGCCGGGGCGGGAGTATCTCGTGCAGGAATACCTCCCCGCGATCACCGCAGGGGAGCGATCGCTTTATTTCTTCGCCAAGCAGTTCCGCTACGCTGCCATCAAGCGGCCTATCGGTGATGAGTTCCGCTGCAACTGGGAACACTCCTTGGCCGATCGCTATCAACCCACCGAAGATGAACTCGCGCTCGCCCGCGATGCGGTGGCGCGGTTCGGCAGCCCGTCGTTGATCGAGAGAGTCGATCTCTGCGGGGGGAAGATCATCGAGATGACGATCGAGTGCCCGGCCCTGCAGATCAGCACCTGCGGCGTCGAGAGGGAAGTCGGCGGGTGGACGTACGAGGCTCTCGACATGGCCATCGCGGCCGCCGAGCTGCGCGGGGTGACGGGCAATCCTGGTGGAGAGGAGGGACGCATGAAGAAGCGCACGATCGGGTGTATCGGTTACTTTGGTCAAACGGAGTTCGACTACGATTTCTCCGTCGACCGTCGGCAGATCGAATCGATGCTGGCCGCCCGGGACGACGACTTCCTCATGGTCCATTGGGAGGATCTCGACCTGTCGCTCAAGTCGCAGCATGCCTGGGACATCCGCCGTGGGGTGTGGACGGCGGCCGATTTCGGGGCATGCGACGCGCTGATGATCCTCTTGGCACCATGGCCGGGGACGACCTGGAACAACTTCCCCCGGTCGCAGGAGATGCTGCGATCGATGGTGGCTCGAGACCTCGTCGTGTTGCCCGCGGCGCAGACGTTTCTCGATTTCGTCGACAAGCGCTATCTCCTCGAGCGCGACGACATGCCGTTTCCGCGCACCGTGCTCATCACCGATTCCAGCGACATCCAAGCGATCCTGGCAGGATTCGGGGAGACCGTGATCGTCAAGCCGATCGTCGGCTTCAGTGGCCTGGGAGTGCTCAAGCTTCCCAACTCGGTGGAGCGCGTCCGGGAAGCCCTCGAGCCCGGTCAGGAGTATCTCCTCCAGGAATATCTGCCCGAGATCGCCGACGGGGAGCGGTGTCTGTTTTTCTTTGCGAAGAAGTTTCGCTATGCGATCGTCAAGCGGCTCCACGCCGGCGAATACATCGCCAACGCTGACCATGCCGAGTTCGAGGCCTATCAGCCGACGGCGGCTGAGCTGGCGTTGGCCTGTGACGCCGTCGAGCGATTCGGCAGCCCGTCCCTCATCGAGCGGATCGACATCGTAGGATCGAAGGTCCTTGAAATGACCGTCGACAGTCCGGGGCTGGCCATTCACATCGCCGGAGTCGAACGCGAGGTGGGCCACTGGACTTACGAAGCGATCGACCAGTCGATCGACGCCCGGTCCCGTGCGTGATCTGACCCCTGTGTCGGTGCGAGCGATCGCGGATCCGACAGACGCGTCACTTGATCCCCGCCGGCCTGCGGTCGAGGGCGCCGCGGACGCCGAGCTGCTCCGGATGCCGGGCGATCTTGTCGGTGAACACGCGGACGTCGTCGACGATCGGCCGCAGTTCGAGCGTGAGGTGATTGACGTTGGAAACCGCCAGCGCCAGTTCGTCGTAGACCTTCGGATCGTTGACGAGCTTGCCGAGGGTTCCCTGCGAGTCGCCGAGGGCCTTGGCGAACGAGGCGATCTCCTGAAGAACCGAATCGAGCCTGCCGATCGTCTTGTCGATCTGGGCGACCATCTCCCCGCCGCGCTCGCCGAGCGGCTTGGTGAGCCCCTCGAGGTTGCGGAGGTTGCGGTCGGCGGTCTCGACGGTGGCGCCGATCCCCTTCACGGTGCTTTTCAGCTCGCCGATCACTTCCGGCAGGGAGCTGATCGTGTCGAGGATCTCCTCGCGGGCGGCGGCGTTGCCGACAACGGCGTTGATGTTGGTCATCGCCAGCGAGAATTGATCGAGCGTCGCCTCGGTCTTCTTCACGAGCTGTTGGAAGCGGTCGCCGCTCTCGGGATTGAGGAGCGTGCGGTCGAGGTTCGCCGAGAGGCGGTTGACCGATTCACTCGCCTGGACGAGCGACTCGAGTGCGAGGCCGAGCTTCGGCTCGAGCGACGCAAAGACATCGAAAGGATTCCGGGCCGCGGCGCCGCGGAGAATGTCGTTCTTCCCCACCTTCTCCCGCTGAGGCTGGATAATGCCGGGGACGAGCGAGATCTCGGCGTCGCCAAGGATCGAGCCGGAGATCCGCGCTTCCTCGTCCTTGTAGACGGGGACAGCGGAGTCGATGTCGGCGACGACGTTCACCCCCCCCTTCTCGTCGAGGGCGACGTTTGTCACCCGCCCCACGAGGATGCCGTTCTTGCGGACAGGCGTCCCGGGCGTCACGCCGCGGGCGTCGGAGAAGTTCATCCGCAGCGGATAGGTGCGCTGGACGAGCGACGGGAGGTCGCCGAAGAGGACGATGAGGATGCCGGCGATGATCGCCGTGGCGAGCACCATCACGCCGACACGGAACTGCATGACACGGTCGTTCATGATTCGTCTCCGGGCGCTTCCGCCTCCTCCCCGTCGGTGGTCGCCGCGGTGGTCGCCGCGGCGGCCCGTTCCTGTTCGTCGCGGAGCTCCGTGAGCCGGTTGCCGGCGCGGCCCTCAACGAACTGGCGGATCCGCGGATCACGGCAGCGTTCGAGCTCGGCAGGCGTCCCCTCGAATACGATCTGCGAATCGGTGGGGCCGAGCCGGAAGAGTGGGTAGAGCATGACGATCCGGTCGGCCACCTTCCGGGCGGTGTGCATGTCGTGGGTGACGACGACGCTCGTCACGCCCCCGCGGTGGCTGACGCGGAGGATCAATTCGTTGATGACGTCGCTCATGATCGGATCGAGACCGGTGGTCGGCTCGTCATAGAGGACGACAGGGGGCTCGAGGGCCAGGGCCCTGGCGAGGCCGGCCCGTTTCCGCATCCCGCCGGAGAGCTGCACCGGCTTCTTCGCCGCCGCCGAACGGGGAAGGCCCACCTCGGCGAGGAGGTCTTCGACGATCGCGGAGACCTGCGATTCGGGGATCCGCGTGTGTTCGCGGAGCGGGAAGGCGATGTTTTCGAAGATCGAGAGGCTGTCGAACAGCGCAGCTCCCTGGAAAACGAAGCCGTAGCGGGTGCGGAGTTGGGCGAGTTGACGGTCGCTGAGACGGGTGAGCGACTTTCCCTCGAAGCGGATTTCCCCGGCGGAGGGCTTGACGAGGCCGATGAGCGTCTTGAGGAGGACCGTCTTGCCACAGCCGCTCTCGCCGAGGATGACGACCGTCTCCGCGGCCCCGATCGAGAGGGTGATGTCGCGGAGCACCTGCTGGCTGCCGAACCGCACCGAGACATGGTCGACCTCCAGCATCGGGCCGGTGGCGCGGTCGGTGGCGGCGGCGGCGGTGGCGACAGGGGCGGTCATGGCACGGATGTCGGGGGAGTCGGGGGGCAGTCGGCCTGATGCGGCTGAGGCGATCAGAGGAGGCGTCGCGGCCCCTCCGGCCGGAAGAAGTCGTGGACGTTGTTGAGCCACATCCCCATGAAGAGGTCGAGGACGAGGATCAGGACGAACGAGTGGACGAAGGCATTCGTGGCGGCGCGGCCGACCCCTTCGGCGCCCGGCTCGCTGTGGAAGCCGTGGTGACAGCTCACCAGCGCGATCGCCGCGCCGAAGAACAGGCTCTTGAAGATCCCCATGAGGAAGTCGAAGGCGTCGACGTACTCGCGGGAGTTGTTCCAGTAGTGGTGGTAGTCGATGTTGAGGACGAGGTTCGAGTAGAGATAGCCACCGAGCACCCCCATGAAGTCGGCCATCACCGTGAGGGTGGGGATGAGGATCAGGCAGCCGAGAAACCGGGGGACGACGAGGTAGTAGAGCGGGTTGGCCCCCATGCTCTCCAGCGCGTCGATCTGCTCGGTGACGCGCATCGTGCCGAGCTCCGCAGCCATGGCGCTCCCCACGCGCCCGGCGAGCATCGTGGCGGCGAGCACCGGCCCGAGCTCACGGACGAGCGAGAGGTTGATCACGGAGCCCAGACGCGTCTCGAGGCCGAGGGCTTTGAACTGGGCATAACTCTGGACGGCGAGAACCATCCCGATGAACAGCCCGGTGAGGGCGACGACCGGCAGCGAGAGGACGCCGATCTGGTAGAAGGCGGGGAGGAGGACGTCCCGCCGCTGCCGCCGGACGAAGATCCAGCCGATGGTCCGCAGCGCGAACAGCGTCACATCGCCGATGCCGGCGACATGGTCGAGGACGATCGCGCCGAGGGTGGCGATCAGGCCCGCGAGCCAGTCGGCCACTCCGCCCGCCGGGGGCGGGTGGGGGCTGGCTGGGGCGAGATCGGTGGGGGATGATGCCATGGCTGTCCGGCCGTGCTTCCGGCGCGGTTCTCCTTACCGGTGGCATCGGATGGAATGCTTCGGCAACTTGAGCCGGTTGTGCGGGCTTCTGCCAGCCCCGGTGGGCTGGGAAAGCCAGGGCGGATGCGACGGCGGTCATCGCTGCCGCCGGCGCCCGCGCGTTTCGATGGTATTTTGAAGGCTCCGCCGGGACGAGGGGAGTATGCAGGCCCCTGCCGACCTCCCATCGAGCCACTTGCCGAGCCGATTCCATGGAACAGCAATCCCCCACCGCCGCGGCTGTCCTCGCCATCCTCCGCCGGCATGCCGCTGCGGGGGGCACGGTGACCGAGGATGCGACGCTCTTCGACGCAGGGGTCGGACTGGATTCGATCGGATTCCTCGATGTCGTCCTCGGGATCGAGGAGGCCGTTGGCATTCGACTCGGGGAGGAGGATCTCACCGAGGAGGTCCTGGTGACCGTCGGTTCGTTCGTCGCGCATGTCGAACGGCGCCGTGCGGCAGTCCGGCCATGAGCGATGCCACTCCACGGAAACGCGGGCCGTTCCCCATGGGATGGCGCGACGGGATCCGCAGCTTGTTTGCAGGGCGGGGGGGAATCGAGCCCGCCGTCCGCATCCGGGAACGGGTGCGACGAGGGGACCTGCGGCTCGCCGACGGGCTCGAGAAACTCCGCCGCACGGCGGCGTCGATGCGTCCGGGAGGCCTGCTCCTCGACTGGGGGCGCCGTCAGCTTGGTCTTTCTCCGGCGGCCGAGGCGGAGTGGTTCCAGCGCGCCTGGTGGGGGCTGTGGGCGGGGGAGATGTTCCGAGATCAGGTCCACTCCGTGCCCCAGCACGACGATGCGATGGCGATCATCGACCGGCCATCCCCCGCCCTCCTCGATCGCTTCCGGGCGACGGGGCAGGGGAGGATCCTTGCCGGTGCCCATGTCGGGCCGCCCCATGCTGCCCTGGCCTGGCTTCTCGAGCAGAAACTGCCGCTCCTTGCCTGGACGGCGGCAGCCACCGCCTCGTTCGGCGGCACGGCCGCGGGGGCCAGGCTGGTGGACGCCTCGTGTGAACCCAACAGCCTGACGCTGGCCGCGTTTCACCTCCGCCGCGGTGGTGTTTTCTTCGCCGCCATCGACGGTGGCGCCGCGGGCCGCCTCATCCTTCTCCGGTTCCTCAACGGGGGCGTACGCTGCTCGACGGCGATCCCCTCTCTCGCCCGTCGTCTCGAACTGCCGACGGAGCGACTCCTCGCCCTCTGGAAGGGGAACCGGATCACGATCGACTGCGAGCCGGTCGCCCCCGCTGCGGCCGGCCTCGACGAGGAGTCGTGCAACCGGGCCTGGCTCGAGGCTTGCAGGCAGCCGATCGACGAGGTCCTCCGCACGTCACCGGAAGACATCCGTCGACTCCGCTTCTGGTCGGAAGGCGCGATCTGCAAGGAGATCGGTCTGTGATCTGGCAGCGGTTCCTGGAACGCGTCGATGCGGCCCCCAACCGGACCGCCGTGGTGTGGCGTGGCACCGGCTTCTCCTTCGCCTCCCTCGCCGGGATGGCGGAAGCACTCGCCGCTGAGATCCCCGGCGCGGGGGTTGCGGAGGACGACGCCGGGCGACCTCGGCGCGTCCTCATCCGGCAGTCTGACCCGCTCGCGATCCTCCTCGGCGTCCTCGCTGCCTGGAGAACCGGTAAGACCCCCGTCATTCTCCGCGAAAGCGCCAGCGACGCGCAGGTGGGCGAACTGACATCGCTCCTCCGTCCCGACCTCCTCCTCACGACACCGCTAACCGTCGAGCGGCTCCGCCCTGCCACGGTCCAGGGCAGCGCCACGCTCGCGGCCACCCCGCGGCGCGAGGCGCTGGCCATCAGCACCTCCGGATCGACGGGCGATCCGAAGCTCGTCGTCCTCCCGGCCGAGGCCGTGCTCGTCAACGCCCACACGATCGCCTCCCGGCTGCGATTCACGACGGCAGACCGGATCGTCGTCAACACGCCGCTGACGTACATGTACGGCCTGATGGGGGGAGCCGTGGCCGGGTTGCTTGCGGGCGCCGAGGTTCATCTTTTTCCCCCGACAACTCCCTGGCCGATCGTCCAGAGCCATATCCGCCGGCAGGGAATCGGGGTGGTGCAGGGGCCCCCCTCGCTCCTCGCGCTGTTCGCCGCCTTCTGGAACGGGGAGCCGTTCCCCGACGTGCGGTTGGTGACGACCGGCGGCGAGGCGGTGCGGGAACGGCTCGTCTCCGGGCTCGCCGCGGCCTTTCCGAACGCCGATCGGAGGATTATCTACGGCATGACCGAGGCCGGCCCGCGGATCGCCGATGACGATCTCGATGCCGCCGGCGTCATCGCCGGGATGGTCGGCAGGCCCTACCCCCATCTCCGCTGGCGGATCGATCCGACAGAGACAGTCGGAGTCCCCCCCGGCGCCGGTCGACTCGCCCTGGCCGGCCCCTCGATGTTTCTCGGGTATCTCCGGGCCAACGAACGCTTCGTGGGCATCGACGACGAGGGTTTCTTCCGCTCGTCCGATCTCGTCTCGGTCGACGGCGAGGGAAGGCTTCGGTTCCACGGCCGGGTCGACCGTCTCTTCAAGAGCGGGGGAAAACTCGTCAACCCAACCGAGATCGAGGCGGTGCTCGGGCGTCATCCGCTCGTCCGGCAGGTTGTTTGCCGGGGGGAGCCGCACGATCTGCTCGGCTGGATCGTCGTCGCCGAGGTCGTGCCCGAAGGTCCCTTTCCGGATGCCGAAGCCACGCTCCGCCGACACTGCGAAGATCACCTCGAGGCGCAGGCTGTTCCCCGGGAGATCCGCCTCATCGACCGCTTGCCGGTGTCGGCATCGGGGAAGGCTGATCTCGGCGCCGTGAGCCCCGGGGAGTGAACGCTCCTCGGAAAAAAGAGAGCGAGCCCGGCGCTTTCACGCCGGGCTCGCTCGAGTGACATCCAAGACTGGCCGAAAGCGGGGCTACTCCCCCTTCGGCTCGCCGTCGCCCGCCGGCAGCGCCGCCACGGGCTCGGCGGTGACGACGCCGATGAACTTCAGCTGCTTCTTGTCGGCGACCTCGATGCAGTCGACCTGGATCGTGTCCTTGCCGATGAACTCCCCCTTGAGGAGCTCCTCCGAGACCGGATCCTCGATGTAGTTCTCGATCGCACGACGCAGCGGCCGGGCACCGAAGTCGGTGTCGGAGCCCTTCTTGATGAGGAACTGCTTCGCCTCCTCGGTGAGCTCCAGCTTCAGGCCGCGCTCGCCGAGCCGCTCACGGACCTTCGCCAACTCGATGTCGATGACCTGCTTGAGATCCTCGACGGTGAGGTGGTGGAACACGATCACGTCGTCGACACGGTTGAGGAACTCGGGGCGGAAGAACTTCTCGATCCGCTCGTTCACTCGCTTCTTCATGCTGTCGTAGCCGGCGTCGTCGTCGGGCTTCTGGAAGCCGAAGGCCGACTCGTTCTTGATCGCTTCGGCCCCGGCGTTGGTCGTCATGATGAGGATCGTGTTGCGGAAGTCGACGTTCCGGCCGAAGCTGTCGGTGAGCCGCCCCTCCTCCATCACCTGGAGGAGCATGTTGAAGACGTCGGGGTGGGCCTTCTCGAGCTCGTCGAGGAGCACGACCGAGTAGGGACGGCGGCGGATCTTCTCCGTCAGCTGCCCCCCCTCCTCGAAGCCGACGTAGCCTGGCGGCGCGCCGATCAGCCGGCTGACGTTGTGCTTCTCCATGTATTCGCTCATGTCGATCTGGATGAGCGCATCGGCGTCACCGAACATGAACTGCGCCAGCGCCTTGGCAAGGAGCGTCTTCCCCACGCCGGTCGGCCCGGCGAAGATGAAGCAGCCGGTGGGGCGCTTCGGATCCTTGAGCCCGGAGCGGCTGCGGCGCACGGCCTTGGCGATGCTCTTGATCGCCTCGTTCTGGCCGATGACCCTGCGGTGGAGCTCGTCCTCCATCGCCATCAGACGCTTGCTGTCCTCGGTCGACATCCGGGTGAGCGGGATCCCGGTCATCTTCGAGACGACCTCCGCCACCACTTCCTCGTCGACGACGCCGTCGGCCTCGCGCGACTTGTCGCGCCAGTCGCGGGTCATGTTTTGCTTCTTCTTCTTGAGCTTGTCGGCCTGATCGCGCAGCGCCGCCGCCTTCTCGAAGTCCTGGTTGGCGACCGCCTCCTCCTTCTCCTTGTTGAGGCGCTCGACCTCCTCGTCGATCTCCTTGAGATCCGGCGGCTTGGTCATCGCCTTGAGGCGGACGCGGGCCCCGGCCTCGTCGATGACGTCGATCGCCTTGTCGGGGAGGCAGCGGCCGGTGATGTAGCGGCTCGAGAGCTCCACGGCGCTCTCGAGGGCGGCATCGGAGATCTGGACGCGGTGGTGGGATTCATACCG
>CAMARC010000027.1 GCA_945860405.1 Candidatus Kuenenia stuttgartensis | reverse complement strand
AAGCGCGGGCCGTCGGCGACGGTCGAGGAATTGCTCCTCGCCGCGGAATACATCCTCGACGGCGGCAACATGCGGGTGATGCTCTGCGAGCGCGGGATCCGCACGTTTGAATCGCACACCCGCTTCACGCTCCCCCTGGCGACCGTCCCCTGGCTCCAAGCCCGCACCCACCTCCCGGTGGTCGTCGATCCGAGCCACGGCACGGGACATGCAAATCTCGTCACGAGCATGGCGGCGGCGAGCGTGGCGGCCGGCGCCGACGGGCTGATCGTCGAGGTCCATCCCGATCCGAAGCGGGCAGCGAGCGACGGCGGGCAGACGCTCGACATCCCTGCGTTTGAAAAGATGATGGCCGTCTGCCGGCGCGTCGCCGACGCGGTCGACCGGAAGCTGGGCTGAATCGGGGAGGTCAGTCGAGGACCACCGTGGCCACCGCCATGTAGATCACGATCCCGACCACGTCGACGATCGCCGACACGAAGGGATTGCTCATCAGGGCCGGGTCGAGCCCGAGCGAGCGAAAGACGAGCGGAAGCACGCAGCCCACCAGCGACCCCACCATGACCACGGAGAAGACCGTCGCCGGGATCACCAGCGCATGCATCGGATCGGGCGCGTAGGCGAGGCCGAGGAGGAATCCAGGGATCGCCAGGAGGACGCCGAGCATCAGGCTGACGACGAACTCGCGGCGGAGGATCCGCTTCCAGTCGGCGAGCTTGCAGTCGCCCGTCGAGAGGGCGGTGATCACGAGCGTGGCCGCTTGGTTGCCCGAGTTGCCGCCGCTGGCGACGACCAGCGGGATGAAGTACATCAGCCATTCGTGCGTCGGCTTCCACTTCGCCAGCACCATCGCCGTCACGGCCGCCGTGCCGAAGAGGATCGTCAGCCACACCCCCCGCTTCCAGGTCAGCGACACCAGCGCCGCCTCGAGGTAGCCCTCGCCGAGGGGAGCGATGGCGGCGGCCCGCTGAGCCTCGTCGGTGGCATCCTGGCGGACGGCATCGAGGACGTCGTCGTGGGTGACGATGCCGACGAGCCGATTGTGGTCGTCGACGACGGGGATGGCGAGGAAGTCGTATCGCGCGAGCTTCTGCACCACCTCGTCGACCGGCTCCTCGATGCGGACGCTGATCGGGTCCTCCTGCATGAGGTCGCCGACGAGGGCGTTGGGGCGGGCGAGGATCAGGTCGCGAAGCGAGATGAAGCCAACGAGCCGCCGGTCGGCGTCGAGGACGTAGATGTAATAGATCGACTCGCTGTCGGGGGCCTGGGAGCGGAGCCTGGCCACCGCCTCGCCAGCGGTGATCTCAGCCGGGAGCGAGGCATACTCCGTCGTCATCAAGGCCCCGGCCGAGTTCTCCGGGCAGGAGAGGAGCATGCGGATGTCGTGCCGCTCCGCCTTCGCCACGAGCGGGAGGATCTCCTCGACGAGGTCGGAGTCGAGTTCCCTGAGGAGGTCGACCCGGTTGTCGGCCGCCATCCACTCCAGGAGCGGCCCGAGGTGCTGGCGGTCGGCCGTTTTGACGAGTTCGACCTGCCGGGCGAGCGGGTAGTAAGGGAAAATGTCCCCCTGTCGCTCGAGCGGCAGGGCATCGAGGAGCTGCCAGAGCTCCCCATCCGCGAGCCCCTCGGAAAACTCCGCCACGCTCGCCGGATGGAGCTCCTCCGCCACGCCGCGCAGGCCCTCGACATCCCCTTCGGCGAGCATCACCCGCAATTCCGGGATCAGGAGTGGGTTGGCGGTGACCATGGCGGGAGGCCGCGGAAGGAAAGCCGCCTATACTGGCGGAGTGGTCGAAACAGCGGCCGGAAGGGCAGGGGACTTCCCCGATTGCCGGGGAGCCTGATGTGGGCAGATTGAAAGAGTATGCCATGAACCGCCCCGGAACCGAACGTCGATTCGGTGTCAGGATCGCGCGGATCTCCGCAGCGGCACTTCTCGGCATGTTCGCCCCATTTGTAGGGTTATCGCCTTCCGTGGCCCAGGAGGCTGCGGCCGTCCAAACGCCGCTACCGCCACCGGCCGTAGCGGCCGGCTACGACCATCTCCTCCACCGGGCCTATCTCCCCGCCGACTTCGACCAGCAGGTGTTCGACGCCCTCTGGACGGTCTGGGAGGAGCCGGCGAAGTCGCAGGCCGAGGCGGCCGATGTGGATGACCGGCGGCGGATGACGATGGCCCGCTATGGCCTCTCTCCTCATCCCGACGACCCCTCGCGGACGCTCCAATATGTGGTCGACGGGGCGGGGAAGTGGACGATGAGCTGCCTCGCCTGCCATCAAGGCTCAGTCGCCGGCCGCGACATCCCCGGCGCCCCGAACACCCGCTATGCGCTCGAGACGCTCACCGAGGAGGTGCGGCAGGTGAAGCTGCGGCAGGGGAAGGCCCTCGGCCACATGGATCTCGGCGGGCTGCTGATGCCACTGGGCACAACCAACGGCACGACGAACGCCGTGATGTTCGGCGTGGCCCTCATGCAGCATCGTGATCCCGACCTCTCGATCGTGCCGAAGACGCCCCGCTTCGATCTCGCCCACCACGACATGGACGCCCCCGCCTGGTGGAACTATTCGAAGCGGAAGCGGATCTACGCCGATGGCTTCGCCCCCAAGGGGCATCGGATGCTGATGCAATTCCTCCTCGTCAAGGAGAACGGTCCGGAGAAGTTCCACGCCTGGGAGGGGGAGTTTCGCGATATCGAGGCGTGGCTGGAATCGCTCGAGCCGCCGCGGTGGGAAGGGCCGGTCGATGCGGCGCTCGCCGAGCGTGGGAGGGGGTTGTTCGCGACCCACTGCGCCGACTGCCACGGCACCTATGACGGCCCCCGCGACGGGCCGGGGCGAGCGTACCCCGAACGGATGGTGGCGATCGACGAGGTCGGCACCGATCGGGTCCGGTTCGATTCGCTCACCGTCAAGGATCGCCGGGCGCTCAACGTCAGCTGGTTTGCCGATGACTGCGAGATCGAAGGGGTCGACGCTCCCGACGGCTACGTCGCCCCGCCGCTCGACGGCATCTGGGCAAGCGCCCCTTACCTCCACAACGGCTCCGTGCCGACGCTCTGGCACCTCCTCCATCCCGACAAGCGCCCCGCCGTGTGGCGGCGGCTCGACGCGCTGGCCGGTCGGGAGTCGTCGGCCGGTCGGGATTCCCCGGGTACTCGGGATTCCCCGGGCCCTCGGGAGTCCCCGGGCGCAGGCCCAGATGGGGAAGCCACCGCACTTTCGCCGCCCCCCGACTACGACTTCGACCGTGTTGGCCTCGCCATCGAAGCCCGCGACGCTCGTCCGGAGGGGCCCCTGTCGACCGCCGAGCGGCGCACCTGGTTCGACACCAGCAGGCACGGCAAGGGGGCCGGAGGGCACACCTACCCCGACGTCCTCGACGAGGGGGAGAAGAGCGCCGTCCTCGAATATCTCAAGACTCTCTGACTTTCCTTTTCCCGCTTCCCGCACGCCCGGCCGGACGCTCTGCGACGGCGGAGATTTCTGCTACCGTAGCGGGGCCTCTGTCGTTCCTCTTGAGCTGTCCGCGGCAGCGTCAAAACGCTGCCATTCACGCTGTCATTCACTCAGTCCGCCCCGTCGGAGCCCACCATGACTCAACTCGAACAGGCCCGTGCCGGCACGATCACTTCCGAGATGGCCTTCGTTGCCAAGCGTGAAGACCTTCCCGAGGAAACGATCCGGGCGGAGGTGGCTCGCGGACGGATGGTGATCCCGGCCAACGTCGTCCATCTCACGAAGAAGCTCGAGCCGATGGCGATCGGCATCGCTGCCTGCACGAAGATCAACGCCAACATCGGTAATTCGGCCGTCACCAGCGACGAGGCGACCGAACTCGAAAAGCTCCATCTCGCCGTCCACTACGGCTCCGACACCGTCATGGACCTGTCGACTGGGAAGGACATCGACGGCATCCGTCAGGCGATCATCAACGCCTCGCCGGTGCCGATCGGGACGGTGCCGATCTATCAGATGCTCGAAGAACTCGGCGGCGACATCGAGGACATGCGCGCCCAGCACTTCATCGACATGTGCGAGAAGCAGGCCCAGCAGGGGGTCGACTACATGACCGTCCACGCCGGACTGCTCCAGGAGCACCTCGGCCTCACCGCGAAGCGGATCACGGGGATTGTCAGCCGCGGCGGCTCGCTCATCGCCCGCTGGATGATGGCCCACCGCCAGCAAAATCCCCTCTACACCCACTTCGAGGATCTATGCGACGTCTTCCGGCAGTACGACGTCACCTGGAGCCTCGGCGACGGTCTGCGGCCGGGCTCGATCGCCGACGCCAGTGACGAAGCCCAGTTTGCCGAACTCCACGTCCTCGGCGAGCTGACGCGGCGGGCCTGGGCCAAGGGCTGTCAGGTGATGGTCGAGGGGCCGGGCCATGTGCCGATGGACCAGATCGACATGAACATCAAGCGGCAGATGGAGGAGTGCGACGAGGCGCCGTTTTATGTTCTCGGGCCGCTGGTCACCGACATCGCCCCCGGCTACGACCACATCACCAGCGCCATCGGCGCCGCGATCGCCGGCTGGAGCGGCGCGGCGATGCTCTGCTACGTGACGCCCAAGGAACACCTCGGCCTCCCCGACGCGGAAGACGTGAAGCAGGGGGTGATTGCCTACAAGATCGCCGCCCATGCCGCCGATCTTGCCCGCCACCGCAAGAATGCCCGACAGCGCGACGACGCCCTCTCCCGGGCCCGCTTCGCCTTCGACTGGAACGAGCAATTCCGCCTCTCGCTCGATCCGGAGACGGCCCGCCGCTACCACGATCAGACGCTCCCCCAAGACACCTTCAAAAGCGCCCACTTCTGCAGCATGTGCGGCCCGAAGTACTGCTCGATGAAGATCACGCAGGAGATCCGGGCGATGGCCGCCGAGCAGGAAGCTTGCTGCGACGATGGCCACGCCGAGCACGGCAGCAACGGGGCGGCCTCGGAGCCGATCGCGATCGAGCTGAAGTAGGCATCGTTTTGTTGCACACAAAACGACCGTGCCTATGTCTCCTTGAGGGTGGGGGAGGAAGAACTTTCTTCCCCTCATTCCCTCTTGTCCGGTGACGCATGGCCGCCGCTGCCCACTCCGATCCCACCGCGGCCTTCCGCGCCCGGGCAGCAGGGCTCGAGGCGGCTGGGCTGCCGGTGGCGTGGGCCGGCCCAGCCGCAACGGCGGCGCTGGCCGAGGCGGTGCGGCTCGGGGCCGATGCCGATAAGGTTCTCGAAGCGGCCGTCCGCACCGGGCAAGACGCGGCGACGCGGGCCCGTGGAGCCTGGCGGCCGTGGTTTTATCCGGCGCTTGTGTGTGCCGGTGCGGCTCTCGGTGCGGCGCTTTTGGGGGCGGGGCTGACGCCGCTCTTCGAAGGGGTGTATGCCGAGTTCCGCGTCCGGCCAGGGAGTGGCCTGGGGCTGCTCGAGGCCGCCCGGTCTGCGGCGCCCTGGCTCCTGGCGGTCATGATCGCGGCGCTCGCCGTGGCGTTTTGGGCTGCGACGGCGCGCCGCTCCCGATCGGCCGGGCCCGATTCGCTCCGGGCGGCGCTCGGGTGCGAGACGCTCGCGGCGCTTGCCGACGCTGGCGTCCTCCCCGAGGAGACCGCAGCCGTGGCCGAGGCGTTCGGGATCGGGGCGGCGGCCTCTTCGCCTCCACTCATTGCTTGGGCCACCGGCCTCGATCTCGGCGG
Source organism: Candidatus Kuenenia stuttgartensis (assembly GCA_945860405.1). GTDB lineage: Bacteria > Planctomycetota > Planctomycetia > Pirellulales > UBA1268 > QWOP01. Next base: position 14,833 of record CAMARC010000027.1, on the reverse strand, counting down.
CGTGCCGCGGGAAGAGGCCCTCAGGCAGGCGGCCAGAGTGGCCCGGGCCCGCGCCGCTCGGCGCGACGGCGACGCGCGCCAGTTCGGGCGGATCGTCGTGGCGCTCGTCATCGCCGGCCTTGCCGTCCTCGCCTATGCCCTCGTTCTTTTCCTTCCGGCGATCGATTTCTTCAGGGCGATCTCCGAAGCCTCGGTCAGCCGCTGACGGCCTGCCGAAGCAACATACCCATGGCTCCCCCCGATATCACCGCCGCCTCTGCAGCCACAGCCGCGCTCGGCCCCTGGATTGGCCGAGCGCTCGAAGTTGGCGGCGGGATCATCCCGGCGCTCCGGGCCCTGGGCGCCGAGCTCTCGCCGCGCCGTCGCGCTGACTGGGACGAGCTCTGCGAGACGCTCGCCGCGGGGGATGCCTCACGGGCAAGCCGGGCCCTCGAGCACGATCCCGACACATGGATCCCGCTCCTCACCGCCGCGGCCCCCGGCGCGACGACCGGCGACGGGGCCTCGGAAGCCGCGTTCCTCGCCCGGGCCGTCGATGTGGTCGTGACGGAGGATACGAAGAGTCGGTGGTGGCTGCCGCTCGTCTATCCTTTCCTCGTGACGGTCATGGCGCTCACCGTGACGTCGCTTCTGGCCGTGCTCGTGGTGCCGGAGTTTGAGAAAATCCTCGGCGACTTCGGGATGCGGCTGCCGCTGATGACGGAGGCGCTGCTCGGATTCTCCCACTTCCTCCGGGAGGGTTGGGGGGTGCTGCTCGCCGCGGCGGCTGTGGCGACGGCGCTGTGGCTGACAGCCAATCGCTGGTGGCCGTCGTGGCTCCGCCTCCCCGGCAGCCGGTTTGCGCAGTCGGGGCGGTTTGCCCGCTTCGCCGCCGATCTCCTCGCCGCGGGGTTGCCACAGCCGGTGGCACTCGCCGTGGCGAGCCGTGCGGTCGATCCACAGGCCGCCATGGCAGCAGCGGACCAGCAGCCACGGTGGCTTTCCGCGACCGTGCGCCACGCCCTCGATGGGAATATGCCCGCAGCCGCGCGGGTCCGGCTCCTCGACCGGATCGCCACTTGCCACGCCCTCCGCCTCGCCGCCAGTCGCTCCTGGATCTCGTGGTGCCTCGGGCCGGTGGCCGTATTCATCACCGGCCTTCTTGTCTTCCTCATGGTCCTCGCCCTGTTCATGCCGCTGATCAAATTGGTCACCGACCTGTCCTGACGCCGTTGCTTCCGGTGCCCCGATGTCGCTTTTCCCCACCTTTGCCAAGTTGCTCGCCACGCGCGGGACCGATTCCCGCGCGCCGCGGCAGGGGCTCTTTCCCACGCTCTTCGGCATCTTTCTGCCGACGTCGTCGGGGCAGCGGCGGGCGTTGGCGGAATTGCTCGCCCTGGGGCTCGACGAGAGGCTTCCGCTCGCCCCGCTCCTCGAGGCCTGGGCCGCCGATGAGCGTGGTTGGCAGGCCGCGAGAGTGCGGAAGCTCGCCAAGCTCATGGCTGCAGGCATGCCGCTCGATGCGGCGCTTTCGCGGGTTCGCGGAGCCCTCCGCCCGCAGGATGCGACGGCGCTGGCCGTAGCAACAACGCTTCACGGCGATGCCACCGAAGCGCTCGCCGGCTTCAGCGCCCCAGCGGCCTCGACCGAGCCGGTGGAGCGCGACATCCGCTGGGGTCTGGGGTATGCGGCGACGCTCATTCTCCTGAGCTTGCCCGTCCTCCTCTTCCTCATGGTCAGGCTCGTGCCGATGTTCAAGATGATTTTCAGCGACTTCGGGATGGAGGAATCTCCCTGGATGACGGCGCTGCGGTGGCTCGGCAACTCGTTCGCGGCATTCTGGTATCTCCCGCTGCTTGCGATCCTCGTCGCCGCGATCGCTTCCCGCCTCGCCCCGCGGGCGTGGGCTGGGCTGCGGCGGACTTTGGGCCTCGGCGGCCTGGGAGTGCTCGGCGACGCCCGAGCGGCCGATTGGCTCGGCAGCCTCGATGTGGCAGAGCGGGCCGGGGAGGGGGAGGAGCGGGCCGCTCAGGCCCTGGCAACGGGCACGATCGACCGGGGTTTGCGTGCGACGCTCAGGGAGAAAGTGAAGGGTCCAAGTGGGGCCGCCCGATCGAGCCGAGCGGGAGTCCTATCGCCAACCGAAGCCGCGGCCCTCGATGCCAGCCCTGAGGCCGGCTGGGTGACGCGGGCGCTTGCGCGCCGTCACCGGGAGCGGATTCTCGAACGGATGTGGCTCCTCTCCGATTTGCTCCTTCCAGCGTTTGTGATGGCGATGGGAATCTTCGTCTTCATCATCGCCATGGGAGTCATGGAGCCGCTCTTCAATCTCATTCGAGGGCTCACCTAATGACCACGCTTCGCCCTCCACGCCGCGTCGATCTTCGGGACATGCAGCGCCGCGGGATCACCCTCTTCGAGCTCCTCGTCGCCTTCGGGATCCTTTCCGTCGTCATCTCGGTGTCGGCGGGGCTCCTCGTCCGCCACGGCCGGCTGCTCGTCTCAGGTCGCAACCAACGCCTCGCCGTCGAGGAGCTCGCCAATCGGATGGAGCTCCTCCACGCGCTCCCGCCGGCCGCACGCGAGGCCTTCCTCGCTGCCCCAGCGCCGTCCCCCTTCGCCGCGGCGCACCTCCCGGGGGCCACGCTTGCCGCCGTCACTGCCGCCCCCGACAACGACGGCCTGCAGCGGATCGAGCTGGCGATCGAGTGGAACGAACCTGGCCGCCGCGGCCACCCGCTTTGCCTTGCCGGATGGCTCCCGTCTGCTTCAGGGGAGCAAACGCCATGAAGACCATGACACGCCCGATCTCCGGTCGACGTCCGCCGCGGGGCATCTCGCTTGTCGAGCTGCTCATGGCGATGGGGGGGGTGAGCCTCGTCATCACCTCGAGCGCCATGCTCCTCCACGGCGTGATGCGGGCCCAGTCGGAGAGCCGCCGATTCTTTGACGACGAGCGGACGAGCGCCCGCCTCGCCCGCCAATTCCGGGCCGATGTCCACGCCGCGGCCCAAGTCGCGGCGCCGGCCGGGGAACGGCTCGTGGCCTTCACGCTCCCCGACGGCCAGACGATCGAATACCGCCACACGGCCGACCGTTGCCAGATCCAGCGGCGCCTGCTTGCCCCCGGCAATCCCACGCCGACGGGGCGCGAAGACTATTCGCTTGCCGGGCCGTGCGCCGCGGTCGTGACCGTGGCCGAGAAACAGATTCATCTCGAGCTCGGCGCCGAGGGAGCAGACGGAGAACTCGCCCCCCCGGGGGTCGTGCTGCCGCCGCGAACCCCTGCCGAGGCAAAACGAAAGCCGCCGGCGCTCGTCGTCGAGGCTGTTCTCGGCCGCGATCTCCGCTTCCTGCCGGCGCGTGACGGGGAGGCGCAACCATGACCCACCCTTTCTGCCATCCGCTGCCGCCGCGGGGCCGTCGTGGGGCAACGCTCATCGCGGTACTCGCGGCGATGGCCATTGTCCTGGTCATGCTCGGCGGGATGCTGAAGATCGCCCTTCTGGGGCGCCGTCAGTTCCTCAAAGAACTCGAGCTCCGTCAGGCGGAGTGCCTCCTCGAAGCCGCCGCCGAGCGGGCCGTCATTCGTCTCCGCGCCGAGCCCGGCTGGACCGGCGGGCAGACGACCGTGGCTTCCGAGGCAATCGTCGGGAGAGGGGACGCGGAGGTGACCACCACGGTCACGCCCAGCGACGACGGCGTCAGCCTCGGCCTCGTCGTCGAGTATCCCGTCGGTCGCCCCGACTCGGTCCGCCGCGAGCGCGCCCTCCGCGTGGCCCGGAAGGCGTTCATGCCGAATCAGCTCCCGGCCCTTCCACCATCCACCGTTCCCGAACCATCTCCTGCCGTTACCCCGGAGGCTCTCCCATGACCATGCACCGTTCCCACCGCCGGCTGCGGGCGTTCACGCTCGTCGAGCTGCTCGTCGTCATCGCCATCATCGGCACGCTCGTCGGCCTGCTCCTCCCGGCCGTTCAGGCCGCCCGCGAGGCCGCCAGGCGCTGCTCCTGCTTGAACAACACGACGCAGCTCGGCCTCGCCCTCCACAACCACGAGTTCCATACCGGCCACTTTCCGTCCGGCGTCATCAATCCCGACGGCCCGATCAGAAACGAGGCCGTTGGCCAGCATGTCTCCTGGACGGTGCAGGTGCTCCCCTACATGGAGCAGAACAACCTCTTCCGGATGTTCGATCAGCAGGCCGGCGCCTACGCCGAGAAAAACGACACGCTGCGACGGGCGAATATCGCGGTGCTGCGTTGCCCGTCGTCCCCCGGGCCAAGGGGCGACCAGAGTGGCACCGCGATCGGATGGTCGAGCTATGCCGGCTGCCACAACTCGATCGAGGCGCCGATCGATGTCGGCAACGACGGGCTCCTGTTCCTCAACAGCCGGATCCGGTTCGACGACATTCTCGACGGCAGCTCGCACACGCTCCTTGTCTCGGAGCACGTCTTCGAAGATCCCGATCCCAACAACGGCGTCTCCCCGGTTGTGCTTGGCTGGCCGTCGGGGACGCGGGCGACACTGCGAAACACGGGCCGGATCGAGCCGCTCTCGAATCGGAGGTTCACCGGCCTCGTCGAGGATGAGCCGGCCGAGAAGGGCCTGCTCACCGTCGGTGGTTTCGGGTCGTATCACCCCGGCGCGGCGGTGGTCTCAATGGCCGACGGCTCGACCCGGGCAATCGGCAACTCGATCAATCCCGAAGTCCTCCACGCCCTCGGCAGCCGGGCCGGTGGCGAGCTTCCCAACAACACCGATTGGTGAGCAGCGACACCGCTGGCCGTGGCCCGGTGACGTTGCCGTCACCGGGCCGAGGCAGTCAGATCGTCATCCCGGGGCGATCGCGGGGCGGTGGGACGGGGCAGATGCGAAGGTAGGCGAGGATGTCTGAGAGGTTCGCCGTCGCCAGTGCCAGGCAGGAATCAGCGCCGCCGTAATACATCCGGATCACGCCGGTCGCCTCGTCGAGGATCCAGCCGCAGGGGAAGACAACGCTGTTGACGTCTCCTTGGCGCTCGTAAGGGAGCTCCGGCGCGAACACCCAGTCGTCGCTGCGGCGGATGACCCGCCACGGCTGCTCGAGGTCGAGCAGCGCAAACCCGAGCCGATAGAGGCAGCCGCCGGCGGTGTGGCGGACGCCGTGGTAGAGGAGGAGCCAGCCGTCTGGCGTCTCCAGCGGCGGGGGGCTCAGGCCGATCTTGTTGGCGTCCCACCAGGCTCCGCGGCGGGCATGGAGGAGGACGTGGTGATCCCCCCAATGCCGCAGGTCGGGGGAGAAGGAGAGCCAGATGTGGGCCCCGGAGCTACCCGCCGACACCGGCCTGTGGATCATGGCGTAGCGGCCGCCAAACCGGCGGGGAAAGATCGCGGCGTCCTTGTCTTCCGGCGGCATCACCGGCCCGAGCCGGACGAACGTCTTGAAGTCGACCGTCGAGGCGAGTGACACCAGCGGCCCGATCGGGGAGTACGACGTGTAGGTGATGATCCACTCCCCGCGATCGGCAACCCAGGTGATGCGGGCATCCTCAACGCCCCAAGCCTCCTCGGCGTAATTCACCGGGTCTGGTGGGAATGTCGGCTGGGGATCGATCCGCCAGTCAGAAATCCCGTCGGCGCTCCGAGCCACGCACAGATGCGAATGGCCGCGCCGGTCCTCGACGCGCACCAGGAGGAGCGTCGTGTCGCCCACTTTGCAGGCCGCCGCATTGAAGACGGTGTGCGCCGGGTAGGGCCAATCGTCGGCGGTGAGGATCGGATTGCCTTCGTGGCGGTGAAACAGTTCGGGATAGTGCCGTCTGCTGGCGATGGGAGTCATGCGTCGGTGCATTCCAGAGGGGTGCGAAGGAGAGAAAAGGGGACGATGGCCACGGCCGCGCCGAGTCCATCAACGGGCGGGAGGGTGCTCCCGAGCCACTCCGTCCAGAGCGCGGCGAGGGTCGACTCGGCCCCCTGGTTGCGGTTGAGCCCGTTCTGCTGGAGGCCGTCACAGCATCCTCCCGTGAGCGGATCGATGAGGGGGATCCGGAGGCTGTTGCGCCCCGCGAACCAGGCCTGGGCCCGATGGAACGTGGCGATATGCCGGCTGTCGCCCCGCGCGGCGAAGGCTGCCAGCGCCGCCTCGGCCATCGTCGAGGCCTCGACCGGCTGCTGGTCGTAGGGGGATTTCGTCTCGCCTCGGGCATACCAATCGAGGTTGCCGACGGGCCAGAAGCAATCGTCGACGGTGGTCTCCAGAACGAGGAAGCCGAAGGTTGCCTCGGCGACCGACAGGAACGGCCCCTCCGGCCAGAGATCGGCGGCGGCAAACAGGCTGTGCGGGAGGACGGCGTTGGCGTAGGTCATCCGCGATTCAAACCACGGCCAATCGGGGCGGTGCGACCGGGCGAAAGCCTCCGTGAGCCGCAGCGCTGCCTGATGCGCCACTGTCTCGAGGGCCCGCGCTTCGCCAACGTCGGCCTTGTGGAGATGCGACCAGGCGAGGATCACGTAGGCCTGGGCCCGGAGGCTGCGGATCTCGGCGAGCGTCGGCAGAACGGTCTTGATCAGTTCCCAGGCCACGGCCCGGTAGCCCTCGGGGAGCCGACTGCCGAGGACCTCGGCCAGCGCCAAAACGGCCTGCCCCTGGCAGTCGCCCGTGCCGGTCGCATCGAGCCAGTCACGCGAATAGCTCAAAAAGTTGTGGAAGCCCTTCACCTGACAGCGGGCATGCTCGAGGAAGCTCAAATAACACGACACCCTCGACAGCATCCGATCTTCCGGAGCCTGGCTCCACAAGCGCGTGCAGAGGCGGAGGGCGCGGGCGTTGTCGTCGGTGGTGTAGCCGCTCTCCCGGCGCGGAATCCCGTAGATCGCATGCTGGACCAAACCGGTGCAGTCAGTCATCCGGTCGAGGTGGGAGAGGACGAGTCGGCTGGAAGCGTTCATTGGGCTTCTCCCTGGAGCGCGGCGACGAGCGTGGAAGCCGACGACTCCGACCGAACGCCGCGCGGGGTGGGCCAGCGATCATCGGCGGCGACCCGGCTGAAGAGGTCGTGGTAGCTGCGGCCGACGTTCGGCCAGAACATCGGCCGGACGTAGCGATAGGCCTTCCGCTGGGTCTTCATCCGCAGCCTGTCGTCCGTGAGGAGGAGAATGGCCGCGCGGGCGAGGCTGTCGCTATCGGAAAAGGGAACGAGGATCCCGCGCCCCTCCGCCAGCATCTCGCAGGCATACAGGTAAGGCGTGCTGATAACGGCGCCGACGACGGCCATCGTGTAGGCCATCGTGCCGCTGGCGATCTGATCCTTGCCGGGGTACGGCGTGACGAAGACGTCGCAGGCCTGAAGATGGGCGAGCAGTTCAGGGAGGCTCAGGTAGCGGTTCACAAACCGCACGTGGTCGCCGACGCCGAGCGACCGGGCCAGCTCGGCGAGCCCTTCGCGGTAGACCTCTCCCTCCTGGAGCTTCACCTGCGGATGGGTCGCTCCGACAATCAGATAGAGCACCTCCGGGCAGGCGGCCACCAGCGCCGGAAGGCCACGGATCATGTGCTCGAGCCCCTTGCCGCGGTTGATGAGCCCGAAGGTGCAGATCAGGCGGCGGCCGGCGAGCCCGAGCGATTCCTTGAGGGATTCGTCGCGGCCGAACGGCACCGGAGGGACACCGTGGGGAATGATCCGCACGGAGTCGGGATCGACGCCGTAGTGCTCTTCGAGCAACCGGGCCGCGATCCGCGTCATCACGACGACGCGCCGGCTCCGCGCCGCGAGCTCGCGGACGATCCGCCGCGGCGCCGCGTCGGGCTGCGGAAGGAGGGTGTGGAAGGTGGTGACGATCGGCTTCGTGCAGGCTGCCGCGAAGTCGAGGATCCGGCAGCCCCAATCGCCTGGATAGAGCCCGAACTCGTGCTGGAGATTGACGACATCGCAGGGGCCGTCGTTGGCCACCTCGGCGGCGAAGGCGTAGGCCTCGGGGCGACGGTTGTCGATGACGTGGGTCACCCGCGGATCGCTGGTGGGGATGGCGGCAATCCGCTCGATCGCCGCGACCGACGACACGGCCTGCCCGGCAGCCAGATCGACCGCATCGGCGGTGTCCTTGGTGAAGGTCGCCAGCCCGCATGCCTCGGGGGGATAGGTGGAGACAAAAAGCGGGCGCACGGGGGCTACCATCGATCACCTCCAGGGTGATGGCTGCACCGCAGGCCCCCAAAAGGCCAGAAGGCCAGGGAGCCAAGAGGCCACAGACACCGAATGCCGGACATGCCGGCCAGAGTGGCCGGCACACATCAATCGCGACAAACACGTCGCGACGCAGCCATGGATCGTCGAACGATCCAGCGGATCACAGTCCGAGGGCCTCCGGGTCTTTGATCCGGAATACCGCTCGCTGCATCCCCCATACGAAGAACTGGTGTGGATCATACGCCCCGCGACACCGACAAACAAGGAACCGAGGCCGGGGCGACACCACACCGGCCTAATCGCTCTGTCGAGGGGAATGACTTCCGGCTTTTCTCCGCAGCGCTAGCTTCGACTTTTGAAGTTTACGCGGCCATTGCGACGACGTTTTCGAGGAGCGTAGCGAGTTTTCGGGCACCCCGGCCTCGGAGGGCCATCTTCGAAACCTCCATCCTGACGGAAAGTCGTCGGAGGGTGGCGAGCATGTCGGCGAACGAGGGTTCGGACTTCGAGGTGTACCACGGGCAGTCGAGCGGCCGCCAATGTCGGAAGCCTTCGGCGACAAACCAGAGCACGACGAGGGAGTGGAGGAGCATGCCGAGCGGCGCGGTGCGCTCGACCGATGCCTTGGTCCAGCCCTGCGGGTCCTCGACGCCGAGATGCTGCTTGGAGTCGCGAAAGGTGACCTCGACGCTCCACCTCGTCGCGTACCAGGTAACGACCTGTTCGGCCGTGGCATCGTGCCGCGTGGAATAGAACGCCTCTTTCCCCCGGCCTCCGCCGATCGCCTCGCTCACCACAACGCGCAGCGGCCTGTCCGGTGCCACGAAAACGTGAGCGATGGCATCATTCATGCGGGCTTCGTGCCTGCGACCATAGCTCGACACGGCGACCCTTCGGCAGCGTCCTTCGAGCATCGCTCCGGGCGACGGTAGACGAAGGCCACGCTTGCGTGGCCTGCCATTCGTACCTTCGCGTCGCGGAGGCGTGGCGTCGTAGAGGCGTGCGGTGAGCAGCAGCCGACTCGTCAGGTCGCAATTCTCCGGCAGGTGGCAGAGCACGCTCTGACCGCCGTAGGCGCTATCAGCCACGACATGAAATCGCCTTGTTTTCTCGGCTCCACAGAGGATCGTGAGCATCTCGACGGCAAGCTGCGGTTTGGTGCGGTAGGAGCGGCGGTGCTTCGCCGCACTCTTCCGATTGAGATAGAGCCGGAAGAGAAGCGGCAGGAAGGTGTGGTGGCCTGGACGGAACGGCAACTCCACGATCAATCCCAGCACGACCCAACTGTGTCCCTAGCGCAGGAACGCCAGACTGCGCGTGGAGGAGAGCGGGTCATGGTGCATGCCCGTTCCGAAGATCTTCAGTCCGCGCTTGCGGGCCAGCGTGTCGTCGAGGCCGAGCATCACGATGTCCCCAAGCAGAGGCTTCGCCATCTCAAAGACCGCCCAGCCGAGGGCGTCGATCGACCAGCGAGCGGTGCTGAAAACCCGGTGGTAGGAGGAGAAGTGCTTGGTGGCCGACGGACCGGCCGCCAGGATCATCCGCGTGACCGTGCCTCGACCCGAGAAAACCCAGCCAGTCACGATCGTGACCAGGCTCGCGAACGTCGGGGCCGTAGTCACGGTCCCCAGTCCTTGCAGGAACCGCTCGAATCCAGGTACAAGGGCCACGGTGAGCCTCTTTGCGCATGTGGGTGGATGTGAAGACCCAACCACTGTGCGGGAGGCTCACCTTTTTCCCGAGACCAGTTTTTCGGCAGAAAAAACTGCAAAAGTCGAAACTAGCGTATTTTCGCGGGGTTTATGAAGGCTTGACGGCTCCTGATGTCCGGTGACGGGTGTTGATGGAACCCGAAGCTGGAGCCGGATAACTCGATCGGGCAGCCCGATCGGACTCGGTCGACTGGGGACAGTGCAACCGGGCCACCCGGTTGGTGCGGCTGATCAAGCCCGGCACGGGTCAGCAGGGTGCCGCTCAATCATCTCGATCTCGCGGCTCGACCGGAGATTTCGAAAAAGCTTCAGCAAAGCCTTCATGCAAGCCCTCTTGATCGTCTGCTCCGCCTGTCGCCGGACATTGAAGTCTCCGCGAGCACGTGGCACGGCGTAGACCGCTACCGCCCCGGACTCGTCGAAGGACTCGACTCAAGCCGCAAACGCGGCCTCTTCTCTTGAGTCGGCCGCACCCCGAACCCCCCATATGGCTTCGTCCAAGAAATCCAAGACGGTCACTACCAAAACACCCCGCTCTAACGACGCTTGCCAACGTGCCATTGCCCGACCTATCCTTTCAACTTAACCGACGGTCTGAAGTCGACTTTCTGGGCGGACTGGCCAATGCACGACTGGACAGTTTATCCGGGCGGTTTGACGACTCCGTCCAACCTACTTTGCTTGTAGGCACGCCGACTTTCGTCCTCACCGCAACGGCCTTGGCCTTGGCCTTGCCGTGACCGACAAAGACGCCGGGGCCACCAGGAAACTTGTAGACGGTTCCAAGCGTGTCGTTATTCACAAACGCGGCCCAGAGGACCTCGCCGCGCGGATTGAGGAGTGTGCAACCATGCCGGCTGGTCGTTTCGACCTCGTGAAGGTGTCAAGGGCCAGGGCCGCCAGTCCCTTTACCTGGGATCGCGTTGCCGATACCCGTTGCGATCTGTTCCGGAGGCCCACTACCGCGCAAGTTGGTCAGGGTGAGCGACGATGACCGCATCTTCCGCCAGCCTGCGGATCTGGATCACGGTGTCGCATCCGGGAATGGACGAGTCTGACACGATTGGCGACATGGTTCGTCTGAAGCGGATTCGCGAAGTGCTTGGGCAACTTGGGCATAGCGCCACAATCATCACGCTGCGGAACTGCAGCGCAGCGAACGCGGGCGCGGCCGAAGGCTCTGCTGCCGGCTCCGGCGCCACAAAGCGTCTTATCAAGCGTTGTCTACCACGACGCCTATGGGCAACGCTCAAGGACATGGCTTATCAACGCAGCAGTAATCAGTTTCGAGCAGGGCTTGAGGCGCGTCGCGATGTGCCGGATTTGATCATCGATTACAATTTTTATTGGAGCGATGCTGCGATTCGTTTTGCCAAACAGAATCGCATTCCGTTCATTCTGAATGTCGAATCCCTGGTGGCCGATTCGATCCCTGAGGTCATGCTGTCATGGGTTCGAAAACAGGGTGAGGCGTTCGAGATGAGAAAATATCGTGGGGCAGATCGCTTGTGGACGGTGTCCGCCCCATTGGCCACAGCGCTGATCGATCGGATCGGGGTCGACGCCACCGCGATCGACGTCGTTCCGAATGCCGCATCGCGGCCGGCGGTACCCGATGTACCGCTAGGGGGGATTCCGGCGGGCGCTTTGGTGCTTGGTTTCGTCGGCGGGTTTGCGGACTGGTATTCTCTCGATCGACTGGTGGCGGCGTTCCTTGAGTTGCGTCGCCAGTTCCCGCAACTGACGCTGCTGCTCGTCGGGGATGGTCCTGAGAGGCCACGGATCGAGTCACTTCTGCAGGATGCGCCACACGACGCATACGTTCTGCCTGGCAAGGTTCCACATGTAGAAGTATCGCGGTACATCGCCCGCATGGACTTGTGCGTAATCACGAACCACACATGGTGGTCGAGTCCGCTGAAACTTCTAGAGTACGGCGCCCAGGGCAAGCCCGTCATCGCACCGAATCTGCCATCGATTACCTCGATGGTATCAACGGACGAGGTGCAATTCTTTCGGGTCGGCGACTTTCGTGAATTCACAACCGCATGCAGTAGCCTCCTTGCAGACCCCGAGACGCGACGTCGGCTCGGGAGCAATTTGCTTCGCGCCGTCGAGACCCGTTACTCACCTGAAGCTATGGCCGAACGAATCCACGAGAGCCTCGCCCGTCTCACTTCCACCGGATGAAGCCGACCGTGCCGTCGATTTACAACGTGAGGGCGACGTTTTCGTCCCCCACTTCGGACTTGCGACGAGAGTCTGACCGCGGTCTCTGACTTGAACAGGGGGTTGAGGGCAAGGCGGGTGATCGACGCGGATGGCATGGCGACCGAGCCGAAGCCCTCGCCGACCACGAACGTCGGTACAATGTCGGTGCGCCGCGAATGGAACAGCCGCTAGGTGATCGCCGGACGATCGAGTAGGTTTTCAGTGACTGGCATCGTTTACTCCGCTCCAAACCATCGACGCGTCGCCCCGAGGCCCTCAAGGCCGCCTCACCGCTCACGCGCCCTCACCCGATCCGGAGCTCGGCAGGAATCGGCGGCGTGCCGCCACGCTGCGTGCAGACATAGGCTGCCACACGTTCGGCGTGGGCATGGAGCTTCGAGAGCGGCCAGCCAGCAAGGAGCCCGAGGGTCACCGCGGCGGTGAAAGCGTCGCCAGCGCCGACGGTGTCGATGACCTCCACCGGCGTGCCAGGCAGGTCACTTGCCGAGCCGTCGGCGGTGACCAGCAGCGAGCCTTTCGCCCCACGCGTGAGCGCGGCCAGGCGGAGGGCGTGGCGATCAACGAGCTGTCGGAGGATCGCCTCGGGGCTGCCGGTGAGCCCGAGAATCTCCGCCACCACGGGCAATTCGTCGTCGTTGCACTTCATTACGTTCGCAAACGGGAGCGAGTCACGGACAACGTCCGGCGACCAGAACGGCGGGCGGAGGTTGATATCGACGATCCGCAGGGCAGGGGAGGGGACGGCGGCAAGGAAGCGGCGGATCGTGGCCAGCGCCGTCGCCCCGCGCGAAGAGAGCGTGCCGAAGCAGACGGCCGACGTCGCGGCAGCAAGCCGCTCGAGGCTGTCGCTCCAGGGGGCGTTGTCCCAGGCACAGTCGGGCGCGAAGACGTACGAGGCATGGCCTGCCACATCGACCGTCACATCGACCCGGCCGGTGGGCTCCGGGAGAACCGCCACCCCCGCCACGTCGACGCCACGGGCCGTGAACTCGGCGAGGGCTCTGCGGCCGAGATCATCGCGGCCGACGGCGCCGGCCATGAACACGCGTGCAGATCCTGCGGCAAGGCCTGAGGCACTGCAGGCGAAGTTGGCCGGGGCTCCGCCGAACCGCGCTCCGTCGGGGAAGACGTCCCAGAGGATCTCCCCCAGGCCGACGATCTGGATATCGATGAGAGTATCGATTTGGGATTGCGCGGAAGGGGCGATCACGACTTCCTCGACCAGCCGGTGCCATCGGGACGGTCCTCGAGGACGACGCCGGCGGCTGTGAGCTTTGTTCGCACCAGATCCGCCGTGGCGAAATCCTTCGCCTTCCGGGCATGGGCGCGGATTTCGATGACGAGCTCCATGAGCTTGCCGACGAGATCGTCATCCGCGCCCGACGCCTTGGCCTTGGGCTCGACGAGAAACAGCCCGAGCACCCCCGTCAGCTCGCGAAACACCTCCATCATCGCCCGGAGGCTCGCCTGATCGGCCGGGGTGGAGTGCTTCTCCATGCCCTGGGTGTCGATGAACTTGTTGGCGACGCGGACGAAATCGAAGAGCGTCGCCATCGCGATCGCTGTGTTGAAATCGTCATCCATCGCCTCGAGGAATTTTTGACGGAGGGCCGTCGCGTCGGGGCCGGCGGCCGCCACCGCTGCGTCGCCGGCAAGCCGGTTGCGGGGCTGGAGCGCGTAGAAGGAGGTGCCGGTGAGCCTCTCGAAGCGCTGGAAGAGGCGCTCGAAGGCTTCCATGGCGCGGGCGCTCTCGCCGAGCGGCTCCTCCCCGAAGGCGATCGGGCTGCGGTAGTGGGTGGAGAGAAGGAGGAAGCGGATCGCCTCGGCACGGTGACGGGCAAGGAGATTCTTGAACGGCTCGGCGCCGGTCGACTTGCTGATCTTCGTAGCTGTTTGGCTTGCCACATCCTCGCCGCCGTCGCTTCCGCGCGGTCGCCCCCCCACCTTGCCGGCGGCGCCGGAGGCCTGCATGAGGCCGTTGTGCATCCAGTAGGTGGCCATCGGCTTGTCGTGGAGCGACTCGCTCTGGGCGATCTCGTTTTCGTGGTGGGGGAAGATGAGGTCGAGGCCGCCGCCGTGGATGTCGAAGTGCTCGCCGAGGATCGCCCGCGACATCGCCGAGCACTCGATGTGCCAGCCAGGCCGGCCCGGCCCCCAGGGGCTCTCCCAGGAAGGCTCCCCCGCCTTGGCCTTCTTCCAGAGGGCGAAGTCGGCCGACGAACGCTTCCGTTCCGCGGTCGAGCCTCCCTCCCCCTGCATGGCGTCGACCGAGCGGTTGGTGAGCTTGCCGTAATCGGCGTCGCGGGTGACGTCGAAGTAGACGTCGCCGTCGGAGGCATAGGCAAAGCCCTTGGCGATCAGCCCCTCGATGAAGGTGATGATCGTGCCGATGTGCTCGGTCGCCTTCGGCATCTGGTCGATCGTGGTCACGCCGAGGGCGGCGAGGTTGTCGAGGTAGTCGCGGGTCATCTCCTCGGCGAGCTTCTGCATCGTCGTGCCGCGGGCGGCGCTCTCGACGATGATCTTGTCGTCGACGTCGGTGACGTTCACGACCCACGTCACCTTCCAGCCGGAGTAGACGAGGTAGCGTTTGACGGTGTCGAAGATCACCGGGCCGACCATGTGGCCGATGTGACTCGGCTTGTAGACCGTCGGCCCGCAGAGGTACATCCCCACCTCGCCGGGTCGCACTGTCTCGAGCGCCTGCTTCTTCCGCGAGAGCGTGCTGTAAACCTCGAT
>CAMARC010000026.1 GCA_945860405.1 Candidatus Kuenenia stuttgartensis | reverse complement strand
CAGATCTCGGCCTTGCAGAACGGGCAGGGGATCGTCGGCTCGTCATCGTCGTCGACGGCCGAATCACCATCGTCGCTCCCGTCGTCGACATCCTCCTCAAACTCGTCATCAGCATCGAAGTCGTCAGCGTGGCGGGGCATGGCTCGTGCAAGAGGGAGGGGGTGAGGGAACGTCAGCGAGGCTCGTTGTTGGTAGCGCCGTACGTCGGCAGGTGCCGGTAGGGAACCTCGAGGGCAAGGAGGTGGAGGGCCGTGACGTAGAGCCGTCCCCCGAACGCGCCCCAGCGGTCGGGAACGGTGCCGAGGGGCTCCCAGCTTCCGGCCTGCTCTCCGTCGGTGACCTGCTCGGCCTCGAGCGCCGTGCAGAGTTGGCCGTACCAGGCATCCCATTCGGGCCCGCCGGTCTGGACAAGAACTTGCGAGGCGTAATACCAGAGGTAGGCGTCGCGCGTCCGCGCTTGGCGCGTCCCGTAGGCCGGCTTCATCGCCGCGAGGCTTGCGGCCGCAGCGCCAAGCGGCGGATCGGTGCGGGGGGTGCCGGTGTGGAGACGCATCAGCGATCCCAGCGCCGTCATCGAAGCAGCCGAGAGGTCGGAGGGACGCTGCTCCGGACTCAACGCGTTGTAGAGATAGTGCCCGAGCTTGTCGGGATTGGCCGACTCGTCGAGGAGTCGGCGGACGCCGGCATAGGTTTCGGCCGGCACGGTGAGGCCGGCAAGGGTCCCGGCGCGGAGCGCGACAAGCATCCACCCGCTCACGGAAAGATCGGAATCGGCCCGGGGCTGGTAGCGCCATCCGCCTCGCTCGGCTTGTTGGCTCGCCACGATGAACCCGATCGCCTTCTCCGCGGCCGGCCGGAGGAGCGGATCGCCGGTCATGCCGACCGCCTCACAGAGGGCCATCGTGGCGATCCCGTGGCTGTACATCCAGGCGCAGCTGTTCGACACCGGATCGGCAGGAACGAAGAGATCACCATCGGCCTTCTGCACAGACACAAGCCACTCAAGCCCGCGGCGGACAACCTCCCGATGCCGGCCATCGAAGTGGTCGTAGCCGGCGCCGAGAAACGTCAGCAACGCAAGGCCGGTGGCAGCGGTGTCCGACTGGAGGCGGACCGCGCCCCCGACTCCCTTGGGATGATAGGTGCCGAGCGTCCAACGCCCGTCGTCTTCCTGGGCCGCGGCAAGCCACGCGAGGCCACGCTCCACGATTTCGTCGGCCCGCAATTCCCCTCGGATCGCGCGCGACCGCCGGGCGAAGGCTTCGGCCGTCTCACGGACTCTCGACTCCGCGGGAAGCGCGAGCGTCCGGGCGCGGGGCAGTGGCGTCGCCACGCCGGCCGGTCCGGCGAGGGTGGCAGTGCCGGCCAGAGTTGCAGAACGCGGACGGAGTGCGGCCCCGACCGAGCCCCCCGACTCCCCCACCGACAACACCTCTCCGTCCTCCTCCATGACAGGCGCTGCAGACCGGCGAGCGCTTGCGGAGCTTCCTCGCCCCCGGTCGGGGATCCGGCCTGAGGGGCGCACGCGGGGTGTCGCACCGGCCAAGAGATCGCTCATGTCCGCGCCGGGCCGGAGCGCCGCCGAGGAGGCCCCGTCACCCGGCTCAGCCGCCGCCGGGCCTCGGGTGGGGAGTGCTATCTTGTCCGCCGCGGGCTTGTCCGCCGAGGGCTTGTCGGCCGCAGCCGCGCCCTCCGCGCCTGCGTCGGCGACCTCCGTGCGACGCGGCGACCGGGGAAGCGCGGGGGCGGAGTCAGCCTCCGTCGCTGCGCGCGAGAAGCGCCGCGGAGTCAGCGGAGGCACTGGCGTTGCAGGAAGAGCCTCGGCCTCGGGGCTGTCGTCAGCGGCCGCCGCCCGCGACCGTTCCGCCATGATCGCCGGCGTCGCCGGGACCGCCGGCCCCGCGATGCCGCTTTGCCGCTCCCTCCGCGGCGTCAACGCTGGCGCTTCGGCGGCGCTGCCGACGACCGTGGGCATCGTCTCGGCAGCCGTCTCCCCCTCCGGCAGGGCAGCGACGATCCGCTCCGGCTCCTGAAGCGCTGCCGGGCTTGGCGCCAGAGCCTCGAGGCTCGGACGGTCGATCCTCGTGGCGCTGACATCGGGCGTCTCCGCGTCCTCCTCCACCGGCATGTCGGCCACGGACCGTTCCCCGTCGCGGAGAGGCCCCCGGCCCGACGCCGGGGCGGCCGCCTCGATGGCGATGGGCACGTCGAGCGGCCGCTCGTGCGCAAACGATTCCCGCACGGGACTGTCGTCGTGGAGGGGAAAGTCGGTCGCCAGCTCCGGGCGGTAGGAGGGCTCCTGGTCGGGAAACAGTCCGTCGAGGGGGCGGACGTTGATGACGGTTCGTGCCAGCCCCTGCTGGAGGAGCCAGTGGAGGAGCAGGCTCGCCATCACGGCGGCCGCGAGGCGAGCGCGGCTCCGCCAGCGGCGGGTCGAAGCCTTGGGCCGCAGCGGGGTGTCGATCGGCCGTTTCATGGTCGTCCTCACCGCTCGCCGGGGGTGGCGTCGTCCGGACCGGCGGATCCCTCCGGTGCCGACTGCACGCGATAATCCTCGATCCCGGCCTGCACGCAGGCATCCATGACGGCGACGACATGCTTGTGCGCGACGTTCTCGTCGGCCCGCACCGTCACCTTCTGACGC
Organism: Candidatus Kuenenia stuttgartensis; assembly: GCA_945860405.1. Taxonomy (GTDB): domain Bacteria; phylum Planctomycetota; class Planctomycetia; order Pirellulales; family UBA1268; genus QWOP01. Next base: position 18,156 of record CAMARC010000026.1, on the reverse strand, counting down.
CCCGGATTGTCGGCCACCGCCTGGCGGAGGAGACCGACGAGCTCTCCGGCGGCCACCGGCCTGGCGCCGGCGTAGGTGTTGCCACCGCGGTCGATGTTGATGATGAACTCGCGCGGACGGGTCGTGAGCGGCTTGGCGGCCGATGCCTGCGGAAGAGAGACGTCGATCGCCCGATCATCCTCCTCGAGCTTGCTGGCGACGAGAAAGAAAATCATCAGGAGAAAGACGATGTCGATCATCGGCGTCAGGTCGAGCCCGCCGCCCAGCCTCCCTTTGTCGATGCGGACACTCATACCTTCCCCCCACCCGCGCCTGTGTCGGCCGGCCGGCCGTCCCCCTTAGACCGGCCACGCCCTTCGAAGGACTCGATGGCGGGAAGGAGTCCAGCGACGACATCGTCGACCCTGCGAAAGCCGGCGAGGATCCGCCCCTCGAGGTAATGAGCGATGATCGCGGCGGGAATAGCGACGCACAGGCCGGCGAAGGTCGTGATCAGCGCGAGATAGATGCCGCTGGCCAGTTCCGCTGCCCGGTTGGCCCCCGCCTGGAGATTGGCCGTGGTGTAGAAGGCGATGATCATCCCTTGGACCGTGCCGAGGAGCCCGAGAAGCGGCGTGATCGTGACGGCGAGACTGATCGGCCGGATGTTCGCATAGAGGCGCGATGCCTCCCGATTCGAGGTCGCCTCCACGGCATGCTCCACCTCGGGGAGCGGCCTGCCGAGCCGACCGAGCATGGCGCGTACGACCGTCGCCAGCACCGAGCGATCGGCATCGCACCACGCCGCCACCTGCCGCGGGTCGAATGGCGATCCATCCGCGATCAGACGGAGCTTCATCGCCAGGGCCGTGGGGACAAACCTCCCCCTTCGCAGCGCCACGAGCCGCTCAAGACCGAACGCCACGACGAGGAACGACATCACCGTGATCGGCCACATCAGCGGGCCGCCGGCGAGGAACAACTCCCACAGGGACTTCAGGTCACCGACGTTGATCGACATGGCGGGGCCTTCGCAGCGATGACGGGGGAATGGGTGGGGACGAAGGGCTCGAGAAACTCACTTCACGGTGCCGTCCAAGGCGTCGATCCGCTTCCGCGCCGCCGTCACGTACGGCGACGCTGGGTAACGGTCGACCAGCTCAGCGTACAGGCCGCGGGCCTGCTGGGGCTTGATGAGGACCTCGAAACAGCGGGCCGCTTCGTAAGTCGCCTGCGCCTGCCAGGGGTGAAAGGAGGCCGGGGCTTCGGTCTCCCCGAATCCGTAGGCCACCTTGAAGAAGGAAGCGATCGCCTCTTTGTGGTGCCCCTGTTCGAAGAGGATCTCCCCTTCCATGAGCCTGGCCCGGGCGGCCAACTCTCCCGGACCGCGCCCCGCTTCAGGCTCGAGGCCCGCTTCCGCCAGCGCACGGAACTCGGCGAGTGCCTCGTCGAGCCGACCGAGATTCTGCAGGGCCCAGGCCCGGGCAAACCTCCCTTGGGCCACCGTCGCGCCCCCGGCCGGCTCCTGGCCGGGAGCCGATCCGACCGCGCCGAGCCAGCGATCGACGAGATCAAAGCTCTCTTCCCAGCGTTCCCCCTTGGCGGCACATTCCGCCCCGCGGACCGTCGCCAGGCCGAGCAGATCGGGCGAAGAGAGCGATTCCGGCGTGGCGAGCGCCTGTACCAGCACCTTTTCCGCCTCGTCGAATCGCCCCAGCCGAAACAGCGCGTCGCCGAGCATCGCCTTGGCGTCTGAGGCGCAGACGCCGTCGGGATGTTCGGCGAGTTGATCTGCAAACGCCTCAGCCGCACCGGCATGATCCTGTTGCATGGCCAAGATCCAGGCGAGCTTGTGGAGGGCCTGCTCGCGCAGCGGGGCCCCTCCGGCGACATCCCCGGTGGCCGAAAGGACGTTGCGGTAGGCCTCGGCCGCGCGATTCCAATCAGCGGCGGCAAAGCGCATCTCGCCGCTCTCGAGCCAGGCATCGGCCTGCCGCGGACTTTGCGGAAACCGGCGCCGCAGGTCCTCGAAGGCCGATTCGGCCCCGGCCGGATCCCCGGCCACCGACCGGGAGAGGCCGAGCTCGAGGAGCACTCGATCGGCCGCTGGGAAGTCGGGGGTGGCCGCGAGGAGGGCCGCGAACGTGTCGATCGCCGCCGCGGTCTGGCCGCTGGCCGCCAGGCAGAGCCCGGCGAGGAATCTCCCCTCTGCTTCCGCCGCGGCGCTCACCCTGCCGTCGTGGGCGGCAGCCAGGCCGACGACCCGCTCGGCGTCGGCAAGGCCCTCGAGCGCCCCCCCGGACCGTTGCCGGGCATCACCACGGGCGAGGAGCGCCGGCACCAGCGCCGCGGTGTCTGGATGCTGTTCGATGACCTCCGTCCAGCAGGCGACAGCTCGGTCGAGGGCCCCCAGCGCCTCATGGCACCATCCTTCCGCGAGGAGACCGGGAGCCACCCGCGGTCCCTGTGGCGCGATCTGCCGGGCTTCCCCGTACGCCGCAATCGCCCCCGCCGAATCCCCGGCATCCTCCCGGGCCTGCCCGAGACGAAACCAGGCACGCTCCGCGATCGCAGGCGTGGGGGCGGTCGCCACGAGTTGCTCGCCGATCACGACGGCGCCGGCGGCATCCCCGGCTTCACGTCGGGCCCTGACGGCGAGCAATTGCCCTTCGGCATGGCGCGGCCAGGCGGGATGCTCACGACCGAGCCGGTCGAGGAGCACCACCGCCTCCTTGGCACGCGAAAGCTCGACCAGCGCCGTGGCATCGAGGAGCAGGGCAAGGGGACGCTCATCCCCTTCGAGGCCCTCCCCGCCGCTGCCTGCGAGCGGCCCGAGCGTTGCATGGGCGCCTTCCCAGTCTTCGGCCGCGGCCTGCGCGGCGCCCCACCGCAAGCGAAGGTGTGCCGCACGGGGATCGTCTCCGGCGGTCGACACCAACTCTCGGAAAGCGTCTGCCGACGCGGCGGCATCGCCCCGCGTGAGCAGCGCTTCGGCCCGGATCGCGCGTACATCATTGAGCGTCGTCAGATCAGCGGCCGTCTCCCCACGCTGCGCCGCAGAGAGGGAGAGAAAGCGATCGGCCGACGCGATCGCCTCGTCACTCCTCCCAGCCGCCAACAAGACCGACGATTGGAGCGCCAGGCCCGGCGCTACGGTGGGATCGTCGGGATGATCGGCGACCAATCTTGCCAGGAGCGCGAGCCCCTCGTCGCGCCGGCCGGGGAGATCGACGAGCCCCTCGGCAGCCACCAGTTGCAGGCGGGCGATGAGGCCATCGCCGATCGTATCCCCCTCGCCGTCGGCGGCCAGCCTCGCGGCCTCCCCCAGCGCAAGCATCCTCTTCGCCACGGCGACGGCGTCGTCAGTGCGGCCGGCAGCAAGATGCATCCGCGCGAGCCGCGCTCCCCCCTCGGCCACAAGCGCCGCGGGGGCCGCCTCCAGGGTGAGCAACTGTTCGAGTCGCTGCCGCGCTTCCTCGACGTTGCCCGCCGCGTTCCAGGCGGCACTGGCAGAGAGGAGCGCAGCGGCCGCCACACGCCCTCCGGGATCGCGGGCAAGGAGGATGTCGTAGGCCTGCGCGGCCGCGGCATACCGCTGCTGCCTCCAGAGGGCGGCGCCGAGACGCTCGAGCGCATCGCCGATCCGTGGGCCGTCCTTGCGGCGGGCGATCTCGACGACGAGCTTCGCTGCCTCGGCGGGCTGGTCGGCGGCGAGCGCGAGATCAGACCGACGGATCGCCACTTCGTCGGCTAACTTGTCGTCGGGAAACGTCTCGGCGAAGCGCCGCAGGGTGGCGGCGGCCGCCACCGGATCCCCGGTCTCGGCCTGGGCGACACCGAGGGCATAGAGCACCGCCGGCAGGCGTGGCGACGCGGCATGGTCGGCGATGAATCGCTGCCAACCGTCGAGCGCGGCCTGACGATCCCCCGCCTGCCAGAGCGCTTCGGCGAGGAGATACGACACCTCGCCTGCCTGCCCCGGGCCAGGATTCGCCGCGAGACACTCCCGCAGTGCCCCTGCCGCGTCGCGGTAGGCCTCGACCGTCCGTTGCTCCTGGGCCTGGGCAAACGCCCCGCGGGCAAGTTCAAACCGTGCCAAGCCGACCGTCTCAGGATCGGCTCCGCCCTCCTTGCCGCCCCCTTCGACGACGCCCCGAAACGCGGCGGCCGCCGCTGGCCATTTTCCTTCCTGGAGCCGGCAGAGCCCGAGATAGTAGCGCCCCTTCGCCGCCAACGGGTCGCGGGGATGATCGCGGAGGAGCGTCTCCCAGGCCTCGGATGCCAGATCCCAAACGCCCCGATTCTGGAGCGCGGCAGCGGCGGTGTAGGCCGCCTTCGCCGCCGGGCTCGAACGGGCGGGCTGGTCGTCGGCGATCACGCCGCGCCACGGCGCGAGGCCCACGAACACAGCCACGATCACCGTCGCCATCCAGGGAGGGAGGGACCGTGACAAACACCTTGAAGCGGGGGTCGGGTCGAGCATGGTCACACACCCATGGGCAGACGGCGGACAAGAACGCTGACGGCTGCATCGCCCGGGGCGATGAACGTCACCGAAGGGCTCTCCGGTGCTCATCGTGGCCCGGGGGACGTCGGGCGAATCAGGGATGAGACGCACCGAGAAGCGCCGTCGGCCATTTGAGCGTTATGATACCGCCCCCCGTCGCGACTGCCGATCGATCGGCATCGGAACAGAAACGGGGAACCGCACCAGGGGTCGTCTCCATGGTCCATCACCGTTTCTCCGCGCTCAAACTTCTCCCCTTCCAAACCGCCCTGCTTGCCGCATGGCTCGTCTTTTCCCCCCAGGCATCGCCCCCGGCAAGCGCTGCCGAGGAAGCACCCAAGGGGGAGGTTCTCCAATTCAGCTTCAACGAGAGCCGGGTGTTTCCCGGCACCGTTCGCGACTACTGGGTGTATGTCCCGGCGCAGTATGACGGCACCACCCCGGCGTGTGTCCATGTCAATCAGGATGGGATCCAGTTCAACGCTCCGCAGGTGTTCGATCGGCTGATCCACGAGAAGCGGATGCCGGTGACGATTGGCGTGTTCATCATGCACGGCCGCGTCCCCGCCGGCCGCGACGGCGCCCTTGACCGCTACAACCGCAGCTATGAATACGACGGCCTGGGGGACGCCTACGCCCGCTTCCTCCTCGATGAAATCCTCCCCGACGTCGAGAAGAGGAAAGCCTCGGACGGACGGGCGATCGTCCTCTCGAAGTCGGGCAACGACCGCTCCATCGGGGGCACCTCGAGCGGCGCGATCGCCGCCTTCACCGCCGCCTGGGAGCGGCCTGACGCCTTCTCCCGGGTGTTCAGCGGCATCGGCACGTACGTGGGGCTGCGCGGCGGCAATGAATACGCCACCCTCGTGCGGAAGTTCGAGCCGAAGCCGATCCGCGTCTTCCTCCAGGGAGGCTCCCAGGATCTCAACATTTACGGCGGCGATTGGTGGATCGCCAATCAGGCCCTCGAGCGGTCGCTGACGTTCGCAGGCTACGAGGTCGACCATGCGTGGGGCGACGGTGGCCACAACAACGAGCACGCCACGGAGGTCTTCCCCGACGCGATCGAATGGCTCTGGAAGGGCTGGCCCGCGCCGGTGGGGCAGGGGACGGGAAGCCCGCAGCTCCAGGAGATTCTCATCCCCGGTGAGGAGTGGGTGCTCGTCGGCGAAGGCTACGGCTTCACCGAAGGGCCTGCGGTCAACGCCGGCGGAGAGGTGTTTTACAACGATGTCGGCAAGGGGCAGACGTGGCGATTGACGGCCGATTGGAAGCCGGAGCCGTGGCTCGAAGACTCCCACCGTGGCGACGGCCAGAGCTTCGCTCCCGATGGCCGGCTCATTGCCGCCAGCGCCGCCGACGAGGCGATCCTCGCCTGGAACCAGAAGCGCGAGCCGGAGGTGCTGGCGAAGGGCTGGCGGGGTAACGACGTTGTCGTCACAGCCGCCGGCGGAATCTATGCCACCGAACCGGGCTGGGACGGCCGGACCCCGAGTAAGGTCCACTTCGTCACCGCCGCGGGCGCCGACACCGTCGTTGACACGGGCCTTCTGTTTGCCAACGGCCTCTGCCTCTCCCCCGACCAGACGCTCCTCTACGTGGCCGACAGCCGCAGCCATTGGGTGTACAGCTACTCGATCGCCGCCGACGGGACGCTTGCCAACAAACAGCGGTACGACCATCTCCATGTCCCAGACACCGCCGATGACAGCGGCGCCGACGGCATGCGCGTCGATCGCGACGGACGATTGTGGGTGGCCACGCGGATGGGGCTCCAGGTGTGCGACCAACCGGGAAGAGTCAACGTGATCATCCCGACGCCGAACGGCCGGGTTTCGAATCTCTGCTTTGCCGGCCCGGAGTTCGATACGATCGTCGCCACCTGCGGCGACAAGGTCTACCGGCGGAAAGTCAAGGTGAAGGGGGCACCGAACTTCCTCCCCCCAACGACGCCGGCAAAACCGAGACTTTGATCACCCATGCGGCGGCACCCCGGTGCTGCCACCCCTGACAGTAGCTGCCCGTGGAAAAAGTCATCCATGACCTTTTTCCACTTGGAAAACCTCCGGTTTTCTCGAGTGCTACGCACTCGCGACCGCCTCGTGCGGTCGGGCCGGCACTTTATCCACAGCCTGCTGGGGGCAATGCCTCCGGACATTAAGTGGAGGCGGAAGAGGGTTGTAACAGATTTTTTCTCTAGTACACTTCGGTTTGACAAAGTCACAACTTCGTCTCTCCGCCGTCCTTGACCGTATCCCCGACGTCACCGTGGCGACCGAAAACGGTCGCCTCCAACACGGCACCGTTCGGTGCCGGGCGCCGGTCACGGCCTTCCGGGAGGCAGGATTGACAGTGACAGACTTCCGATTCCCCACGATTCCCCCGAGGAGCAACTCCCCCGATGGTCGACAAGAAGGACATCAAGAGCGTCAACAAGTCCGACGAGATCCGCAAACTCGCCGCCGCCATGAAGGAACGGGGCGAGAAGCCCCGTCCGGTCGTGATCGTGGCGACCCTCAAGAAGCAGGGCGTGGTGGTGTCGTCGCCTCAGGTGAGCATGGTCCTCAAGGGGATGGGCTTCCGCCCGCGGAAGCGCCGCAAGTCGGGTGAAGTGGCCGCCGCGAAGGGGACGAAGCCCCGCGCTGCTGCCCGCAGCGCCCAGCTGTCGATCGACGACCTGCTCGCCGCCAAGAAGATCGTCGAGCAGTTCGGTGGCGCCGACCGCGCCATCGCCGCGATCACGGCGCTGAAGCGTTTCGAGGGCTGATCGCCCGTCGCGCTTGCGAGTGAATCCAATCGAAGCCCCGCCGGTGGTTCCGACCTCCGGCGGGGTTTTTTTCGTCTGCCCAAGCGTCGCCGTTAATACGACTTCGCCGCACCGAACTGCACCGTCGACACCGGATTCGTCTTGTCGCCGGTGCTGATGTAACGTCCGAACACCGACACCCGTTCACCGAAGTTCTTCACGAAGCCGCTCCCCCGGTCGTGGAGGTAAATGAAGAAATCGCCGGCGACCTCTTTACGGATCGTCCACTGCGTCGCGTCGGCAAACTCCCCACTGCCCGGGCCGGTCGAATCGACGGCGACACCGACCCGCCACTCTGCATCGATGCCCCAGGGGAACTGTCCCTGCTGGCGGACGAGCAAGCCGGGCCTCGTCGGCGCCGCGAACGCCGGTGCCTTCCAGGGGGTTTTGACAAACTCCTCGAGCGGCTTCGCCACCGTCTCGATGGCCGGGGGCCTGACCTCTTCGCCCCGTGGAGCCGAAGTCTCGAGCCATCTGCCGAGCCCGGAAGGGGGAACGATCGGCATCCCAAGCGGGTCGGCAACGACCGTCGGAGGAAGGGGAACGACGCGCTCCTCGGCTTCCAAGAAGTCGGCGGCGCGCGATCTCTCCCACCCGTCGCCACCCGCTAGCCACAGGCCAACAACGACGACCGTCGGCATGGAGACCATCCGCGGCAACGACATCCGGAGGCAGGTACGGTAGATCACGGCGCTCGACGGCTGGGGAGGAAGTTTGAACGGCCGCCAGGAAGGCTGCCGAACGACGGCTCGATCGTTCCATCCCACCCCGCTCCGGTGCAAGACCAGACCGGGCAAGCCAGGCAGCGCCGGCAAGCTGGCGAGGCTAACCAACCAGGCAAGCGGGATCGACACCGCCCCGGCGCCTTCGCTACTGGTCACGACTCATGCAATGGCTCTGATCCGCCATCCGGCGGGAGCCGTCCTTTTTGGAACGCTTGCCGATGCGAGGCCCGCTTCACCGTCTGGCCGTGTTCGTCCTCCTCGCCTTTGGGTTCGGGGCGGTGGCCGGGTGTGCGCGGCCGTTGGGGATCGTCCAGAAGGCAAGCGACGGCGCCGAGGCCCTCACGAACCGAGCCGAGGAGACGTTCAAGGACGTTTCCGGCAAAGTCGATGCCTTCGGCGACCGCCTCAAAGAGAAGGTCAAGGATCTCGGTGACGAACTCACCACCTGGAACGCCGACGAGGCGGTGATCACTCCGACGAGTGCCGTACGCGTCGACCAGGGGCCGGTCGTTCGCTAATGCCCTTTGCCGGGCCGTCAGCGCTGCGGGGCCCCGTCGACAGGCTTGAAGACGACCTTCCAGTCGCGGGCCATGTCGACGACGACCCAGCCGCGCCGCGGGGCCGCTTCGAGCGCGGTGACGAGTTTGCCGGTGCCCTTCGGGTCTGCATCGTAGGCCGACTCACGCACAGCATCGGTGTGGTGGACGATCAAGCCGAAGGATGGCTCGTGTTCGATCGTCGTCCATTCGAGCATCGCCTGGTCGCCGTCGGAGTTGCCGAAGCAGGCCACCGGTCGGCGGCCGATGAAGCGATGGATGCCAACCGGCTTCCCCTCCCGATCGTCGATCATTTCGATGCCCCCTTCCTTGACGAGCACCGGCTTGTCGTCGCGCAGTTCGTAGCGCACCTTCCCATACGAGCCGATCACCTGGTTCGGAGGAATCCCGTAAACCTCTTCCGCCCACACGCGCATGAAGTCGGCTCCGCCACCGGAGACGATATAAGGGGTGAAACCGTGATCGCGAAGGAGATCGAGGACCTCGAGCATCGGCTGGTAGGCGAGGTCTGAATACGGGCGCTTCCAGACGGGATGACGGGCCGTATCGAGCCAGCGGCGGACACGGTCATTGAACTCATCCACCGTCATCCCGGCGTGCGTGGCCTCGAGGAGCATCATCCCCTGGCCGGGCCCCGAGCGGAGCACTCCGGTGACATCGCCGGCCAGGGCCGCGGTGATCGCCGGATTCTCCTTCCACTCCGGATGGTCTCCCTCCAGCCGCTTGAGCTCGTCGACGACGAACTGGGCCTGGAACGGGAGTGGCGTCTCGGGCCAGAGCGTGCCGTCGTTGTCGAAGACGGCGACCCGCGCCACAGGTTCGAGGAAGGAGGGCGAGCCGGGCATCGTCGTCCGCTCGACAAACTCAAGGATCGCGGTGCGGGCCGGTCCGTCATTCCAAGACGGGAGCGGCTCCGCTGCAGTCGCGTGCGCCGCGAAAACCACGCCGACCACGAGCAGGGCGAGAACCAGCGACATCATGCTCGGACGCACGATCGATCGCTCCTCAGACTTCATTGCATTCCTCCTTAAACAAAAAGACCCTGTCAGCCCGCCGGGGCCGGCTGCGCCACTGCCGGCTCCGCCTTCGCCTTCAGCCGCCGCTCCAGATCGTCGACCTTCTCGAGCAGCTTGTGCTGCGATTCCTCGAGCTTCCGCACCTGGCTGCGGAGTTCACTGACCTCGCCAGGCACAAGCGGTTGCTTCGCTCGGAGAGTCGCAAGCGCCTCCTCGGCCACCTTCCCGGTGCGGTCGGAGGAGCCGTGCTTTGCCAATCCCTGAAGGAGCGCTTCAGACTGCGGATCGCCGAGCGCACCGAGCGCCCCAATCGCCGCGTGCCGCACCGATGGCCGCGCGTCGAGGAGATGGGCCTCGAGAAACTCCCGGACAAAAGCCTTGTCGTCGCGGAGTCTGCCGAGCTTTCCGGCCGTCCGCAGCGCCGTCCCCAGGACGCGCGGCGGGAAGGCATCGGGCTTCGCTTCCACGAGGCGAATGAGGGGTTGGAGGAGCGTGGCATCCTGATGCTGCCCGAGCGAATCCATCGCCGCCTCGGCCACCTCCTGGCGGTAGGAGTCGGAGCGGAGGGCGTCGAGGATCGTGTCGCGGGCCGCCGGGTCTTGATACTTCGCCAGGCCGTGGATCGCGACCGCCTGGATCGCCGGATTCTGCTCCGTGCCGACGATCGCCACGAGCTGTTCCATGACCCCGGGACGGTAGTAGGCGGCGATTCCCTCGACAACGCGGCGACGGACGCGGGCGTCGGGCTGAGCGAGCGACTTCCGCAGCTCCGCGAGGGCTTCGTCCGATCCAATCGCCTGGAGGGCATGAGCGGCCTGCTCGCGGACGCCGCGGAAGCCGTCCTCGCGGAGCGTTTTCCCGAGCCGCTCCACGGCGGCCCGGGAGCGTGTCTGCTCGAGCCCCTTCACGGCGATGATCCGGCCGATCATGTCGTCGGCGACGTCGAGCTGGGCCAGATGCATTGCCTCCGGCAACGGAAAGTCGACCTTTGCCAGGAGCGTGTAGTGGGGATCGAAGCGGACGAGCTTCGGCTGCCGGTCGAGGGGGAAGTGAAAGTCGTGCGACGTGCCAGTGACGCGCACCGGCCGCTCGACGCTCGTGCCGTCGTCGAAGGTGAAGCGGACACTCGTGTCGAAGGCAAACGTCAGCACCTTGTCGCTTGCCGGCTGCGTCTGCCGGACCGTGACATGGGCGAGCTTTTCCTCAGGGTTCCACTGGTAGCCGATGCGGAGATCCGGATGGCGAGCGTGGTAGAGCCACTGGTCGAAGAACCGGTCGAGCGGCTTGCCGCTGAGCTCCTCGAAGACCTGACGGAGATCGTCGGTCGTCACCGTCGCCAGGCTGTGCCGGTCGAGGTACGTCTTCACCGCCTTGCGGTAGAGACCGTCGCCGAAGTGGCTGCGGAGCATGTGGAGCACCCAGCCCCCCTTTGGGTAAGCCCGGTAGTCGAACTGCTCGTTGGCGTCTTTATAGCCCTTCCAGACGACCGGCCGGGTGTCGTCCCCCTGGGTGAGGATCCGCCCCTCGGCGTCGTTCCAAAGCCCGTAGAGGAGCTCATCGCGGCCGAACTTGTGGCCGTCGTAAAGATGGGCGTAGTAGGTCGCAAAGCCTTCATTGAGCCACAGGTGGCTCCAGTCCTTGCAGGTCACAAGATCCCCAAACCACTGGTGGGCCAGCTCGTGGGCGTCGAGGCCGCGCGACGAGCGGATCGTCTCGGTTGCCTTCGTGTGAAGCGTTTGGTCGGTGAGGGTGGTGAGGCTCGTGTTCTCCATTCCGCCCGCCACAAAATCCTGGATCGTCACCTGGTCGTACTTGCCCCAGGGATAGGCGACGCCGATGTCGTCCTCGAAGAAGGCCATGATCGCCGCGGTGTCCTCAAAGGAGTTGGCCGCCTCGGCCGCCGTCGACGGCTGCGTATAGAAGCCGAGCGGCACGTCGCGGTGACGCCCCTCGAGCTTGGCGAGATTGCCGGCGACGAGGCAGACCAGATAGCTCACGTGGGGCTTCTCCTGGATCCACTGCACCCGCTTCAGCCCCGTCGCCGCGTCGATCTCCTCGGCCACCTTGCGGCCGTTGGAGAGAACCGTCATCTCCGGGGGCACGTGGCAGATGACTTCGGTGGTGGAGCGCTCGTTGGGGTAGTCGTGGCAGGGAAACCAGTGGCGGGCCTCGTGCGATTCCCCCTGCGTCCAGACATGCGTGTCGCCGGACGGATAGCCCATGTCAGGGGTGCGGAAATAGAGCCCGCGGCGTGGCTCGGCCTCGTGCTCGATGTGGAGGGTGATCTCGCGGTCGACTGGGATCGGCTCGGCGAAGCGGACGATCACCGCGCCGCGCGTCACGGTGTGGTCGGCGATCGGCACATCGGCCTTCACCCCATGGACGGTGAGATCGACAGCGTCGAGACGGAGTTGCTCGAGCGGCTTGGCGATCGGCTTGAACGTCAGGCTCGTCGTGCCGCGGACGGTATGACGGGCGAAGTCGGGGGTGACATCGATGCGGATGTGGAGCATGTCGACGGCCCGGTCCGGGGCGTAGCGACGGCCGTTCCCGGAATCGTCGATCGCCGCCCCGAACGCATCGGCCGCGACGTCGTCATGGCCAAGCCCCCCGCTCAAAAGCCCGCCATGGCAGCGACAGCGGTATTCCTCCTCGGCAATCACCGGGCAGGTGGCCAACAGCAGGGTAGGGAGCAGGACAAACGCCGCAAGACAACCGGACAACGACGGCATGGACATCATCGAGACCCCTGAAGGAGCGGGCAGGGAAGAGAAATCCCGACGAGTATACTTCGGCCCGCCCCGTGCCGCCGCCCGCTTAAGTACCTTTCGGAGCCGTTCTCGTGGGCTCCCCCAACCAGGACCATCTTCATGCCCCCGATCGACCAGTCCCGCTCCGCGATCCTCGCCAGGCTCCGTGACAAGATCCGCCGCGGTCTCCCCGTGATCGGTGCCGGCGCCGGCACCGGCCTGTCGGCGAAGTGCGAGGAGGCAGGCGGCGTCGATCTGATCGTGATCTACAACTCCGGCCGCTACCGGATGGCCGGCCGCGGCTCGCTCGCCGGGCTCCTCGCCTACGGCAACGCCAACGAGATCGTCCGCGACATGGCCCGCGAGGTGCTCACGGCGGTGAAGCACACTCCAGTGATCGCCGGGGTCAACGGCACCGATCCGTTCCTCCTCCGCGACCCGTTCCTCCGCGAGCTCAAAGACCTGGGCTTTTCTGGCATCCAGAACTTCCCCACCGTCGGCCTCATCGACGGCATGTTCCGGGCAAACCTCGAGGAGACGGGGATGGGCTACCACCACGAAGTCGATCTGATCGCCGCCGCCCGATCGCTCGACCTCCTCACAACCCCCTACGTCTTCAACCCCGAGGAAGCCCGACTCATGGCGGCGGCCGGCGCCGACATCATCGTCGCCCACATGGGATTGACGACCGGCGGTACGATCGGCGCCGCGACGGCCAAGACGCTCATCGGCTGCGTCGACGAGGTTCAGCAGATCGTCGACGCGGCGCGCGCGACCCGCGATGATGTGATCGTCCTCTGCCATGGTGGCCCGATCGCCACGCCGGATGATGCCGGCTTCATCCTCGGCACCTGCCGTGGCATCGACGGCTTCTATGGCGCGAGTTCGATGGAGCGGCTTCCGGTGGAGACGGCCCTCACCGCCGAAGTCCGCCGCTTCGGCGAGCTCCGTCTGCCGGCGAAGGGCTGACGAAACGCCTCCCCCACGTCGCTCTGGCAATCCTCCGGCAGGAATCTCACAGATGGGCACGATCGTCGTCCTCGGTACGTTCGACACCAAGGGGATTGAGCATCGCTTCCTCGCCGAGAGAATCCGCGACCTCGGCCACGAGCCACTCCTCGTCGACGGCGGCGGCTTCGGCGTGCCGCAGATCGAAGCCGACATCCCGCGCGACGCCGTGGCAGCCGAGGGGGGCATCGATCTGGCAGCCCTGCAAGCCCGGGGCGATCGGGGAGAGATGGTGACGGCAATGGCGGCGGCGGCGGCGACGGTCATCCGCCGGCTCCATGCCCAAGGAAAGATTTCCGGCGTCGTGTCGATGGGGGGATCGGGGGGAACGGCGATCGGCACGGCAGCGATGCGTGCTTTGCCGCTCGGTGTCCCGAAGGTGATCGTGTCGACCCTCGCCAGCGGGAACGTCGCCCCCTATCTCGACATCAGCGACATCGTGATGATTCCGGCGGTGTCGGACGTCGCGGGGCTCAATGCCTTCACGCGCGGCCAGTTCTCCCGGGCGGCGGCCACGGTCTGCACGCTTGTCGACACCAACATCCGTTTGGCCGCGGCAGGGGAGGGGAGCGGCCCAAAGCCCCTCATCGTCGCCTCGATGTTCGGCAACACGACCCCGTGCGTCGAGCGGGCCCGAGGGCTTCTCGAAGCGGCTGGCCGCGACGTCGTCGTGTTTCACGCCACCGGGACGGGCGGGCGGACGATGGAGGCGCTGATCGAAAGCGGCCCGGTGGCGGGCGTCCTCGACGTGACGACGACCGAATGGGCCGATGAGCTCGTCGGCGGGATCCTCGGCGCCGGCCCGACGCGGCTCGATGCCGCGGCCCGCCGCGGGATCCCGGCCGTCGTCGCGCCCGGATGTCTCGACATGGTGAACTTCGGCGCTCCCGAAACGATTTCCCCAGCCTTTGCCGGCCGCCGCTTCCACCGTCACAACGCCCAGGTGACGCTGATGCGGACGACGCCGGAGGAGTGCCGCGATCTGGGGCGGATCCTCGCGCAAAAGGTGAATGCGTCGGTCGGCCCGGTAACGGTCCTCCTGCCACTCGGCGGGATCAGCATGATCGCGGTGCCGGGCCAGCCGTTTCATGATCCGTCCGCTGACGACGCCCTCTTTTCGTCAATCCGCAAGTGGCTGAGCCCGGGGATTCCACTCGTCGAAGTCGACTGCGCGATCAACGATCCGCCGTTCGCGGAGGCGTGCGTCGAGCGGCTCCTGGCGGGGTAGCTGAACTGGATACCAATCCAGCGTGCCAGAGCTTTGAGCATCCGGCCCTCTTCAAGTAAAATCGTGTGCGGGCCGGCCAGCCCCTCCTGCCAGCGCCCAGAGGCCCCCACCGATGCAGGACTCGCAAACGCTTCTCGACAAGATCACGGCCCTGTCCCCCGAGCAGGTTGTCGAGGTGGAACATTTCGTCGAGTTTCTGACAAACCGTGCCAGGAAGCAGGAAGCTCTGGGGCGACTGCTCACGTTGGCTCCGTCACTCGAAGACGCTCGTGCTGCTTGCCAGAGTGAGGATGAGATCCTTGCTGAAGTGACCGCAGCCCGTACCTTGCGACAGTCCCACCGCAACGGGAGTTGAGGGGGGCACCGTGCGGATGGTTCTTGACACCAACGTCGTGCTCTCGGCACTGCTGTGGCGAGGAACGCCGTACCACTTGCTCAGCCTCGTCGCCGAGCGGCCGAACCTTCGACTTTACAGAGGTGATCGCTGCCGCCGTGGCGGCCCATGCTCACATGATCGTGTCGGGCGACAGGCATTTGCTCGCCCTCCATGGCTTTGAGGGGATCGAGATCATGACGGCGGCCGCTGCGATCGAGCGGCTCATGGGGGGCTGATGCTGTCGGGCCCGCCCCGCCGTTGGCAGTCGGCCGGTCGTTCGACGGTTGCAGCGGCCACCTGGGCGAACACAGGTGCAGCGATCCGCGCTTCCGAAAGGAGCGTGTAGTCGGCGGAGACTGCGTGGATCCTCCGGGCGAGATCGGCGTCGAAGCAGCGGAGGACGAGGCGGAGGGGCTGCCCGGCCCGGGCTTCGCGGCCAAACGACTGCGCTGCCAGGCCGATCTCGAGATTGAGGGCGTCGTTCGACGTGCACGCGATCAGCGCCCGGGCCCGGTGGGCACCGGCCCGGGCGAGAACGACCGGCCGCTTCGCATCGCCGACGATCACCGGGCAGCGGACACGGAAGTCGCGGTGGACGTCGTCGGGAGCGTCGGAATCGACGACCACCGCCGGCACACCACGGGCCCGGAGCCCCCGGGCGACGGCGAGCCCGACGTGCCCCAGGCCGCAGACGACGACATGCCCCCGGAGACGGCGGACGCGGAACTCGTTGCGCATCTGATCGGCGGTGCCGGAGACGATGAAGATCGTGAGGAGCGAGGCGATGATTGCGATCAGAACGATGCCGGCAAACATGAGCACGATGCCGAACAGCTTCACCCAGTCCGGGGCATGCTGGAGATTGATGTCGCCGAAGCCGACGGTGGTGACGATCGACGTCGTGAAGTAGGCGGCGTCGACCCAGCCGAGGCCGAGCTGCCAGCGGAAGATCACGATCCCGAGGAGATAGAGGGCGAGGAAGGCGAGCGGGATGGCGATAAACGAGAGCCGGGGGGAGTGCCACGGCATCTCGGCGTGCGATGCCGCACGCGCCACACCCAGGCCGGAGACTGCCGTCGGCACCGGGGCCTGGAGGGCCGCCTCGACGAAGGCCTCGGCCGCGAGGCACTCCGGGGCCATTGCAGCCGTGATCCCGAAATCGTCCTCGAAGCGTGGGGCGAACCGTGGCTCAGAGTGGCGCATCACGACCGACACGCCCGGCGCCTCCCCACGGATCTCGAGCGCGGCTTCGAGGTTGTGGACGTCGCTAGCCGTGACGAGGACGGCCGCCGCGGCGTTCTCGATGCCCGCCTCGCGCCGCACTCCAGCGCTGCGAAAGTCGCCGCGAACGATCCGGGCCCCGCAGGCCTCGGCGCGTTCGACCCGATCGGCGCCGGTGTGGCGGTCGGTAACGACGGTCACTGCGTGGCCAGAAGCGCACAGCGACTCGACGACGAGGAGCCCGAAGCGGCCGAGCCCGCAGACGACGATTCGCAGCGGCGATTTCGCAGGAGGCTCATCCATACCGTTGCGCCAAGTGAGAGAGGCGATCGTCATCAAGGCCGCTGCAGATTCCCGCTGCGGAAGCGTTACCGTCAAGCCCCCGTTTGGAAAACGGATCGAAGAACTCTTCCCGCGGGCCGGTAGACTCCGGGAATCTTCGGGCCTCCATGGCAAGGTTTTGATGCGTCATCCAATCATCTTCCTCGCGGCTCTTCTGGGCCTGCCGTTCGTCGAACTGGCGTTGCTTTTGAAGCTCGGGGCGCTCACCGATTGGAAGGTGCCGCTCCTCGCCGTGGTCGTCATGGCCGGAGTGGGGATCGTCCTCATCCGCTCGATCGGATGGCTCACCTTCCGGCAGTTCCAGGTGGAACTCGAGCACCGCCGCGTTCCAGGGAATGCGATCCTCGACACGCTGTGCCTGTTCCTCGCCGGCCTGCTGTTCCTCTTTCCAGGCCTCCTCACCGATGCCCTCGGACTCCTGTTGCTCATTCCCCCGACCCGATTCCTCGTGAAGCGTGCCATCGTCGGCTGGATCACGGCGGGAGTTCGCAACGCCCACGTGACAGTGCGCGTGACGGTGGACGGGACGGACTCCACGGTCGTCGACGGCGAGGATGTGGCGGTGGCCCAGACACGGCCGTCACTGCCGGTGGAACGGCCGCGACTGCCCGCCGCAGTGGAGCCACAGGAAAAGCCGCGTCCGGAGTCGCCTTGATCTGATCGCCCGGTGCCGACGGTCAGAAGGGCATGGCAGCCGGCAGGGAACACCGCACCCTCCTCCGAGGTGCAGCGGCGCAAGCCGGTTCATCCGTCTCGGATGTCGATTCATCCCCACCTTGTGTCGATTCGTCAATTTGCCGAGCCCATTCCTTTTGTATCCGGAAGAAGCCCTCTAAAACGGTCGGCTGTGCCCCCGGAACAACACCGGGAGGCCTTTTCCGCACCCCTCGGCCGACGGAATGAATTGCCATGCGTATCAGTTGGACGCCCGGGATCTGTCGGCGGCTCTACGCCACGTTCGTGCGACACCGGTTGCATTCCCGCTCCTTTCACCGCTCCCGTCGGCGGGCTCTGCGGAACTCGGCCCGCACGAGCAACTGGGAAATGCTCGAACCGCGGGCGATGCTCGCCGGCGACGGCTTCATCACGCAGTCGTCCCTCGTCAACCCGAGCTTCGAGGCCGTTGACGCGAGCGTCTACACCGATTGGCACACCGACGTTCGAGGTTCGGTGGGCTGGTACAACACCCTGAACACGGGCGCCCCCTGGAACGCCGGATCGACGGCCAAGACGGCCCCTGCCGGCAACTTCGACGCCATCGACGCCGGAAGACTGACCGATTCCCGCTACATGCGTCTGGCCTCCGATGGCGGATCGATCAGCGGCTATAACGGCGCCGGCGCCATCTCCCAGCACCTCGGCCGGATGGAGGCGGGCAAGACCTACACGCTCACGGCCGACGTCTTCGGTGGCAACGGCAACACCGGCTTCGTCGCGGTGGCGACGCTGACGAGCGACCTCGTCGGTGGGACGACGTTTGCCACGGCGACGAGCGGGCTCTTGTCAGCCTACGAGTTCTCGGACGGCGGGTCGATCGTCTCCTACACCGCCACGGCGCAGAATGCGGGCAGGGACCTGTGGATCACGTACGCCACGACACAGCCGGGCGACGGCTATGCCCGCCGCGGCGGCATCGACGAC
>CAMARC010000025.1 GCA_945860405.1 Candidatus Kuenenia stuttgartensis | reverse complement strand
GTGGCATGGGTTCCCTCCCGTGCGGCGGACCGGGTTCCCGGTCCATGGGCGTCGTGTCCCGGGAATGTCCCGGGAATCGGAACCGTCTGTGACGGGGTACCATCGGGCATCCCTGCGCCGCCCTTGTGGGGCGACTCTTCATTGATCGTCCAGCCCTCGTGGAGCGGGATGGGGTTTCCCCTTCCCGCCACTGCGATAAACCCGATCCATGATCCGATGGCACCGTCTTCCGACGGGGAGGAAATATACTCTGGATCACGGGATCCCGACTACCTCCCAGTCGGCATCCACCGCTCTCCACCCAAACTACGCATCTCACCGGGGTTCACCGCTGCGGCGGGATTGATCAGGAACGCATGCAACTCGACAACCTCAATGAGTCGCAGCGTCTGGCGGCCACGCACATGGAAGGCCCGCTTCTGGTCCTCGCGGGGCCCGGCAGCGGCAAAACCCGTGTCGTTACCCACCGGATCGCCCACCTCATCTCGCAGGGCGTTCCGGCCAGGAACATCGTCGCACTCTCCTTCACCAACAAGGCTGCCGACGAGATGCGCCGCCGCGTGACAGCACTCGTGGGGCCTCAGGCGGTGGAAATGGGAACGTTTCACCGGTTTGCGGCCCGGTTGCTCCGGACCCACGCCAGAATGGTCGGACTGACGAGCGATTACTCGATCCTCGACACCGATGACTCCGGATCGGTGATGAAGCGGGCGGCGAAGCGCCTCGGGCTGAACCTCACGCACACCCCAGTCGACCGTCTCGCAGGAATCATCAGCCGTGCCAAGAACGACCTTCGGACACCGGAGACCTTCGAACCCGCTTGGGGACGGCCGGCTGATGAGGTCGCTGTGCGTTTGTGGCCCGTCTATCAACAGATGATGCTCGAGTGCAACGCCGTCGACTTCGACGACCTGCTCGTCCATGTGGCACGGTTGATCATCGACAACCCGGAACTCCGCAGCCAACTCGACGCCCGTCACCGCTGGATTCTCGTCGATGAATACCAGGACACGAACGCCGCCCAGTATGCGATCCTCCGTGGCCTGTCGATCGATCATCCGAATCTCTCGGTGACGGGCGATCCCGACCAGGCGATCTACGGGTGGCGCGGAGCGAGCATCCGCAACATCCTGGAGTTCGAACGCGATTACCCCTCCGCAAGCGTTGTGAAACTCGAGCACAACTACCGCAGCACGGCCAACATCCTCGCGACGGCCGACCGCCTCATCGCGCACAACACCCGGCGGAAGCCGAAGCGCCTCCTTACCGATGCGTCTGACGGATCCCCGGTCCGCATCGTGCTCGATGCGTCAGGACACGAAGAGGCTGAACGGATCGCCGACGAGATCGCCATGTCGATCACGACGTCGGCTCGCTCCCCTCGCGATTTCGCGATCCTCTTCCGGACCAATGCGCTCTCCCGTTCCCTCGAAGTCGCGCTTCGTTCCCGGGGCGTTCCCTATCAGCTTCTCCGCGGTGTCGAATTCTTCAAACGACGGGAAATCCGCGACGTTGTCGCCTGGCTGCGGCTCCTGCGGAATCCTCGCGACGACGAGGCGCTTCTCCGGGTCGTCAACGTCCCCGTACGCGGCATCGGGCGGCAGTCGCTCGATCTCCTCTCCGCGTGGGCCGCCGACCACGCCATGCCACTCCTCGCCGCCTGTGGACGGGCGAAGTCGGTCCCTGGTCTGTCAGCACGGGCAGCGACGTCGATCGGTCGATTTGCCGCACTCCAGGCCTCGCTCGCCAGGGTCGCAGCGAGCGAACCGTCGGTCGCAACGCTCCTCGAAGCGGTGCTCGAGCAGACTGGCTACCGGGCCATGCTGGCCGACGACGAGGACGAAGAGGGGGATGACCGTCTGGCGAACGTCGAGGAATTGATCACGGCTGCCAGACAGGCCGATGCCGCGTACGCCTCCGACCCGCAGGGACGCGAGGAGGACGAATCGCCGCTCGGCTCCTTCCTCGACACGACGGCCCTGGTGGCAGACACCGACGTCTGGGACCCTGCCGCCGACCGGGTGTCGCTGATGACGTTCCATGCCGCCAAAGGGCTCGAGTTTCCGGTCGTCTTTCTCGTGGCGATGGAGGACGGCATTCTTCCCCACCAACGGAGCCTCGATCACCCCGATCAACTCGAGGAGGAACGGCGACTGGTGTTCGTGGGAATCACCCGCGGCATGGAACAGGTTCACGCCAGTTGTGCCCGGATGCGCGACTACCGGGGAACCCGACGGATCGGCTGCCCAAGCCTGTTTCTCGCCGAGATCTCGGGCGCCGGGACGGAGGTGACCGGCAGCGAGGCGCCAGCAGGAAACGCACTCGGCGGACGACGACCGGGGGCCGATGACGAATCCCAACTGCCCCCCGACTCCTGGGACGAAGATCAGGGCTGGGCAGCGCCGACGGCCGACAGACGCCCACCTGCGGTTAGGGATGACGGCTTGGTCATGGACCTCGATGACGAGGCCTCGCCACCGGGGCGTTCCAGAACGGCCTCACGACCAGCCCGCCCAGCCCCCGCGCTCGAGACAGCCGCCGATCTCGCCCGGAGGACGACCGGGCGGCAGCCACCCACCCCCGTGATCCAAGGGCAGCGCGTGCGGCATGCCGAATACGGTGAGGGCACTGTCGCCGGCGTGAGCGGCACCGGCGTGCGATCGGTCGCGACGGTGATCTTCGATGGAACTGCCGGGACACGACGCTTCATCCTCTCCCACGGCGCCCTCGAACCCCTCGCGGACTGATCGTGCCGGGCCGCCGCTCATCCGCTCCGCTCGCGCCACCACTGGATTGTCTCCGCGAGCCCCTGATCGAAATCGCGGGTCGGGTGCCAATCGAGCAGCTTCCGGGCGCGGGAGATGTCGAGGCCGCGACGGGGTTGACCATCCGGCTTCGATCGATCCCAGACAATCCGCCCCTGATAGCCGCAGCCCTTCACCACTTTCGCCACGAGGTCACGGATGGCGATTTCCTCCCCGCCACCGAGATTGATCGGAAGCGGATCCTCGATCCGCTCAGCCGCCCTCACCACCGCCTCCGCGGCGTCCTCGACATGGAGGAACTCCCGGGTGGCCATCCCCGATCCCCAGCAGACCATCTCGGGCATGCCGGCCCGGCGTGCCTCCTCACTCCTTCGGATCAACGCCGGAATGACATGGCTCGTGGCTGGATCGAAATCGTCGCCGGGCCCGTAGAGATTCACCGGCACCACCACCGCCGAGCGGAGTCCGTACTGCCGCCGGTAGGCGTCGAGCATGACGAAGAGTGCCTTTTTGGCGATCCCGTAGGGGGCGTTGGTGACCTCTGGGTAGCCGTCCCAGAGGTCGTCCTCCCGGAACGGAACAGCGCAGTCACGCGGATACGCGCAGACCGTGCCGGTGTGGACGAACTTCTCCACGCCGGCCCGTCGGGCGTGTTCGACGAGGTGCAGCCCCATCGCCATGTTGGCGTAAAAGAAACGCCCCGGAGACGCCCGATTCGCGCCGATGCCACCGACCTCTGCAGCCAGATGAATCACGACGTCGGGCCGGGCTGTGTCGTAGAGGCGTGCGACAGCCGATTCGACGGTGAGGTCGCAGGAGTCGCGCCGCGGCACGATCACCTGATCATCAGAAACACCGCGGGCACGGAGCACCCGACAGACTGCCGTCCCCAGGAATCCGGCACCACCGGTGAGAACGATCCGCTTCCTCGAAAGGTCCATTCCTAAGCCTTCGGGCCCCTCGACCACCGCTTCCCACGCTCTTCCTGCCGGCAGGAAGATGACCGCCCCTGTGGCTCCGCGATCACGATGCGCTGCTCGCGGGGTCTGAGGGTCGCGTTCCGCGCTCGCCGGCTGTTGCCTCGGCGGGCGCCTCGTCAACGAAGATCACTCGATCGAACTCGGGGATCAGATCGGAGAGGAACTTGAGTCCGGTCCGACTTCCCTCACCACGCGGCATGGCCGTCTCGTCGATGATCGCGTAGATCTTGAATACCGACGGGTTGTTGGCAAGTTCGATGCGGGCGATCTGGGGCGCGATCCACTTGCCGGTCACGGCGTAAGTCCAGAGAATCCGCAGGCTTTCCCCAGGCTTCTTGAAGGAGCCTGAGAAGGCCTCGGCCGTGGAGCCATCCTCGAGCGTGATCGTCTCCCGGTGTTCCTGTTCGGCGATCTCGAAGCCGGCGCTCGGATAACAGCGGTCCGGGGTGTGGCCGGAGGCGTCGCTCGGGGTGGCGCAGACCACAAACACACCAACCCTGGCACCGCTGTCGACGTTTTGATACTCGCGCGAGATGTGCCCAACCGCCCCGGCGACCTTGAGTTGGGCTGGGTCAGCCTCAGTCTCGCCCACCATCCTCCACGGGCCGAACTCCTCCGGGAAAGACGCCTCCAGCCGCGTGGCATTCCGCTGGAGTTCCTCACTGACGTTTTTCCCGGTCCAACGCCCCGTCAGCACCCCTTGGGCAGCCGTCACACCAACCACGGCCACCAAACCCAGGATCACCGGCGCCCACGTGGAGGCAGTGGAGGCAGTGGAGGCAACGGTCGATTTCATCTGTTCTGCAATCCTGCTGGGTCAACTGATCGGCAGACGATCACGCCGGAAACCTTTTCGCATTTCCAGTCCCTGAATCACTCACCCCGCTGAGCACGCAGCCAGCGACGCGGACACCGGCCGACCGGAGCCGATCAACCGCCGCGAGCGTCGCCGGGACGCTGCTGAGGTCGCGCATGGTGGCGATGATGGCGATGTCGCTCTGCCGCCCCATGATGAGTGTGTCGGCGTATGCCAGCACCGGACCGGCATCGATGACGACATGATCAAAGGAATCGCGGAATCCCTGGATGATCCGGGGAAAATCCTGTCGGGAGAGCGCGGTGATCGCGTCGTAGTCGACCGCGCCCGACGTGACCGCAAACAACCCGTCGATGGCCGTCGGCTGGACAACCTCGTTGTTGGTGGTCTCGCCGCGGAGTAGTTCCGCCATCCCGGGAGTCGAAGCGTCGAGTTGGAGCGCCGCATGGACAGACGGATTCCGCAGACTGCCCTCGACCAAAAGCGTGCGGTGATCGGCTCTGGCGATGCTGGCGGCGAGATTGGCCGCCACAGACGACTTGCCCTCCCGGTCCCCGGCACTGGTCACGAGAATGACCCGCGCCGATTCGCGGTTTCCCTGGAGGATGAGGGTGCGGATACTGTCAACGCTCTCTGCCAGACGGTACTCGTTGGCACGGCCGCGCCTCGACTTACCGACCCAGGGGATCGTTCCGATCACCCGGATGCCGATCCTTGACGGGATCTCCCCGGCATCTCCGAGCCTGTTCCGTAGGTACTCGAGGGCGACGACCAAACCACCACCGAACGTCACCCCGGCAAGCCCCGCGATCGCAGCGAGCAGCAATCGCTTCAGGGTGTCGTTACCAACGGGCACCACGGCTTCCTCGAGGAGCGTGACCCGCGGGGGCGCGGTGAGATCGAGCGAGGTGGCTTCGAGCTGGAGGCCGATCTGGTCGGTAACGCGGGCGAGTTGGTCAATTTCCCCCTTGCGATTCTCGAGGTCGGCATTGGCATTGCCGAGATCGACGACCTGTTTCGAGATGTCCTCGTAGGTCGCTCGCGCCTTCGCGATCGACTTGACAAGCGTTTGCCGACGGAGAACAAGTTCACGGGGACTGACGCCCCCACCGGTGACTGTCCCCCCCGTTCCGATCACACCGAGGATCTGGGGGCGGAGTTTCGTCTTCGTCGCCTCGATCTGACGGAGGATCTGCTGCCGCCGGCCGACCATCCGCCTCACCGCTGGCTCGTTCATCCCGCGGGCGCTCCGTTCGGCCTGGCCGAGAATAGCGTCGGTGAGTTCGGCGATCTGGGATTCGAGCGCGCGGATCTCCGGCTCGCGCGAGAGCGCCGCTTCGATCATGTCATCCGACGCAATCGCCTCATCGGCGCCTTCCCCCTCGCCGGCACCAGCCTCTCCCTCGTCGGCAAGCTCTGCCGCCTCCCCCTTCCGGAGGTCGTAGACGGCGATCTCGCCCTCGAGTTTTTCGAGATCATTCTCGGCCTGCACCATACGGCTTCTGGCGGTGCTGAGCTGATCCATGAGGAGACTGCGCTGCGTCGCCACTTCTTGGCTGTCGCGGGTGCCGAGCGTTCGGGCGAGATCGTTGAAGGTCTCGCGCCGGCTGCGCAATTCAGTTTGGTTTTCCTTGAACTTCTTCTCGAGTTGATCGCGGCGGCCGAGCCGATCCTGGCGATCCTTGTTAACGATGTCGTCGAGGTAGCAGGAGGTGATCGCATTGAGAATCTTGGCTGTTTCCTCGGCGACCGCGCCGCGGAACTTCAATTGCATCACCTCCGAGTCGCCCTGCACCACCGGTTCGATCGTCCTGGCCAACCACTCCTGAGGATCGTCCTGCTCGGTGATCATCCGCAGCGAAGAGATGCCCGGCTTCCGCAGGGCTGCATTGAGCACAACGGGGCTCCGGAGCAACTGCAGTTGAGTCTTGCGATAGGCGTCGTACTCGGTGCTCCGCCCCTCGCTGAGGAGGGTGCCGCTGGCGCGAATCCGCAACCACACCACCGCCTCGTAGCCGCGCGGCAGGAACAGCCAGACGGGAACCGCAACGGCGATCCCCGTCAAAAGCCCGAGCGCCAAGGCCGGCAGCCAGCGTCTCCGCAGGGCATGGATGAGACGCTTGGCGTCGAGCCCGCCGTCACCGGACGCATCGGCCGGCGCAACAGGGAAGGGCATGCCTGGGGCACTGGGCAGCGCCAGCGCCGTGTCACGCACGGCAAGGGCCCCGACCGACGGCAGCGGCACCTTGGGCTCAGTCGCGACGGCAACAGCAGCAGTTTCGCTCATGGGGGCGACACCTGGGATCAGAAACGGGATTCACCAACGAGAATCTTGCCATCGACCGGCCCGGACACCGCGTCAGCCTTTCCGCGGAGGAAACCCGACCACGGGCCCCGCGTTCCCTGTGCTCTTGCCAGCGGCACTCCCGTTGGTCTTCGCAGCAATCGGGCCGAGGCCGAGAACGGCGGGGGCTGCGGCCGTCTTGGCCTTGCGACCAGCGGGCTGCGGAGCCGCCTCCGCCGAGCGGCCGAGCACGGCTGGCCCTTCGATCTCCGCAAGGAAAACGTTCGAAAGAATGTACTGCTCGGCCCACAGCATGGCCATGGCCATCGGCATCATCACCAGACCCGCCCAGTCGTGGAACACTCGCTCCGCGAACTCCGTATCGGCGACCTGATAGAGGACTCCCGTGACCGTGATCCGGATCGAGTTGACCGCCAGCGCGATCGGAATGGCACTGGCAAGAATGACTGCGTTTTCCCACCAAGAGCGGCGACCTACCATCACCAGCCCGACGGATAACGCGCAGAAAATCGTCAACATTCGCAGGCCGCTGCAGGCATCGACGACACCGAGGTGCATCTCGCCGATCACGATCTGATTACCTTCGCGGTAAGCCTCGAGCCCCAGCGTTTGGAGGGCGAACGTACTGACCATCGTGGCTGTTGTCTGGAGCGGCCCGAGGAGGTAACGGGTCGCTTCGTCGGGGAGCGGATACATGAAGATGAGAAACATCAACGGGGCCCACGCCCAGCGGAATACGCTCCAGCCACCGAGCAGAATAAAAACTCCACAGATGGCGGGGACAAACGTGTACATGTCGATCGTCACGATCCGGTAGTTGGCCGCGAGCAGCCGCAATCCCAACGCGGCGGCGAGGAGGAGCAACCCCGCCAATCGAGCCGAGACCGCCACCGGTGCCGCGATCGGCTGCCGCCACCAGAAGAGGAGGGCCGCTGAAAACAGCGGCACAATCCATCCGTGGGCGTACTGGGGATTTGCCCACGCGATGTAGGCGTTCGTGAGACCGGGCAGGTAGCTGTAGACAAGCAGGCCGGTGAAGACCGCGGTCATGATCATCGTCGAGCGCTGAAACGGATCGCGCATGTCGACGCGGAAGTCAGACCACTTTCGTTTCAGCTGACTGAAAAACTCTTCCTCGTCGTCGGCCACGGCGGCCCGCGGCCGGGGGGTGGGGTGCGGCTGGGCCGCGCCGATGCCGGACAGGGCGCGCCCTGCGGGAGGCGACGCCTCCACCGCCAGAGCCGCTTCGCCGCCGATGGCAGCGGTCTCTTCGTCGCCCAACGCTGCGGGATCCTGATCCGTCACCGCGACATTCCCGCCGGCAGCCGAGGACTGGAGCTCGGGAGGCTTGGCCAGGCTCTTGGCGGAAGCCGGGCCGAGGGGAGTTTTGGGCCCGAGGCCGACGATGAGTGGTTTCATACAACACCCTACTTGAGTCAGAACAGCTGACACTCGCGGAAAAGTATACACGATTGGGGAGGCCGTTCTCACGCGTCCGCGTCACGGCCCCAAGATGCCAAAAACCGCCTTGGACGCTTTCCGGGAATCAATCCGCCACCGCCCGCCACAGCCATCGCCAGGCCAGCAGAAATGCCGCCGTTGCCACCATCAGATCCCCCCCCGGGAGTTCCCGCCGCTGCAAATAGCGGGCGATCGGCTCGACCAGGCGGGCGAGAAACGGCCCCCGATCACCGGCCGTCTCCGGCCTTGAGACGGCGCCCGGCCCGGGCTCGGGGAGCGGGGATGATCGGAAATCGATCGATGATGTCAGTTCTCCTTCGGGTGACGCCAAAACTGATTGGATCGATTCCGAAAACTCTCCTGTCGTCACATCGGCGTTGTTGCCATCCCCCGCGGGGGCGTCGGGAGGAACGAGCGACGCCAACAGCGCCCGGAACCAGCCGACGGCTGGTCGCAACAGCGCGATGCACGCTGCGGCCTGCCACCCCAGGATGGCTCCAACGAGCATCAACCCCTGACGCCCCGCGGGCGTGGAAGAGCCCCCAAGCAAGGCGCCGCAGGCCACTCCGCAAGTGGCGATTCCCAGTCCGCGCCCCGGCCCTCGGCCCATCCAAGCCGGTTCCTCGATGCCGATCCCGACCGGGAGGAGCGCATTCCAGCCGACGACGACCGCCAGCGCGATACCGAGGGCCATGCGGCTCCAGCGGGCCGGCACGACGCGCCCGTCGGCCTCCACGGCTGCCCCGAGAAGAAGATTGAAAAGGAGCCAGCCGTGGAGGACGGCAACGGCGATGAGGAGCGGGTCGGGACGGAGGAGCAGGTTGTCGGCGCCGGGGCGAACGACACCGAAGGCCCCCCCAGGAAGCGTGCGGCCCCCCGAAAGGAGTTCAGCGGCGGCAACCCCGCCGATGACAACCGCCCCGACCGCCTCCACCAGCGGATACCTGGCGGCAATCATCGCGCCGCAGTCGCGACAACGGCCCCTCAGCTGCAGCCACCCGAGCACCGGGACGTTGTCATGCCAGCGAATGGCCGATCCGCACGACGGGCAGTGGGATCCTCCATGCACGACCGATTCGCCGCGCGGCAGACGATGGACCACCACGTTGAGAAAGCTACCGAGATTGCCCCCGATCAAGAGGAGCAATCCGATCACCACAAAGTCCGTCAGAGGAATGATCCACTCGACCATCACGATCCCCGTCCTGTCGACGTATTCACCGATCCGACACGGGCCGTGATCCACCCTGCCCCGCCACTCGATGCGGCGGCAGGCCGCGAAAAACCGAGCTTTTCGGAATTGACCCCGGGCGAACGATGCCCTCGGATGGCGTTGCCCGGGGAAAGAATAGATTACTCATTCGGCAGCCTGCGGCAGCCTGAATGACTTCGAACTCGCCACAGGCCCCCCACACCAGGAAAGAGACTAGGGAAGAGACTGATGCCAGAACTTCCAGGACGCTCCGCTCCCCCCGCTCCCGAGCCGGCTCACGGAAGCACCGGCCGGCCACGGCGGGCTGTCGGGATGCTTCTCCGGATTGCGGGCACCGTCGCGCTCATGGCACTGACGCTTCGCAACGTCGATTGGCCCCGGCTCCTCGAACTGTTTGAGACCGTCGACTGGCGGTGGTGGGGGGCCGGCTTGGGGCTCGGGCTGGTCGTGCAGTGCCTGGCCGCCATCCGCTGGGCGGCGCTGGCTCGCCCGATCGGATTCCTGGAGCCAACGACCGTGTTCATCCGCCGCTTCTTCGAGGGGCAATTTTTCAGCCTCTGCCTGCCGACATCGATCGGCGGGGACGTGGTCAAGGCCTACCGTCTCTCCGCGACCACGCGTGGTCGGGTCCTGGCCGGCTGCACCGTTCTCGCCGACCGGCTCGCCGGTCTCTCGGCCCTGGGGGTGATCGCCATCACGGCCCTGATCAGCAACCAGGCCTCCCTCTCCCTCCTCCCCACACTCTTGGTCGGCGCCGGGCTCCTCGCCGCCGTGCTGTTGCCGGCGCGCCTGATCGTCGGCAACCTCGATGCCCTCGCGAAGTTCCTTCCTTCCAACCCCGCCGTGCAGGGCGTCGTGGCCGGCCTCCTTCCCTACCAACAGCGGCCGGAGTTGGTCCTCTCGGCGATCACCTGGAGCCTGCTTGTGCAGATGGGCGGGGCACTGGTGGTCGATGCGATCGGAAAGTCGATCGGAACCGATCTCCCCGTCTCTTTCTGGTTCGCGGCCGTGCCGCTGGTGGCCCTGGCGATGGTCCTTCCCATCAGCATCAGCGGTGTCGGCATTCGCGAGGGGGGCCTGGCCGTTCTCCTCGCCCCCTACGGCGTTCCTCCCGAGACGGCCGTGGCGATCGGACTGCTCTGGTTTCTCGTCACGATCGTCTGCGGCCTCTTGGGCGGAGTGATGTTCCTGGCCGACCGTCACCCCAGCCCCGCTTTCGATGCCGGTGGACGTGGCCTCTCCCCGTCACCGAACGCGGACGCCCCCGCCACCGGCGTCCGCTGATCGGCGGCCGAGGGCATCGACCAGCAACAGGCCGGCCACCGTCTTCGCGTCGTCGATCGCACCGTCCAGACACATCCCGATCGCCTCCTCCCAACGAACGATCCGGACCCGGATCTGTTCCCCTGGTTCGAGATCCTGTTCACCGGGCTCGAGCCCCTCTGCGATGAACAGGTGCATTCGTTCGCGGAGGATCCCCGGTGACATCCAGAACGCACCGGCAGCCGTGAGCCGGCACGATCGGTAGCCGGTCTCCTCGGCGAGTTCCCGGGCGGCGGCAGACTCGAGCGACTCGACCCGATCGAGGGTGCCGGCTGGCAACTCCAGGAGTGTCCGGCCGACCGCCACCCGGACGACCTCGACAAGACAGACCTCGACAGGCGAAAGGAGCGGCACGACGACGACGCTGCCCGGATGTTCGATCACGTCACGCACCCTCCCCGCACCGCCCGGGCCCGGTTCGCGACGACGGACGACGCGGAATCGCGTCGCCTCCAACAGCACCTCGCCGAGCCCACCGGGCTCCATCCCCGCACGTGCTTCACTCATGCCACATCTCCCGATGTCCCTCGTGACAAAGGCAGCTCCACCCACCGGGCGGAAACCCCCGCGACCTCGAACTCAACCCCCGCGGCCAAGGCCTGCGTCCGCATCAAGCCGAGCCCCAGCCATTCGCCGAGCCGGGGTGACGGGCCAGCCGAGGTGATCGTACCGACGGCTTCCTGCGCCCCACGGATCGTCACCGTAGCGCCTGGCCCCGCCGACACGGCGGCCGCCGTGACGATGCCCACGAAGCGACGGTTGACATGGCCGAGGGCGTCGAGCCTGGCCACCGTCTCCTGCCCGAGATAGCACCCTTTCGTGAACGAGATCGCAGCACCGTCGCGGCCGAACTCCTGGGGAAGCACGCGTGGCGGCACGTCGCAGGGAGCCGGACGCCCCTCTTCGCGCCGCACCGCCTCGAGGGCTGCAGCCGAGGCCTCGACGATCCCCTCGCCCCGCCATCGATCGACCAACCGCGTGGCGTCGTCGCGCGGCACGACCACGAGGTACGACCCCGGCCCCAGCCACTCCCCCTGGAGGATCGCCGCCGGGATCCCCGCACAGTGCCCCGGCAGAACACCGGCAGCCACGTCGGCCAGGCGGCCGTACTGGGGCGCGATGAGCGTTCGAGGCGATGCCTCCCGACCGGGCAAGTCTTCGCCGCTGCCGACCGGCAGGGATGCCTCGCGCTGGAGCCAGGCCCGAGCCGCCGGCCCGGCGAGGAACAGCGTGGCGAAGCGGTCGGAAGCATCGACGATCTCCAACCGCTCGCGGATGTGGTAGCGGTCGAGGTGCGTCGCCAGCGACCATCCTTCCCCGTCGCCATCCAGGGGCGGGTCGGCGTCGATCCACACGCCGTCGGCCATCCTCAGGATCGTGGCCCAGAGCTGCACCTGCCCCCGCGCATCGGGGAAGAAGGCCTCGGTGCCGGCTCCGGGAGCGAGCGCCGCGAGCGATGCGGTGCAGAATCCATCGACAAACCGCACGGCATCCTCCCCCGCCACGAGAACGATGCGGCGGCGGCCTGCATCCCCCCAGGCGAGATGATCGCGGAGGTCGCGGTAGCCGTCGGGAGCGATGCTGACAGGGTCCATGGTGTGGTCTCGGGGAATGCCGAGGGGCTGAAGGATCGATGACGGATCCGAAGCAGGCGCCGCGGCGGGAGAAAAAGTTCCTGGTCCGCGCGAACGAGCACGGCCCATCCGGCGTATTGGTTCCTGTGACGTCCCCCGCGGGACGTGGCCAGCGACGGAAGGTCGGCACATCCGACTTGCCGCTGCCGGTAGAGTTATCCAGTCGGGTCCCCCTGGCAAGGCAGGATCCGGTTCTGGCGAGCGGCGTTCGCGCCGGCCCATTTCTTACGTGCTCGCTGTACCCCCGTTCGATGGTCCGCGCTCCCGGTGCGCCTTGGCATCGGGGGCCCCGGAACTGCAGGAGGATTCCACGATGGCGACAGTCCACTACGCAACCGACTTCCAGGGGCGCTACGACGATCCCGAGGACGGGATGCAGCACCCCTTCGCGGTGGCCGACAGCGGTGTCTCCGACGCCGTCCGTGCCGAAGCCGACGCCTGTCTTGCTCCCACTCCCGTCAAGCCGCGGCCGGCGGCCCGGCAGCAGAAGCGTCTCCACCGACTCTCAGACGTCCGCCAGCAGCAGGGGGTGACGCTGCGGAACGTCGCCCGCCGGCTCGGTGTCGAGATTTCGGTTGCCCGTCGCCAAGAGGAGGAGACCTGCGATCTGCGAATCTCTGACTTGCTCGGCTGGCAGGAGGTGCTCGAGGTACCGATCGCCGAACTCCTCGTCGAAGCCGAAGGCCAGCTCTCCGGGCCGGTACTCGAACGCTCGCGAATGGTGAAGCTGATGAAGACCGCCGCCGCCATCCGGGAGCAGACCGACGGCACGGCAACGCACCGCCTGGCCAACATGCTCATCGGCCAGATCCTCGAGATCATGCCCGAATTGCAGGATGTCTCGCCGTGGCACCATGCCGCACAGCGACGCACCATCGACGATGTCGGGCGGGCGGGCCGAAACGTCGTTTCCGAAGAGGTGTTCCGGCACCCGACATCGTAGGCCATCCGCTCCCCCCGGAAGCGGGCACGGACGAATGGAAACGTCTTGTGGACCGCCGGGGCCATGCCTACGATGTCGTCGCGGCGGCGTGGGCCCCGGTCAGCGTTTCAGACCGGGGCGGGTTCGACCGCCGTCACTCCCGGAAACCGGAGGGCTCGCGTCGTGTTTTCTCTGCTCGGTGTCGTGGGGATCGCGTTGATCCTGTTCGTGGTGGTCGCTGCCACGGCAGGGGTCGTGTTCGGCAAGTGATCCGCCCCCCGCGCGCGGGCGGAGCCGTGGTCGCTTTCAGCCCCCTTGCTTTCAGCCCCCTTGCTGGAGCCGAACTTTATTTGGGGTCGCTGTCACCACTCGCCCCCACGATCATCATCCCCAGAAAGCCGCCGAGGGTTCCGCCGAGGACCATCCAGGCGATGATCGCCAAGGGAAGATAGTCGCGTAGCCACACCCGGATCGGTGGCTCGACGCTCTTGGGAACCTTTCGAAGCACCGGCCCCACCGGCCCCTCCGCACCCGACTCGGCCCGCATGGCGCTGCGGAATTCTTCCCAGTTCTCCTGAGCTGCCGGGGCTTCCAGGCTTGCCAACCAGGACGTACGGTTGGCGACCAGATAGAGCGGGGGCACGATCATCAGCGTCCCCCACGCCAGGAAGACGATACCAGCCACCCAGCGACGTCGACCGGATCCCCTCCCCGGGGAAACTTCGGCCTGCCGAGGGCTGAGCGGGACGTCATCCGGGGGCATGGCGGAATCCTCCGACGACTTGCGGGGAGTGAACGACACCTCACAAAACAGCGTTGTTTTGAGGGTTTTTCCCGGGCGGACAAAGCCCCTGAATGGGTCTGTCCGCGGACTCAATCGCCGGGGACACGCGTCATTCTCCGCTGCCGCCTCCCCACTGACAACCGGTCTGGCATGACACCGGGGTCGTTGCTACCTTCCGCGCGTCCTTCCTTTTCCAGGCCCACCCGACTCCGCCAAGGAACCGTTCGCGTGAAACCGGTGACCTTCCCGAACGCCCCCGCCTGGCTTCTAACCGCCATCTTTCTCCTGACCGCGGCCGCCCCCGAAGCCCGCGCTCAGAGTGGCTGGCTCCCAACGTCATGGTTCAGCCAGGCGGAAGTTGACTCCAAAGCGATGTATCCGCTCGCGGAACGCGACGGCCCGTGGCTCGTGCTTGCCACCACCTTCCGTGGCGAAGGGGCGCGGGACGATGCCCGCCGGCTCGTCCAGGAATTGCGTCGCACCAACAAGATCAAGGCCTACACGCACGAGAAGTCGTTTGACTACACCGGCAGCCAGCCCGGCCTCGGCCTCAAACCGGACGGCAGCCCGAAAAAGATGCGCTACGCCAATGCCGAGCAGGTCGTGGAGGTCGCCGTCCTCGTCGGTGACTTCGCGTCGTTCGACGACCCACGCGGTCAGAAGATGCTCGCGAAAGTGAAGGCGCTGCGCCCCGAGGCCCTCACCGGCAACAGCGGCAAGAGCCAGTCGTTCTCCGACTTCCGCAAGATGATCGGCCTCGAACGGACGGCGGGAAAGGGCCCGATGCACCTCGCCTTCGTGATCCCCAACCCGCTCCTGCCCGAAGACTACTTCTCCCGCCAGCAGGTCGATCGCTTCGTCCTCGACATGAACGCCGATGTGACCCACTCGCTCCTCGACTGCCCCGGCCTCTATTCCGTGCGTGTGGCGACGTTCACCGGCTCCGGCACGTTCGACCAGAAGGCGATTGCCGCTGGCGAAGACGACGTCGAACTCGAGGGCCGGCTCGTGGAGGCGGCGGAGAAGGCCCACCGCCTCACCGTCTCGCTCCGCAAGGCAGGCTGGGAGGCCTGGGAATACCACGACCGCGAATCGAGCATCGTCTGCATCGGCAGCCTCGATTCCAAGACCGTTCCCGGCGCTCAGGGCGTGCCCACCATCCATCCGGAAATCGCCCGGATCGTCCGCGAACTCGGCCCCGATCCCACGCGCCTCGCCACCGGCGTGGTGCTGCCGCGAACCGTCGACGGGGTCATGCTCGACGTCCAGCCGGCGCCGATCCAGGTCCCGCGGGCCCCGGAAGGCTGGCACTGATCACCCAGGGACCGCTCGATGCGCGAGGAACTCGTTCTCGGGACGACCAACGCAGGAAAAGTGCGGGAACTTGCGGCGCTCCTCGGGCCCCACGGCATCCGGGTCGTCTCCCTGCGGGAATGCCCCGGATCGGTGTCGGTCGAGGAGACCGGGACGACCTTCGCTGCAAACGCCGACCTCAAGGCCAGCCAGCAGGCGTCCGCCCTCTCCCGTTGGGTGCTCGCCGAGGACAGCGGCCTGTGCGTCGACGCCCTCGACGGCGCGCCAGGAATCCACTCCGCCCGCTTCTCCGCTGCCGGTGACGACGCCAACAACAGCCTGCTCCTCGAGCGCCTCGCAGCGGTGCCCGCCACCGCTCGCGGAGCCCACTATGCCTGCCATGCGGCACTGGCCGATCCGCGCGGCGCCATCGTCGCCCGCTCCCAGGGGAGCTGTCACGGGAGCATTGCCACGGTGCCCGGCGGCAGCGGAGGCTTCGGCTACGACCCGCTGTTCATCGTGCCGGAATACCACCGCAGCTTCGGAGAGCTCGCCCCCGAAGTGAAGGGGGTGATCAGCCACCGGGCCCGGGCGATGCGTGCCATCCTTCCGGCGATCCTCCGTCACCTCGTCCGCTGACGGCCCGCTGATCCGGCCCTCCCTTCGGAGCGGGTACGCCTACGGAGACATCTGGCTGGGAAAGGCGATGGCGAATGACCTCAAGCACGTCGCCGGTGCCATCCATCCTCCCGGCGACGGCGGCCAGAGCCGGCCGAAATCGGTCGAGCCCGGCGACAAACGCCTTAATCCGCTCTGCTGTCGTCTCCTCGAGAAGACAGAAATCGCCACAGTTCATCGTGGCAAGGAAGTGCGCATTCATGAGTTGCTCGGCGTGCGCGCTCTCGGGGAGCACGAGCATCGGCTTGCCGAGTTGGAGGGCCTCACCGATCAACTGATTCCCGGCGGCGGCGACCAGCGCCCGGCATCCGATGAGGTCCTCGACGAATCGACTGCCGTCGATCGCATGGAACGACAACGCTCCGAACGACTCCCGTTCACCGAGCCCGTAGACCCGCACCGGCAGTCCACAATCGGCCAGGCTGGCAAGCGCCGCAAACGGGGTATGGCGACGCAGGTAGCTGACGAGGTACCCGCGATCGGCAGGCACCGCGCCGAGCAGATCCCGGCGCAACAGCGGGCCGACCTGGACGACATGCTCCCACCCGCGACGGAGGGGCGGACGGAAGAACGCCGAGACGACGGTGTCGGAGGCACCGACGGTGCAGACCCACACCGCATGCCCCATCAGCCACGCATGCCACTGGAGCGACCACGGGAGGACGCCGAGATCGTACGCGAGGAGGAAATGCTGGTGATCGATACTCAGCAGCGGGATCCCCTGGCGAGCACAGGCCCTCGGCAGGGCAGGCTCGAAATCGGTGATCCCGAGATCGGCGCCAAAGCACTCGAGCTCGGCCATCAAGCGATCGGTGAGCGGTCCGAGCGTCCGCGCCTGGTACTCGAGCCCCGCCGTGATCGATCGGACGACATCGAGGCGGCCCCCCGTGTACTGGAACACGAGGCCCGGGATC
This sequence comes from Candidatus Kuenenia stuttgartensis, assembly GCA_945860405.1. Taxonomy (GTDB): domain Bacteria; phylum Planctomycetota; class Planctomycetia; order Pirellulales; family UBA1268; genus QWOP01. The sequence goes on along the minus strand of CAMARC010000025.1, from coordinate 4,852 downwards.
TCCCGCACCTCGACATTCCCGGCCCCGGGCGGATGACGAAGCCCGAGAAACGCCAACGCATCGGCGGAGGTGTAGACAAGGATTTCGTGCTCGTCGGCCAAGTGCTCGATGAGCGTGCAGATCCGCGTCGCGTGCCCGCGTCCCTCACCGCACAAACTGATCGCGATCCGTGCCATGCCGTGACGCCTCCAGCCAGCCGTCCCCGTCGCGCTTCCTCCAGCCCCTCCGGACCGGAGCCACACCACCCAGCGATTGTGCCGCCCAGCCTGTCCCGAGGCCAGTTGAACCCAAGGCGGGGCCGCAACCGGGCCCGCGCTTCTGAGGCGGGACGCTATCCGATACGATGAGATCCGAGGTTGGCCGGGAGCCAGCCGCGCGATGCCCAGACACGATACGGTTCCATCATGAGGGGGCGATGAACACCCTGCGCACGCAGAACCTCCGACGGCTGCGGTCGGTGCCGATCCTTCTCCTCCTCCTGGGCGTGCTGACCGCGCTCGCCGGCCCGAACGCCTCGAGCCAGGACACCGCGACCGCCGAAGCAGAGACTGAACCGGCAGCCGAATCGGAGGCCGAGGCCGAAGTCATCGCCACCGTGGGGACCACCCGGCTGACCCGTGCCGACCTCGAGCAGGCGGTGCGGCGAAGGAGCGGTGGACGTCCGGTTCCCGCCGAACAACAAGACCGTCTCCAGGCCCAAGCCGTGGGAGACCTCGTGGAACAGGCGCTCCTCCGGGCAGAGATCGAGCGCCGCCAGATCGAGGTGACCGATGGCGAGATCAATGATCGGATCGCCCAACTCTCCACGGAACTCACCGCCCGGCAATCGAGTCTCGACGCGTTCCTCGCCGGCGCCGGCCTCGACCACGAGGGCCTGCGTGAACAGGTGCGTTTCGAGATCGCCGTACCGAAAATCATCCTCCCGATGATCACGGAGGATGTCATGCGGCAGGCCCTCGCGATGCACCGCTATGACTTCGACGGCACCCGCGTCCGCGCTAGCCACATCATCCTCCGCCCCGAGGCGAGTTCTGGCCCGAATGCCATCCCCGCGGTGCTGGCCCGAGCCGAACAGATCCGCGCCGAAATCCTCGCCGAAGAACTGACCTTCGCCGAAGCGGCCGAGCGGTATTCCGCCGGCCCGAGTCGGCATCGGGGGGGAGATCTCGGCTTCGTGCCGCGGCATGGCCTACTCTCCGAGGAATTTGCGGCCCAGGTTTTCAAGCTCACCAAGGGCGAAGTTTCGAAGCCGTTCGTGACCCCGTTGGGAGTTCACGTGGCCAAGGTCACCGACGTCGATCCCGGCACCGTCGCGCCGGAGACGTTCCGCAAGCCTCTGGAGCAACTCGCTTTCCAGAAGGTCCTCCAAGCGTTCGTCATCCATTGCCGGCAGCAAACCCCGATCGAGCTCAAGCCCGGGATCGTAGCGGGCGATCCCCGCGCCCCCGGGCCCCGTCCGTAGCTGGCGAGGGGGAGCACCGCCCTTGGTCTTTTTTCCCGAGGGCGGGCCATGGCAGCGTGGCCGACCGAATGGAACCCCGCCCCATTCAGGATTGTCCCGATCGGGCGGCCGGACTACCTTCCCCGCCTTCAACACCCCATCGGCAGGCCTGACCTGAAGAGTGGCCTCTTCCCCGGTCAGCCCGCCCCGGGAACCTCCGTCTTTCGGATGCCGATCCCGTCATGAAGCTCCGTTCCGCCTTGCTGATCGCGTGCCTGATCGTGGTGCCTCTGCTGGCCATGTTCTCGCACAAAGTCCCGACCGCGACGCGGGCAGCGATCCGGGAACGTCTCTGGGATCCGATGATCAGGCCGCTGGCGTCGGCCCTCGGCTTGGGTGCCACGTCCCCAACCAGCCCCGCCCCCCGGCAAGCCACCGCCTCTCCCCCGCCAGACTGCCCTGTCGGCTCGGTGAAGGAAGCCTTCACCGGGCCACCGAGAGCGTTTGCCAGCACCGCTTCGGCTGCGACCGATATCGGGCCACCATCGGCCGATCCCCTCAAGCCTCTCCAACCGGCTCGGGCGTCGGGCCTGCGCGAACCCGATACGGCCATCGCTGGAAACACCCTGCCGCCGGCGATCCTCCTCGGCTCGGACGACTCGCTGCCGATCGGCGGGGCGACGGGCCGGGAATTGCTCGAGGCCCGCCTCCGGGCCCTTGGGGCCACAAGGATCGACTGGACACCGGGCCAGGGGGGCGACGGTCTCCATCGCTGCAGCTGCCGCATTCCCGCTGAACCTTCGGGTCAGCTTCACCGCATCTTCCAGGCAGCCGCCACCGACCCAGTGGCCGCGCTCGACAATCTCGTTGGCCAAGTCACGGCTTGGTCGATGCGGAGCGGGGGCACCGCAGCGAGCCCGGCGATGCCCCTACAGCGCTGATCGGGGGAGATCGCGCCATGCTGCTCCACCGTCGGTCTTCGAATCGACTCCCCGACCTTTTCCAACGCCGCGCGGCATCCGGCCGGGGGCCTCGGCCCTTTCTCGCCCCCATCCGCCGGCAGCGTCCACCGACCACTCCCACCAGCCCCTCCCTGGGGCCGGCGGAGACCGAACCGGGGCCTCACGCCCGTTCGGAAGAACTGGCCCGTCTGGAGGCGGCGCTGTTCATCGCCCGCGAGCCGCTCTCCACACGACGGCTGGCAAAAATCGCCCGGCTCTCCGACGGCACCCGTGCCCGGGCACTCCTCCGGGAATTGGCTGCCGTTCAGGACGCCAGCGGCAGCGCTATCCGGGTCGAGCCGATCGCCGGCGGCTTCCAACTCCTCACCCGTTCACCGTTCGGCCCGTGGGTCCGCAGACTCCTGACGACACCGGCGGAAAACCGGCTGTCGGCAGCGGCACTCGAAACGCTGGCGATCGTGGCCTACCGTCAGCCGGTGACCCGGGCGGAAATCGAAGCCATTCGCGGGGTCGGGTGCGAGGAGATGCTGCGGCAACTCATGGAAAGGGATCTGGTCGCGGTCGGAGGGCGGAGCGAGGAACTTGGTCGTCCCAACGTCTATCAGACCTCGAAGCGATTTCTGCGGGCCTTTGGGCTGTCCCGAATCGAGGATCTGCCCGACATCGGCCCGGTTACGACGCTCGAACCGACCGTCTCCCCTAACCCCGGCGGTGAGGAGCCCCCCGGCCCACCGACACCTGCCTCCCCCCCGTCCGAGCGCGCTTGAGCGATTTTCGTTCCCCTCGCCCCGCTTGCACTCCATCGAACCTGCGGCCACACTTTCCCGGCCCCGCGACCGTGCTTCGGAAGCCCAGCCCTCCCCGGTTGACGAATTTTTCCCGGAAGGTTGGATGATTCCGCACGATCGGGTACAGAATTGTGCGAAGGATTTTGCCGATACTCGGACGACTACCCGTCAACATGCCCGCCCCAACGCTTCCCACGGCGGGAAGCCCATCCGGGAATCATCGACGATTCACACCAACGGATACGCAGCGATGATGGCATCAACACCGACAACTCAACGTGGATCGTTATCGTCTGACCGTTCACTGTCCGTCGCAGGGCCCGTGAACAGACTCGAGGGAGGTTTTTCAGTGACCAGCGTTGCGAGCCCCAGGGGATCCCGAAGCGTGTTGAACTCCGCCGTGTTTTGCTGGGATGAGCTTCCCGATTTGCTCGCCGCCGAGGAGCTCTTCGAGATTGCCGGCAACCGCAACTCGACGGCGCCGATCGTCGGCAAGCAGGATGACGACGAGGACGAGGACGACCTCGAGGATGACGACGTCGACGACGATGATGATGACGAGGAAGAAGAAGACGATCTCGAGGACGACGAATGGGAAGAGGTTGAGGACGAGGACGAAGAAGAGGACGACGAGGACGAGGAAGAGGAAGAGGACGAGGAAGACGACGAAGAGGAAGAAGAAGAAGAAGAAGGGGATGACGACGAGGAGTGGGAAGACGACGACGAAGAGTGGGATGACGAGGACGAAGAGGACGAAGACGAAGACGAGGAAGAAGACGACGATGACTGACTTCCGCCACGCCTGATTCCGCCGTCATCCGCTCAAATATCGCGCGGTATCGCCGCCACAGCATCCAAGCGACCCTGGAGACGCTCTGCGTGTCTCCAGGGTCGCTTTTTCACCATGCTGGCGGGGAGGCGGCCGGATCCGGACTGTCGTCGGGCCGGCCTGAATCCGGGGAAGTCCCCGTCATGCCAGGGGCTTTTTTCTCCCATCGGCACCAGGCTCATGGCCCCCGAGCCGGTTCGGTGCCAGCCGCGGGTGCCGCGGGCCCCTCATCTCCCGTCGACGCCGGTGCGCCCCCGCTGACAACTTGGACCTCGAGGATACGCCCGGCGCGGTCGATCTGCAGCGTCAGGGTATCGCTCGCCGACGCCATCCGCTGGAGCATCGTTGCCTGCGTGGCGAACGGCTCCCCATCAATGGCGATGATCCGGTCACCACAGCGCAGACCGGCACGCTCGAGGGGGGAATCAGGCACGACACGAACGACAACCGGTGCCGACGGATCGCCGGCATCGGACCGGGTGCTCATGCCCCACCGCACACGCTGTTCCACTGGCGCCGCCGGGAGAACGCGTTCGAGCGCGTCACGGTGGGCATTCTTCTCCCGGCGACTGGCGTCACGGAAGCCGGCCAGCGTCCCCGGCCGGTCAGCCACGGCCGTCACCATCCCGATGGCCAGCCGCGCCACCGTCTCGACCCCCGCGGTGTTCACCAGTTGCACATCGTCACTGGGGCGGTGGTACTCGTCATGGAGCCCGGTGTGGAGCATGACGGTGGGCACGCGGGATTCGATGAACGGGAAGTGATCGGAATCGTCGACGATGTCCCAGTCGAAGATGAGTTCCAGCCCCGTCTCCCGATTCGTCTCGGTGAG
>CAMARC010000024.1 GCA_945860405.1 Candidatus Kuenenia stuttgartensis | reverse complement strand
CCTATCCTCCATTCCGCGTGACGGGTCGATCCGGGCGTTCGGCAGCCGTGAGCGGTGAATGCCCTGCAGCAGTGAATGCCTTGCGAGTTGGCACTGCCGGAGGTGGCACGCGAAGCGCGGTGGCGTGGGTTGACGGTCGGTTCGTCCCCCCCGCTGAAGCGGTGATTCCCGTGGGGGATGCCGGGTTCGTTTTCGGGGCCACGGTCACCGAGCAACTCCGGTCGTTCTCCGGGCGGCTTTTCCTCCCCGCCGAGCATGCTGCTCGATTCGCGCGTTCCCTCGCGATCGTCGGTATCGAGCCCGCCTGGCCAGTCGATGACCTGTTTGCGATCGCTGCGGAAGTGACGGACCGCTGTCATGCGGCCGGCCCTGCCGGAAGCGATCTGGGAGTCGTGGTCTTCGCAACCCCTGGCGACGCGCCGGCTCAGCATGTGGGCCGGCCGGGCACGCCGAGGGTGATCATCCATGCCTTTCCCCTCGCCTTCGCCTCCTGGGCGGGTGCTTACAACACCGGCGTCGCCTTGCGGAGCGTGGCCACCACACAGATCCCCTCCTCCAGCTGGCCGATCGAACTCAAGTGCCGCAGCCGGATGCACTATCACCTGGCCGATCGGGAGGCCCGGGCGCTCGAAACCGGAGCCCGGGCGATCCTCTTTCACGGCGACGGTCGCGTGAGCGAGACCTCCACGGCCAACGTGGTGATCGTGAAGGATGGCGCGTTCCGCACGCCCCCGCCCGGCGACGCCCTCTCCGGCGTCAGCTTGGGCCACCTCCGCACGCTCGCTCGAGCCGAGGGCCTGAGCTTCTGCGAGACACCGCTCACCCGGGCCGATATCGCCGCCGCCGATGAGATCCTCCTCACAAGCACGCCGAACTGCCTGCTTCCGGTGACCCGCTTCGATGGCGTGGCCGTCGGTGGCGGTCAGCCCGGCCCGCTGTTCGGGCGCTTGCTCGCCGCCTGGAGCCGTGACGTCGGCCTCGACATCGCGGCGCAGGCCCGGGCCTGCGCCGGCCTTCCGCCCGGAGATGCCCAGGCATGATCGACATCGATGCCCAGGCTCCGGAGGACCGCGTCCCCGCGACGGTCTACGAGGTCGTCCACACGACGGTCTACTCCTATTCGGAGGAGGTGCCGGTGTGCCACAACGAAGTCCATCTCCGCCCCCGCGACTCGGCCAACCAGCAGGTGCTGTTCCACGCCTTTGCCGTTGATCCCCCGCCGGCCACGAGCGCCTCGCGGATCGATTGGTTCGGCAATCATGTGACGATGTTCACGATCGGTCAGGTGCACCTCCGTCTGGCAGTCACTTCGACGAGCCGTGTCGCCGTCGCCGCCCCCCCTTCCTGGCAGTGGCTGCCGGGCATCCCCTGGGAGGAGGTCCGCGACCGCGCCGCTACCTCTCCGGCAGCGGTCGAGTTTGTCGGTGTCTCCCCGTTCGTGCGCACGCTGCCGCAACTGGCGGACTATGCAAGCGTCTCGTTTCCGCCAGGGAGGCTCTGGGCCGAGGGGATCGTCGACCTCACGCGGCGGATTCATCGGGATTTCGTCTACGACCCGACCGCCACGACCACCTCGACGCCGGTCGAGGATGTGTTCACGCACAAGCGCGGCGTCTGCCAGGACTTCGCCCACCTCCAGATCGCCTGTCTCCGATCGCTCCACCTCCCGGCCCGGTATGTCAGCGGCTATCTCTGCAACACATCGTCCCCGACCAATGCCCCCGCTTCGCCAACGCTCGTCGGCGCCGATGCTTCGCACGCCTGGCTGGCAGCCTGGGGAGGGGATACCGGCTGGCTCGACGTCGATCCGACGAACGACTGCGTCGTCGGCGATCGCCATGTCACGGTCGCCTGGGGCCGCGACTACGGCGATGTCTGCCCGATCCGCGGCGTGTTCGTCGGCGGCGGGCAACACGGGATGGATGTCGCCGTCCACGTCACCCGCTGTCAGGATTGAGACCTCGGCGATCCCGAGCGACTGCCCGCCATGCGACGCGCCACCCGCCTGCTCCTCGCCCTCGTCCTCGTGGCGGTGCTCGTCCCGCTCGTCCCTTTTCTGCTGTTCGGCACGCGGCTCGATCGAGTCGTTGCCGGCTGGCTCGACCCACCCCCTTCTCCCATCATGGTGGCGCTGGTCGAGATCGGGGTGCTGGCTTGTGATCTCCTCCTGCCTGTCCCTTCGAGTGTCGTCGCGACCTACGGCGGAGCCCGGCTCGGCGTGGTGCCCGGCACGCTCTGCGCGTGGCTCGGGATGACGATCGGGGCGCTGGCCGGCTGGTGGCTCGGCCGGAAGCTCGGCGGCCGGGCGCTCGAGCAACTCGACGCGGAGGACCGGACGGCGATCGCCCGTGGCCACGAGCGCCTCGGGCCGCTGCTTGTCGTTCTCACGCGACCGTTGCCTCTCCTGGCCGAAGCCACGGCGCTGGCGGCAGGGGGAACCGGCATGCCGCTCTCGACATTCCTCCCGGCCGCGGCCCTCGGCAACGCCGTCATTGCCGCCGCTTGGTCGGCCCTCGGGGCCCTCGGCCGGGAGGAGCTGTCGCTGGTGATGCTCGTGGCGCTCGTCGTCCCGGTGGCCCTCGTGTGGGGCGTTGTCCGGAGCCGGTGGTCGGCCGTCAGGCCAGAGCCGCCACCGTCCGCGTGAACACCTCGTCAAACTCCTCGCGGACGCGCGTCGTTGTCCGCGCAACCTCTGCCGCGAGATCGTCGGCCTGCTCGTGCCCCAACAGCCGGGCGAGCGTTCGCCGGTCGTCGCCCGGTGGCGGGAAGTCGTGCCTCGCCTTGGCGCCAAGGAGTTGCAGCCGCCCTTCGATCCGGCGGAGGAGCCGGTAGGCGTCGGAGAGGAAGGTGAACGACGCGGTCGGAATAATGCCGAGGTCGTGGAGGGCCACGAGGCCGGCGAGCGTCTCGGTCGTCTGCAGCCGCGGATCGGTCGCGCCATGGACGAGCTGCAGCACCTGAACGAGGAACTCGATGTCGACGACGCCGCCGGGGCCGCGCTTGAGATTGGCCGCCGTGGCTCCCTGCTCCATCCGCAATCGGTTGTGACGGATCTCGGCGACATCGGCCGCCGACCACGACCGGCCCCAGATCGCCGCCGCCCGGATCGCCGCAAACCTGCGCCGGGCCGGCTCGGCGCCGATCACGGGCCGCGCTTTGAGGAGCGCCTGTCGTTCCCAGACGGCCGCCGGCCCATCGGGGGCGAACCAGCGCGCCAATTCGTCGAGGGAGACCGCCGCCGCACCGCTGCGACCCGAGGGACGGAGGCGCGAATCGACCTCGTAGAGGCGCCCCTGCGGCGTGAGCGTGTTGCAGGCCTTCATCGTCCGCTGGGCGAGCTCGGCGAAGAAGTGGGCGTTCGACGTCGGGCCCTGGCCGCGCGCCTCGGGATGGAGCGGCACCGATCCCCCGTCGTGGTCGTAGAGAAAGATGATGTCGAGATCGCTGCGGTAGTTGAGCTCCCGACCGCCGAACTTCCCCATCGCAAGCACCAGGGCTGTCGCAGGATCGTCCCCGATCATCGGCCGGCCGAGCCGCTGCATGAGCCGTGCCTGTTCGTGGATCACAACCGCCCGCAGGACCGTCTCGGCGATCGCCGTCAGGGCGGTCGTCGTGGCCCCGGTGTCGAGGCGCCCGAGCACCTCGCGGACCCCGACGCGGAGCTGCTCGGAGACTTTGAAGGTGTGGACGATCGGGCCGATGTCGACCGCCCCGTGGCAAAGCCCGCCGAGCTCCTCGTCGAGCCCCTCGGGCGTCGGCAGGCGCTCGACGACGAGGCTGTCGAGCAGCTCGTCGATCATGCCGGGATTGCCCACGAGGATCCCGGCGAGGAACGGGCTCGAGGCGCAGAGCTGGACGGTGAGCTCGAGCGACGGGGGATTGAAGCTGAACAACTCCCACAAGACCCCCTTGCCACCGAGCGAATCGGCCACCGCCGCAAGCTGGAGGAGCGTGGCATCCGGATCGGGCGTGCGTCCGATCGTGGCGAGCAGCCGCGGTGCGATCGCGGCGAGGAAGTGGCGGCAGCGGCGCGTGGAAAGAAAGCGGGCCCGCTCCTCCGCGAGCGACTGGAACGTCCGCCTGGCGGTGTCGGGATCGCGGAAGCCATGGCGGAGGAAAAGCTCGCGCGTCGCCTCGTCGGCGGGGCGCGGATCGAGGACGAGATCGGTCTCCGGCTCGGTGACGGTGTCGTCCGGGAAGGCGTCGTGGAGGAGATGGTCGAGGATCCGACGGTTGAGGGTCTTCGCGGCGGCAAGGTCGTCCCGGAGCCGCCGCAGCCCCTCAGGCCCCGGGTCGTAGCCAGCCCTCACGGCGAGCCGCCCGAGCTCGCGGTCGTCGGCGGGAAGGGCGTGGGTCTGGGCATCACAGAGGATCTGAAGCCGGTGCTCCACCTTCCGTAGGAGCCGGTAGTTGCGATCGAGGATCGTCCGCTCCTGATCGGTCAGCGCCCCCGCCTCGGTAAGGCGGTGCATCGCCTCGATCGTGTTGCCGGTGCGGACGGCCGGCGTGTCGCCGCCACCGAGGAGCTGGAGGAACTGGATCGCGTACTCGATGTCGCGGATCCCCCCCGACCCGAGCTTGACGTCGTAGTCCGCCCGTCCTTCGTCGGCCACCTTCCGTTCCATCCGCCGCTTCAGCGCCTTGATCTCGCTGATGTCGGCGGCGGAGAGCCAGCGTCGGTAGATCCACGGCGCGAGTGACGAGAGCAGCCGCTCCCCGAGCGCCGTCTCCCCCCCAACGCACCGGGCCTTGACCCAGGCCTGCCGCTCCCAGGTGCGCCCCTCCCGATCGAAGTAGCGGAGCGTGGCGTCGAGCGGGAGCACGAGCGGCCCGATGGCGCCGTGCGGCCGGAGCCGGAGATCGACCCGGTGGCCGCTCCCCGCCGGGGTCGACTCAGCGACCAACCGCACCACCTCCCGGACGACGCGCTCGAAAAACTCCTGATTCGTACAGGGCTTCGGCCCCGCCACCCGCCCCTCGGAGGAGTAAACGAACACGAGATCGACGTCGCTGGAGTAGTTCAGCTCCTCCCCCCCGAGCTTCCCGAGGGCGAGCACGGCGATCGTCGCCCGTTCGCCGCCGGGGCCGCGCGGCTTCCCGCGCTCGGCCTCGAATCGGGCAACGGCCAGCCGCAAGCTCGCCTCGATGACGCAATCGGCGACCCGGGAGATCTGTCGCGTCACCGTCTCCAGCGGCTGCTCCCCGACGAGGTCGCCATAGGCGATCCGCAGCATCTCGCGGCGCTTGAAGCGGCGCATGGCGAGCATCGCTCCTTCCGTCTCCCGGTGCCCGGCAAGCTCCCCCTCGAGCGTGGTCCGGAGTGTCTGCATCGACTCCGGCTTCCCTTGGCCGAGGCGGACCTCTTCCCACGAGGCCGGGTCGGCGATGACGACATCGGCCAGATGCGGCCCGGCCGAGAAGATCCGCAGAAGGGTCTCGAGGGCACTGGGGTCGCGTTGGAAGAGGGTCGCAGTGGAGAGCGGGCTGCTGACGGCAGCGAGGAGCCGCCCCAGCGCCGCCAGCACCCGATCGGGATCGGAGACCGCCGGGAGGAGGTCGGTGAGCCGGGTGCAGAGATCATCGAGGAGGTCGAACGTGATCCCCTGCTCGGCGATGCCGCGGAGCAATCGGCCCGCATCTTCGGGCTGGAGGAGGCCGCAGGCCTTTCCCCAGGCCGTGGCCGTGGCATCGTCGCCGAGGAGTTGACGGGTGTCGACCGGCGGCATCGCAGACGGCTGCCCGGCTCGCGGCAGTGGTTGTCCGCGGGGGGCTGCCATCTCACCGCTCCGGCCGCGGCGCGATCTGGTGGACGGGCCCCGGGCCATCGCACCCACCGGTGCCGCAGGCGCCGTCGTCCCCGATCAGCGGCAATGGGACGGCGTCAGCGAGCCCATCGGCGACGGTGCCGGAGAGCGACCAAGCGCCGGCGGCATCGATGACGACATCGACGAGCCGCCCCACAAGCCTCATCGGCGCATCGAAGACGACGATTCGGTCGCACGATGTGCGGCCGGTGAGCTGCGCCGAGCCATCGGGGCCGGGATCGACCGCCCGCTTCTCGTCGCGCGTCGAGAGCCCCTCGACGAGGACGGTCTGGCGGGTGCCGATGAAGGGGAGATTCCCGGAGAGGCTGGCCCGCGTCTGGGCCTCGAGGAGGATGTGGTGCCGCTCCTTCTTCACGTCCTCCGGCACGTCGTCCGGCTGGCGTTCGAAGGCCTTCGTGCCGGGGCGCGGGCTGTACTTGAAGATGAAGCTGTTCTTGAACTGGAGGCGATCGATGAGGTCGACGGAGGTCTGAAACTCGGCGTCGGTCTCGCCGCAAAAGCCGACGATGAAGTCGCTCGTCACGGCGGCCCGCGGGAGCTCCTCGCTGACTCGGGCGTGCATCTCGAGATACTCGCCGATCGTGTAGCCCCGCTTCATCCGCAAGAGCACCGCATCGCTGCCGTGCTGCGCCGGGACATGGAGATACTGGCACACCTTGGGGAGATCGCGGACGGCGCCGATCAGCTCGGGCGTCATGTCACGGGGATAATTCGTGACGAACTTGATCCGGTCGAGGCCATCGATGGAGTCGAGATCGTGGAGGAGATCGGCGAGGCGCGTCGTCTTCCCGCCGTCGTGCCACTTGTAGGAGTTGACCGTCTGGCCGATGAGCGTGATCTCACGGCAGCCGTCGGCGACGAGCTTCGTGGCTTCGGCGAGGATCGCCGCCGGGGGGCGGGCCTGCTCCGGCCCGCGGACGCGTGGCACGACGCAGAACGCGCAAAACTTGTCGCACCCGGTCTGCGTCCGGATGAACGCCTGGAATGGCGTCGGTCGCATTGCCGGATCGCGGTCGGGGTCGTAGCTCTCGAAGCTCTTCGTCACGGCGTCGCGGCTGCCGGCGGTGCGGTCGAGGCTGACCTCGATCCGGGGCGGGCCGCCGGCGAGGATCTCCTCGACGATCCCCGGCACGCGGTGGAGCTGTCCGGGGCCGACGACGAGGTCGACCCACGGGGCCCGGGTGCGGATGAGCTCCTGATCTTTCTGGGCCATGCAGCCGAGGACCCCGATGATCAGACCGGGGCGGGCCTGCTTCTCCTGTCGCACCCGTCCGAGGGCCGACCAGATCTTGTCTTCGGCATGCTGGCGGACGCTGCAGGTGTTGTAGAAGACGGCATCGGCCTCGGCCGGGCTCGTCGTCAGCTGCCAGCCCTGGCGGCGCAGGGCCGCGACGACAAGCTCGCTGTCGAGCACGTTCATCTGGCAGCCGACGGTCTCGATCCAGAGTCGGCGATGGGGTGTAGATGTCGTCATGAGGAGATTGTAGCTCTCGGTTGAAAAAGCAGGGGACTGACTCTCCCCATCCAGCGGGTTTATCGTCATCGCCACCCGGTCAACGGCCCATCCTCACGCCTCACCCATCCGGGCGCCAGTGCCGAGAAAGCGGCCGCGGAGAAACTCCCCCACCGCCATCGATCGCCGCCCCTCTGGGATAACGCGGCGGATGATCACCGTGCCCCCGTCGCCACAGGCGACCACGATCCCAGCGTCGTCGAGCGTGACAATCGATCCCGGCTGCGAGCCGGGGAGCGCCGCGGGCCCTACGACCACCTCTTCGAGGACGAGCCGCGTCGGGCCGGCACCAGACTCGCCGCCGGAGGCGTGGAGGAACGTCGTCGACCGCGGCCAGGGATCGAGGCCGCGCGGCATCCGCGCGATTCGCGCCGCAGCGAGATTCCAATCGACGATCCCGTCGGCCTTGGAGAGCCGCGGCGCCTTTGTGACGAGCTTCGGATCTTGCGGCGTGCCCACGGCACCGGCCGGCCGGTGGGGCGCGGCGACCCGCTCGATGGCGTCGAGGACGAGCTCGGGCCCGAAGGCCGCCAGCCGGGCCTCGAGCTGCGCGGCGGTTTCGGTCGGCCCGATCGGCGTCGATTGGGACACGATCACGCTCCCGCCGTCGAGCTGCGGGGTCATGTGGATGCAGCAGGCGCCGGTCACCTCGTCGCCGGCGAGGATTGCCCACTGCACCGGCGCCGCGCCGCGGTGCCGGGGGAGGAGCGAGCCATGAAGATTGATGCCGCCCAAGTGAGCGACTTCAAGGACGGCTGGCGCCAGGATCTGCCCGTAGTCGCAGACGACGAAGATGTCGGGCGCGAGGGCCACAAGCTCGTCGATCGCTGCCGGATCATTGATCCGCTGCGGCGCCGTCACCGCGACGCCGGCCCCCTCCGCCGCCTCGCGCATCGGACTGACGGGAGCCCTTCGGCCGGGCGCGGCCTTGTCGGGGCGGGTGACGAGGGCCACGACGCGGTGATGGGAAGCGAGGAGCGCCCGGAACATCGGCACAGCAAACGGCCCGGTGCCCATGACAACGATCCGCAGCCCGGCCACCTTCCCCGGCTCGTGTGCCGGATCCATCAGGCACTCCCCCGGGCCGGACCAGCAGGCGCACAGCGGGCGGCCTCGAGCCGGGCGAGCTCGGCATGGTAGTGGGCGTCGGGAGGAAGCTCCCCACGCGATTGCTTGCCGACATACACCTCGTGCATCGTGTCGAGCACCCGACGGGCTTCGAGCGCCGCGGCATCCGGGAGGCGGTCGGTGAACAGGCGGCCCTCGAGGTGGTCAAACTCATGCTGCACGACGCGGGCGAGAAAGCCGTCGAGGTCGAGGCGCACCTGCTCCCCCTCAAGGGTCCAGGCGTCGAGGACCACCTTCTCAGGGCGGCGAACATCCATCCGCAGCCCCGGCAGGCTCAGGCATCCCTCTTCCTGGAGTGCCGTCCCGCGCGGCCGGGAGAGGGTCGGATTGATGAACACGAGCTCCTCCCCCGAGTTGGGATTGGCCTCGAGATTCACGATGAACAGCCGGTAGGGGAGGCCGACCTGATTGGCCGCCAGCCCCACTCCGACGGCGTCGTACATGATCTCGAACATCTGATCGATGGCGTTGCACAGCTCGTCGTCGATCCGGACGAGCGGGCTGGCACGGCGCAGGAGCGCCGGATGGGGATATTCGATGAGTTCGAGTCTGCCGATGCCGGCAGGATCGGCGGGAGCCGGCGTGCTTTCCATGGTCGCCTGTGCGGAAACGCGGGTGGGGGTGAGGCGAAGCATTCTACCGCCCCCGATCCCTTTCGATACGGAGGACGGGCCCCGAATCGAACCGTAGACTGTGGACGCCGGGCTGTGGTTGTTGCGGACCGGCTTCGCAACCGCGATTGCCGCTGAAGGCCCGTTGGGGGCCGCCAGTCCGCTCCCCTGTTCCATGGCACTGCCCCCATGACATCCCCCTTCCCAGACCGGCGCTCCGGAGCCGTCAAAGCAGCCAGCGCCACCGCGCGGGTGCCCTGGTCGGAGCCGGCGGTAGTCCTCGCCACCTGCGGGTGGGTGGGGCGGATCCCCCGGGCCCCGGGCACGTTCGGGGCTGCCCTCGGCATCGGGCTCTCGGCGGCGGCCGCGGCGCTCGGGTGCCCGCTCGGGGTCGAGGCCACCGCGGTGATCCTGTTGTGCATCATCGGGATCCCGATCTGTGACCTCGCCGCTCGGCAGATGGGCCGCGGCAGCGACCCCGGCTCAATCGTCTGGGACGAGATGGCGAGTGTTCCCCTCGGGCTGCTGCTGGTGCCGGCCGGCGAGCGGACTCCGCTGGTCTTTCTGGCGGCGTTCCTGCTCCACCGGCTCTTCGATATCTGGAAGCCCTTTCCCTGCCGGCAACTCGACGAGGGGCATGGCGGGCTGGGGATCATGGCGGATGATTGGGGCGCAGCGGCCTGGATGGCCCTCGGGCTGGCGGTCGGCCGACAGGCCGGTTGGTGGTGAGCCGATTTTCAGAGGCGACGACCGGTATGCGGCTGCTCCTTGTCGATCACGGCTGTTGCGACCCGCCCCACAGCCGGGTCTTCCGCTGCCGCGACTGGCTCCTTCCCGAGCGGATCGAGGTGCTGGCCTGCGGGCCGGCCTCGGTCTCGACGCTCGAGGCCCCCACGCCCGGCCTGCACGGCATTCATCTCCGCGACATCGCCGCGGCCAACCGAAAGTTTGCCCGGGCCGTTCGCGATGGCAGCCCTCAATCCTTCCTCGACACGAGCCCCACGATCCCGGCCCCGCTCCTCGGCCTCGTTCGCGAGACGGCCAGGCAGGCGATCGCGGAGGCGGTCGATGGCTTCGATCCGGCCGTGATCCTCGTCCTCCATGCGGGAATCTTTGCCGATCTGGCTGTCGAGACCGGCGTGCCGGTGGTCGTCCATGTCGGCCCGCACGATCTCACCGCGGCACGGCACGACCAGCGCGTCCACTCACTGGTATCGGCGGCGCTTGCGTCAGCCGAGGTGGTCATGGCGGCTGACCCGACGACCGAGGCTCTGCTGACGGCCGAATGGCTCGACGCGGCGGCCACGAACATCGGGCCGGTGGCCGAGGTCGACGAGCGCTGTGGCCCTGTCCTCGCCGAGGCGGTCAGGCTTGCCGCCCGGCGGCGTGGCGGAGGAGGAGGCGGTCGATCTCCCCTCCCGTGAGGGCCGCTTCGAACGCCTCCCGGTCGCGGTAGACCGCCAGGCTCGTCAGCTGAACAACCCAGTTGTGGACCAGCGGCGTGATCGTGATCACCGCCCGGCCGTGGCGACAGGCCTCCCAGATCTCGATCGCGGTCCCCATCGACGCCTCGGGCACGAACGCGATCACGAGATCGAACTCGCGGCACATCGCCACATGCCCGTCGAACACCTCCCGGGCGCGGTCGAGCGAGTAGCCGACCGAATTGGCATGGCCGGCATGTGGGTCGTAGACTTCCGCCTCTGGCCAGTGTCGCTGCACGACGTCGCGCAGCGCACCACGGTAGTGCTGGTCATGCACCAGCGCCGCCACGTGCGAGCCCTGCATGATCCCCGCGAGGAACACTCTCATGGCAACCTCCAAGCCCTCCCGTCCGGTCAAATCCAAAAGCACCGCCACTAGTCTACGACAGCCTGCCGTGAGCGCCGTGCCGACGCCCGATCTGGCTGCGGCCCGGAAGCTCGTTCTCGATCTCCTCGCGATTCCCGGAGTCTCCGGTGACGAGAAGGCGATTGCCGAGCGGATCGTCCATCATCTCAAGGCCGCCGGCTGCCCCGCTTCCGCGATCCACTTCGACAACGCCCACACGAAGACGCCCATCAAGGGCAACGTCGGCAATCTCATCGTCAAGCTCCCCGGCACGGTGCCCGGGCCGCGCCGCCTGTTCATGGCCCACATGGACACGGTGCCGGTGTGCGTCGGGGCCAAGCCGGTGGTCGCCGGGAGGTACGTGAGGAGCGCCGACCCGACCACGGGCCTCGGCGCCGACGACCGTGGCGGAGTCGGCGTCGTGCTGACGACGGCGCTCGAGGTGTTGCGGCGCGGGCTGCCCTGTCCGCCGCTGACGTTCCTGTTCGGGATCCAAGAGGAAGTGGGCCTCTACGGGGCCCGGTACGTCTCCGCCGCCGACCTCGGCAAGCCCGGGCTGGCCTTCAATTTTGACGGCGGCGCCGTCGAGAAGATCACCGTCGGCGCCACCGGCGGCTACCGGATGGATGTCGCGATCGAGGGAATGCCGAGCCACGCCGGCGTCGCCCCGGAGAAGGGGATCTCGGCGATCGCGATCGCGAGCTTGGCCGTCGCTGACCTCGTCGAGCATGGCTGGCATGGCCTGATCGAGAAGGAGGGGAAGCGGGGGACGAGCAACGTCGGCGTCATCCATTCTGGGGCCGCGACGAATGTCGTCGCCGAGTCGGCCCATCTCCGCGTCGAGGCCCGCAGCCACGATTCCGCGTTCCGAAAGAAGATCGTCAAGGCGATCGAGACGGCCTTCAAGGATGCCGCGAAGCGGGTGAAGAACGCCGCGGGCAAGTGCGGGAAGGTCGTCTGCGACGGCCATCTCGACTACGAGGCCTTCCGCCTCGGCGATGAAGAGCCGTGCGTGGTGGCGGCGATCGAAGCGGTCCGAGCCGTCGGACTGAAGCCGCGGACGGAAGTCTCCAACGGCGGCCTCGACGCCAACTGGATGGCGGTCAACGGCGTGCCCACCGTGACGCTCGGCTGCGGCCAGATGGAGATTCACACGACGAAGGAGCAACTCGATCTCGAGGCCTACGAGACGGCCTGTACGGTGGCACTGCGGCTGGCCGTAGGGGGGTGAGCATGGCCGCATCCCCGGGGGGGCGTTGGGCGACGATCGGCCTCCTCGCCGCCGCGACCTTCCTCGTATTCATGCCGGCTCTGACCGGCGATTTCGTCTACGACTCGCGGCTCCAGGTTCTCACCGATCCCTTTCTCCACGACGCTGCCAACTGGCCGGCCGTGCTCAGCGGCCGCGTCCTCGGCATGGACGTCCTCGACTTCAACCGGCCGGCGATGCTCGCGTCGCTGATGCTCGACGCCGCGATCTGGGGAAAAAATCCCTTCGGCTATCACCTCACCAGCGTCCTCCTCCACGTCCTCAACGTGGTGCTCGTCTGGCTCCTCCTCGATCGGCTCCTCGTCGGTCGGACCGGGGCCTCGGGCCCCGACGCTGGGCTACTCACGCCGGCGGTCATCGGAGCGTTCGTCTTTGCCGTCCATCCGGTCGTCACCGAGACGGTCTGCGAGCCGAGCTACCGGGAGGATCTCCTCGTCGCCACCTTCACCCTCGCCGCGCTCGTCATCGCCCTTGCCCTCGCGCCGAGCCGCGCCCCGGCTAACTCCCGCGACGTGACGGCGGAATCAGCGACCGGCACTGCTTGGCGCGTTGCAGCATGCGTAGGCTGCGCCCTGCTGGCCGTCGCGAGCAAGGAATCGGGGGTGGTACTGCCGCCGCTGCTGCTGGTCGCCTGGGGGCTCTTTGGCCGGAACGAGCCGCGGCGATTCTGGGCGCCGGCGATCGGCGGCACGGCGCTTGTCGTGGTGGCGTTTCTCGCCGCCCGATTCCTTCTCGAGCCGGCGGAATCGAGGATCTTCGGCAAGCCTGTCCCCCTCGGCGGATCGCTTCAGGCGGCGTTGGCGATTCAACCGCGGATCCTCGCCCTCGACGCCCAGCTCATCCTCTGGCCCTTCAACCAAAGCGCCGACTACCAACTCTCGTCGCTCGATCACCTCCCCCTCCCCCGCTCGATCCTCATCCTCGCGCTGCTGACCGCAGCGCTCGCCTGGGGGGCCCGACACGACCGGCGGATCGGGTTCGCTGCCGCGCTGATCGTTCTCTCGATCCTCCCGGTGGCCAATCTCTGGCCGATCTTCCAACCGGCTGCCGACCGCTATCTTTATTTGCCTCTGGTGGGGGTGGCGACCATCGTTGCGAGCCTCCTCGACAGGCCGTGGTGGCCGGAAAGGTCGGCGGCTCGCCGTAGGGCGATGGTGGCCGCCATGGCCACCGTCGCGTTCCTTGCCGTGGCGTGCATCCGGCGCGAGGCCGTCTGGCACGATCCAGTCGCGCTCTGGCAAGACGCGCTCCGCAAGGCGCCGAAATCGTTTACGGCCGCGTGGGGGCTCGGTGAGGCGCTGTTTGACACAGGGAGGCCAAAGGAGGCGGAGCGAATCGCCCGCGAAGCGGTGAAACTCTCCGGCGGCGAGGACGGAGGCGCCTGGGCGACCCTGGCCGTGATTGTCGCCGATCAAGGGCGGATGGCCGAAGCCCAAAGCCATCTCTCCCGCGCCCTCGCTGCCGATCCACTGCTGGCCGATCCCGACCAACGGGTGGCATCGCTGGCCATGGAGCGTCCCTGGGCTGAGCGGCTGAAGCGGCTCCTCGCGGCCAAGCCGGCGGCAGCGTCTCCCTGATCACAGTCCCTGGCATCGGCCGCACCGGTTCTCCTCTGCGGGCAACAGTGCTATTCTCCGCAGGTCGCCGTCCCACCCCGCAGGGAAGGAACCTTTGCCATGCTCCGCCTTTGCCCCGGTGCCCTCCTCATTGTCATGGTCGCCCCGCTTGCCATGCTCGCCTCCCCACTCCCTGCCGCGCCGCCGAAACCGGTCGCCACCGTTGAAGGGGTGACGGAGTACACCTTCGACAACGGTGCCCGGCTCGTCCTCTTCCCCGATCCGTCGCGACCGACGATCACGGTCAACATGACAGTGCTTGTCGGCTCGCGTCACGAGGGCTACGGCGAGGCGGGCATGGCCCATCTCCTCGAGCATCTCGTCTTCAAGGGAACGCCGACGTTCCCGGAGGTGCCAAAGGCGCTGCGCGACCATGGGGCCAGCTTCAACGGCACGACGAACATCGACCGCACGAACTACTTCGAGACCCTCCCCGCCAGCGACGAAAACCTCGACTTCGCCATCCATCTCGAATGCGACCGACTCGTCAACAGCTTCATCAAGCGGGAGGACCTTCTCTCCGAGTTCACCGTTGTCCGCAACGAGTTCGAGCGCGGCGAGAACAGCCCGGAGCGTGTTCTCTCGCAGCGCGTCCAGGCGGTAGCCTACGAATGGCACAACTACGGCAAGTCGACGATCGGCAATCGTTCCGACATTGAACGGGTGCCGATCGAGAACCTCCGCGACTTTTACGAGCGCTTCTACCAACCCGACAACGTCGTGCTGATCGTGACGGGGAAATTCGAGCCGGCCAAGGCCCTCGAACTGGCGACGAAATACCTCGGCTCGATCCCGAAGCCGACACGGCGGCTGAATGCCACCTACACCGAGGAACCGGCCCAGGACGGCGAGCGGACGGTGATCCTCCGCCGCGTTGGCAAGGTCGGTGCGGTGATGGCGGCCTACCACATGCCGGCGTCGGCCCACGCCGACTGGGCCCCCCTCTCGATGCTCGCAAGCATCCTCTCGGAAGACAAGATCGGGCGTCTCGAGAAGAACCTCGTCGAGCCTGGCATCGCCACGAGCGCCACGGCCTTCGCCGATGATGCTCATGATCCGGGGCTGTTCTCCTTCATC
Organism: Candidatus Kuenenia stuttgartensis; assembly: GCA_945860405.1. Taxonomy (GTDB): domain Bacteria; phylum Planctomycetota; class Planctomycetia; order Pirellulales; family UBA1268; genus QWOP01. The sequence continues at coordinate 7,496 of CAMARC010000024.1, read as the reverse complement.
GCCCAACCGACCGAGGGGAAGCTCGAGGAGACGGAAACCGTGCTCCTCGGAATCGCCGACAAGGCGGGAGAGACGCCGTTCACGGCCGAGGAACTCGACCGGGCGAAGGTCCGGGCAAAGCGCGGCTACGACAATACGATCGCCAATGCCGCCTCGATGGCCCAGGCACTGTCGTCGGCCGCGGCCCTGGGGGATTGGAGGCTGTGGTTCCTCCAGCGCGACCGGATCACCGCCACGACCATCGATGACGTCAACCGGGTGGCGAAGACCTACTTCCATCCCCACAACCGCACCGTGGGGATCTTCATCCCGGCCGACGCCCCCCAGCGGCTCGCCGTGCCGGCGGTCGAGTCGATCGCCGATCTCGTCAAGGATTACAAGGGCGGCAGTGCGGTCGAGGCGGGGGAAGAGTTTGACCCCAGCCCGGAAAACATTGAAGCTCGGACGCGCGTCATCGACCTCGACGGCGTGAAAGTGGCGCTGCTCCCGAAGAAAAACCGGGGCGAAACGGTCACCTTCTCCCTCACCCTCCACTACGGCAACGAGCAGTCACTGGCCGGGCTCGCCACGGCCAGCGGCCTTCTCCCGTCGATGCTCATGGCGGGAACGAGCAGGTACGATCGTCAGCAACTCAGGCAGAAGTTCGACGAACTCGGCGTCCGAATTGGCGGTGGCGGTCGCCGCGGCGGACGTGGCGGCAGCAGCGGCGGTGCCGGCGCGCTCTCCTTCGGCATGGAGGCGAAAAGGGCCACGCTGCCGGAGGCGATCCGGCTCCTCGGCGAGGTTCTCCGCGATCCCTCCTTCCCGGCCGACGAGCTCGAGCAGATGCGCGCCCAGTCGCTCGCCGGGCTGGCACAGATGCAGACCGAGCCGCAGATGCTCGCCGGCGTCGCGCTCGGCCGAGCGCTCTCCGACTACCCCAAAGGTGACGTGCGGTATGCCCGCACCGTTGATGAGAACATCGCCGACCTCAAGGCCGTCTCGCTCGATGACGTGAAGACACTGTGGCGTGACCAGCTCGCCGCCGCCTCCGGCGAGGTGGTGATCGTCGGCGACTTCGACCCCGATGCGGCCGTCGCGGAGGTCCGTGCGGCGCTCGCCGGCTGGAAGAGCACGACGCCCTACGAACGGATCGAGCGAACGGTGAAGGCGGACGCGACGGGAGCCAAGGACGACATCCTCACGCCCGACAAGGCCAATGCCGTGTTCACCGCCGGGCTCGCCTTCCCCCTCGACGACGATTCGCCCGACGAGGTGGCCCTCGAGATCGGGAATTTCATCCTCGGTGGCGGCGCTCTCTCCAGCCGCCTCGGCGACCGGATCCGGCAGAAGGAGGGGCTCTCCTATGGGGTGACATCATCGGTCTCGGTCCCCTCGCGCGGCGATGATGCCCGGTTCACGATCAACGCGATCACCAATCCCGCCAACATCGACGCGGTCGAGATTGCGGCGCTGGAGGAGCTGAAGCGGTTCCTCCAGTCGGGCCCCAGCGAACAGGAATTGTCCGACGCCAAGACGGCCTGGCTCGAGGCCCGCAAGACGGGCCGCTCGTCCGACGGCTCCATCGCCGGTCAGCTCGCTGCGAACCTCGATCTCGGCCGAACTTTTGCCCGTGTGGCGGAGGACGAAAAGCGGGTGGAGGCGCTGACACCGCAGCAGGTGCAGGATGCCTTCCGCCGCCACATCGATCCCGACAAGCTGATCATCATTCGCGCCGGCGACTTCAAGAAGTGATGGCCGCCGTCATGACTCCATCGGCTCGCCCCAGGGCGGGCTTGGTGCTGGTGACCGGGCGTGCCGCGCTCGCCCTGCTGGTCTTCCTCAGCCCCGCCGTTGCCCGGGCCGAAGGAGATCGTGCCCTCCGCGCGACGCTCGACGAAGTCCGTGCCAGGCATGACGTCCCGGCGCTCTGGGCGGGGCGCTTCCACGCCGACGGCCGTCGGGTGGTTGCGGTGAGCGGCGTCCGGAAACATGGCGACGTCGATCCTGCCCACCTCGACGATCTTGTTCACATCGGATCGTGCACCAAGGCGATGACGGCGGTGATGGTCGCCCGACGGTGTTCCCGGGAGACGCTCACCTTCGACACCACGCTTGCCGAACTGTTCCCTTCCGTCGGCACGGGCGATGGTGAGACGCTCGCCGCATCGGCGTGGGGCACGGTGACCGTCGACGAACTGCTGCGGCACACGAGTGGCGTCCCCGCCAACCCCGATTGGTGGGCGCTCCATCGAGCCCATCCCGGCGATCCGGTCGCGGCGCGACGGGCGCTCCTCGAATGGCTGCTCTCCCGAGAACGCCCCGCGCCAGGCTTTCTTTATTCGAATGTCGGCTACGCCCTCCTCGGCCACATCGTTGAATCGATCGAGGGCAAGCCTTGGGAAACACTCGTTACCGACGAAGTCTTCCAGCCGCTCGGGCTGACAACGGCCGCCTTCGGCCCCCTGCCCCCGGAGGGCGCAACGGGAGCCTGGGGGCATGTCGTCCGTGACGGCATCACGGAGCCGGTGCGGATCGACAATCCCCCGCCGCTCGGCCCCGCCGGCCGCGTTCATCTCACGATCGCTGATTGGTCGCGGTTCGCCCGCGCCTTCACCGGGGAAGTGGACAACGCCGATCGGAGCCGGCTCGGCGTCTCCCCACGCGACTGGGCCCGACTCCTCGAGCCGCGTTCCGGCGAAAACTATGCCGGCGGATGGGGCCTCCACGATCGGGCCTGGGGGAGCGGGCGGGTGCTCTCCCACTCCGGCTCCAACACCACCTGGACCTGCGTCGCCTGGGTGGCCCCGGGCCGCGACTTTTGTCTTCTCGGGGCCACCAACACCGGCGCTCCGGCGGCAGGAAAAGCCTGCGACGAGGCGGTCTCGGCCTGCCTCGATCCTCGGCTACTCCCCTTCGACGCCCCCGCGGAACGTCGCTGAGCGGGACGGGGACTTGCGGTCCCAACTGCGAGCAGGTCGATTGGGAGTCCCCCGGGGCGGCGGCCGACCGCGAACGCCGTCCGAGGAGTGTGATGGGAAGGAGTCCTGCCGATGCCCCGCCGTGCCTCTGCCAAGTCTTCTCCAACCGGGGCCGGAATGGCATCCGCCGCCGCGGCCCCGTCGGCTGAAGCCGGCCGCCCCGCAGCGCTGCCGGTTGTCATCCCCTCGAACACCCTTCTCGAAGGCGACTGCCTCGAGTCGTTGGCCGGTCTTCCCGACGGCTGCGCTCACCTCGCCTTCGCCGATCCACCGTTCAACATCGGCTACGCCTACGACACCTACGACGACCGCCGCTCCGCCGACGATTACCTCGCCTGGTCGAAGCGATGGATGGGGGAGATCGTCCGCGTCCTCCGCCCCGACGGCACCTTCTGGCTGGCGATCGGCGACGAATACGCCGCCGAGCTCAAGGTTTTGGCGACGCGGGAGCTCGGGCTCACCTGCCGGAGCTGGGTGGTGTGGTATTACACGTTCGGCGTCAACTGCCGGCAGAAGTTCAGCCGGTCACACGCCCATATCTTCCAGTTCGTCCGCGATCCCTCCAGCTTCACCTTTAACACCGACGCGATCCGCGTCCCTTCCGCCCGCGAGCTCGTCTACGGCGACCGTCGTGCCGATCCCAAGGGGCGACTCCCGGACGACACCTGGATCCTCCGTCCCCAAGACCTCCCCGAGGGATTCGGCAGCGACGCGGATACCTGGTACTTCCCACGAGTCTGCGGCACGTTCAAAGAGCGTTCCGGCTGGCACGGCTGCCAGATGCCGGAGCAACTCCTCGGCCGGATCATCCGGGCCTCGAGCAATCCCGACGATCTCGTCATCGATCCGTTCTCGGGGAGCGGCACGACGCTGGCCGTGGCCTCGAAGCTGGGGAGGCAATATCTCGGCTGCGAGCTCTCGCCGCAGTATGCCGCCCGGATCCGGGAGCGCCTGTCCACGGCACGTCCGGGGGATCCCCTCGACGGGGCCCCGGAACCACTCAAGAGCGTGCCAGCCACGCGGGACGGCCGCCGAGTTGACGACCAGCGCTCGGCAAAAAAGACGGGCAAGCGGACCGGCAAAGCGGCCGAGCCGCTCTTGTTTCCCACCGATCAGCCATGATTGAATCCACGCTCAGGAAAGGATTCCTCCCCGCGTCGACCGGCCGGGGAAGAGGGGCCACGCATGGCAACGTCGAAGTCGCAGCGTTCAGGACGGGATGGGGTCGTTCCCCCGCAGGCTTCGCCTGTCCCCAAGCCAGCTAGCCAGCCGCAGTCCGCGGCCGGGGGGATCACGGCGGCGCCGGCTGACGGTGGATTATCGATCGATCGCCTGGCGCGGGCCTTTGCCTCGATGATGGGGGTGGCCGATCCCTACGGCAGCGGAACGCCAACCGACGGCGACGCGGGCGTCGAGGTCGATCCTTCGCCGAACCTCGACGAAGAAGATTTCGGGTCGGGGGAGCACGATGCCGCCTGCCGGGTCAGCCCAGGCACAATCCTCGAAGCCCTCCTGTTCGTCGGGCTTCCAGGGGGCACACCGCTGGGGGCAAAGCAGGTCGCGGCGCTGATGCGGGGGGTGCGCCCCCAGGAGATCGACGACCTCGCTGCCGAGCTTGCCCGCACGTACCGTGCCAACAAATGCCCTTACGAGGTCGTGTCGCTCGCCGATGGTTGGGTGATGCGACTCCGCGAGGAGTATGCCTCGCTCGGCCGTGTCATCGAGAGCCGGGCCCGGCTTGTCCGGCTCGATGCCGATGCCCTCGACGTTCTCGCCGTCGTCGCCTGGAACCAGCCGGTGGCGCGCGACCGATTCGTGGAGCTCGGATGTGATGCCTCCCCGAGCGTGCTGCGGCTCCTCGTCCGTCGCGGGCTCCTCGAACTGGCCCCCGGCGACGACGGCAACCCGAGCTACCGGACGACGAGGAAGTTTCTCGACGTCTTTCACCTCGCCCGGATCGAGGATCTTCCGGAGCCGACTGCGCCGCCGGCCTGAGGTCAGCCCGGAGACGGCCGATCCGCCAGCCAGGCCAGCGCCTCGGCGGCGGAGGCGAGGACGCCGTCGAGTTGCAACGCACGGATGCGGGCGAGCGTCGCTCCGAGGGCGGGGCCCGGCGCACAGCCGGCACGGATCAGATCGTGGCCGCCAAGCAACGGCGGGGGATCGAGTTCGGCCCGGGGGCGTTCGAGACAGGCGGTGAACCAGGCAGCGAAATCGGCTCCTTCGCAGGCCACGGCAGCCCGGGCTCGGAGGATGTCGGCCAACAGCGGGCTGTCACGGTTGGCGAGCCAGGGCTGGAGGATCGACCAGGGCCGATCCATCGGAGAGTCGCCGGCGTTGCTTGGCACCAGGTCGTCGAGCGCAGCCCGCAGCCAGCAGGCACTCGCACCCTCCCGGTTGGAAAGCCGCAACCGGGCCACGACCCGGGGGAGGGCGGCCGGCTGCCCCTCGGCGAGGACTGCTAGCCCGGCTTCGAGGGAAGGTTCGTCGAGCGCTTCGACGATGCGTGCGGCCTGCAGCCAAGCCCCCTCGGCATCGGCGTTCCCCTCCGCGGGCGTGAGTTCGGGGAGGACAACCGGGGCGAGCCTGGTCTCGGCAAGGAGTTCGAGGGCCCGGCCGCGCCCCCGACGGGAGAGCATCGCCCGCAGTTCGGCGGCGATCCGCTCAGGGCTCACCGTGGCCGCACGGGGCGCGAGCCGCTCGATCGCAGCCCGCGTCTCCCCCTCGAGCACGAAGCCGAAGCCGGCGGAAAACCGGACGGCCCGGAGCATCCGGAGGTGATCTTCGCCGAAGCGGAGAGCCGGCACGCCGATGGCCCGGACAATGCCAGCCTCGAGATCGGCACGGCCCCCGACATGGTCATGCACTTCACCCGTCTGGGGGTCCATGAAGAGACCGTTGATCGTGAAGTCGCGACGCTTGGCATCCTCGGCAGCCGTCGAGAACGCGACGCCAGCCGGGTGTCGGCCGTCGGTGTACGCCGCATCGGTCCGGAACGTGGTCACCTCAACTTGCCCACTCCCACGTGGTCCGATGACGGTGATCACCCCGAATGCCGCGCCGACCGCCAGCGTCCGCCCGCGGCCAAACACCTCGCGAACGACATCGGGCCGCGCCGAGGTGGCCACGTCGTAGTCGGCGGGAGTCCGGCCGAGGAGCTCATCACGAACACACCCCCCGGCCCACAGCGCTTCATGACCCGCGGCGCGCAGGCGATCGACGACGCTCCGTGCGAACTTCCTGGCCTCGATGGGATCGGATGCGATGGCTGCCATGGCAATTGCTAAGTTGACACCATTCAAGCGGGCTCATAAAATGCTCATAATTCTGGCTTCTGGGGCTAGTGACTGAACTCTGGGTGCGTTTTTCGCGTATGGAGAGAGGTCACTTTGGGGTTGATGGGGCTTCGGTTTGGTCCAAGCTTCTGCTTGGCCGTCGTCAGGTTTCTGCGCGCCCCCGCTTTTTTTCTTCGAGGCGTCATTCTTCATTTTTTCTTGGCTGCCCTTTTGGGCGGAGGTGTTGCATGTGTGTCCGGATCCCAAGCTCCAACCGACGCGGCTTCACGCTCGTCGAACTGCTCGTCGTGATTGCCATCATTGGCACGCTCGTCGGTCTTCTTTTGCCAGCTGTCCAGTCGGCGCGTGAGGCCGCCAACCGCAGTTCCTGCGGCAACAAGATGAAGCAGCTCTGCCTTGCGATGCAAAACTTCCACGACGCCCGCAAGGCGCTGCCGGCGGCGTGCGATCGTTATCCCTACACCGGGACGACCTTCAACACCGCCGCCAGCCCCACCTCGCCGGCGGCGTTCAGCTTCGTCTGCCACATCCTCCCCTTCATGGAAGAGACAAACCTCTACAACACGATCTCCTCAAACACCAATCGCTTCGGCCGTGGGGCTGTGCCGTTCGCGGCCACCACGCTCGGCAATGGCACGCAGCATGCTTCGCAGACGATCCTCTCCGGACTGCAATGCCCGTCGTTCGGTGGACAGGGAGTCGTGCAGACGGCTGCCGGCAGCAACTTCAAGTCGCTCTTGGCCGGTTCGCCCCCCTACAACCAGATCGGGATCACGAACTACAAGGCCATGGCTGGCGTCCTCAGCTACAGCAAGGCGGGAAGCTTCACCTCGGCGATGACCGACAATGGCGCCATGCCGCTGAAGCCGGCCCGGTTTTCCAACCCCGACACCGACCCCTGCCCGCAGTTCGGCCAGGGGCTCGCGGCGTTGCGGGACGGCACGTCGAAGACGATCATCCTCATCGAGTCGAAGGAGGCCGGCAACTCGGCGTGGATCGACGGCATGCAGACGTGGGTCTGTGCGGTTTCTGACGACAGCGGTGCCGTCCCGGAAAACATCAACGGCGTCTGGGTGACCACTGGCGTGCAGTCGGCCCTCGGCTACGGTCCGACGCAGACCGCCCAGGGGCGGATCTGCCTCAACCTCGGCTCCCGCGGCACGTTGGGCAACTCGGCATGGGGACCGAGCAGCGATCACGCTGGCGGCTTGACGATCACCGGCTTCGGCGACGGCCACAA
>CAMARC010000023.1 GCA_945860405.1 Candidatus Kuenenia stuttgartensis | reverse complement strand
GACGCAGAGCCTGTTCACCGGAGACGTATTCGCATGCTGCTGGAAACCCTTGTCCTCCTCGCCGGCCTGCTCGCCATGGGGATCGAAGCCGCCTACGTGCCCGACCCAGGGGGGGGCGGGGATTACCTCGTCCGCGTCGAACCGGATCTGATCCGCAACGGCAACGTCGCCGGCCCGCTGACCAGCGATGTCCCGGCCGATGCCCGCGATGTTCGCAGGGTGAAGATCTTCGTCTCCGACACCTGGCCGGCCGGCGTCGACCGCCTCGTCTCCGAGGCGGAAAAGCGTCCGCGGACCGCGCAGGCCACGTCGCTTCCCCTCGCCTCGTCGCGGCTCGGTGGGATTGCCTCCGGAGGGGAGAGTGCCGCGGCGGTCACCGCTCGCCCTTGGCCGCTCCTCATCGGCAGCCTTCTGACGCTCTTCCTCTCGCTCGGGGCCAATGCCTACCTCGGCCTTCTCCTGGCGAGCATGCGGCAGCGGTACCTCAGGGATATCCAACAGGGCGTGGCCGTGAGGTAGGCGTCCTTGGGGAGGGCTGCCAGCGCGGGTTTCTCTTCCTTCAAAGGCTGTTCATGCTGCCGTTCGCGCTGGCGATTTTCACCGGGGCCTTTCTCCTCTTCCTCGGTCAGCCGCTGGTGGGCAAATACATCCTCCCCTGGTACGGCGGCGGGCCTGGTGTCTGGACAACTTGCCTCCTGTTCTTCCAGGGGGTGTTGCTGGCGGGCTATGCCTACGCGCACGGGCTCACCACGTGGCTGCCACCGCGCCGGCAGGTGATGGTCCATGTCGTCGGTCTCGTGCTGGCGCTCTGCTTTCTGCCGATCTCGCCGGGAGACCAGTGGCGCCCGAGCGCCGGTGACGATCCGGTCCGCTCGATCCTCCTCCTTCTCACGGCCACGATCGGGCTGCCGTTTATCGTGCTCTCGGCCACTGGCCCGCTCCTCCAGAGGTGGTTCAGCCTCGTCCACCCGGGCCTCTCGCCCTACCGCCTCTATGCCCTCTCCAATGCCGGATCGCTCCTCGCCTTGCTTGCCTATCCGGCGGTGGTCGAGCCGCGGCTGACGCGGGCGGCCCAGGCTGGAGCCTGGTCGATTGGATTGGCCTGCTTCGCCACGGCTTGCATGGCCTGCGCCGTGCGCGTCTGGAGGGCCGATGGGCGTCTGGCCGGTGGAAAAGAACGTGGCGACGACAGCGTGAATGAAGGTGAGGAAGCCGGTGACGGCATCCTCTGGGTGGCGCTTCCGGCGATCGCGTCGGTGTTGCTCGTGTCGACGACGACGAGGCTCTGCCAGGACGTGGCGGCAATGCCGTTGTTGTGGGTGTTGCCGCTGGGGATCTACCTGGTGACGTTCATCGTCTCCTTCGATCATGCCGCCTGGTATGCCCGGGGGGCGTTCGCGGCGCTTTCCGCCCTCGGCGTCGTCGTTACCTGGCAACTCCTCGAAGCGGGTAACTCCGCCCCGCTCAAGCTCCAGTTGATCGGGCATCTGGGGACGCTATTTGCGGCCTGCATGGTCTGCCACGGCGAGCTCTACCGGCTCAGGCCCCCGCCGCGTCATCTCACCGGGTATTTTCTTGCCATCGCCGCCGGCGGGGCGCTTGGTGGGTTGGCCGTGGCGGTGGTGGCACCGAGCTTGTTCAACGACGACTACGAACTCCCCATGGGGCTGTGGATGCTGCTGGTGGCGCTCGGGGCCCTGTCGTTCCGACACCGGAGTCGGGCCATCCCGCTGGCTGCGGCCCTGGGGACGCTCATCGGGGTGGCGGCCGTGCCCGTGTTTCGTAGCCTCTGCAACCACGGTGGCTCGGTCGCGGCCGAGGCGGCCCGGTTCCTCCCCACCGCGGCGCCGTGGGCGGCCGGCTTCGCGATTCTCTTCGTGGCCTGTCTGTGCGATCCGTGGCGACGATCCCTATCGCCACCGTGGCGACCGGCGGCGGGAGGATTCCTCATGCTCCTTGCCGGCGCCGCTGGCACGGCCTTCCTGATGCTCGTCCAAAATCCGGCCGATCGCGCGATCGTCCGCAGTCGCAACTTCTACGGCACGCTCGAGGTGATCGAGCCCACCGAGACGGAATCCCGCGAACGACACCGGCTCCTCGTCCACGGGGCGACGACCCACGGCCTCCAGCTCATCGACCCGGCGCGGACACGGATCCCGACGACCTACTACGCCACGACCAGCGGGGTGGGGCGTGCCGTGGCGAGCCTTGGCGCGGGGGACGGCTGGCTCGAGCCACATTCCATCGGCCTGGTGGGGCTCGGTGTGGGGACGCTCGCGACGTACGCCCGGGAGGGGGATTCGCTCCGGATCTACGAGATCAACCCGGCCATCCGCGACCTCGCCAGGGATCGCTTCAGCTATCTCGACGAATGCCCGGCGACGGTGGAGGTGGTGATGGGGGACGCGCGGCTCTCGATGGAGCGGGAGCTCACGGCTGGCTCCCCGCAGGCCTTCGATCTCCTCGCCCTCGATGCCTTCTCGAGCGATGCGATCCCGGTCCATCTCCTCACCCGCGAGGCCTTCGAGATCTATCTCGGGCATTTGGCCCCGGAAGGGATCCTCGCTATCCACATCTCCAACCGGTATCTCGATCTCGCCCCGGTCGTGGAGCGCCTCGCCGATCATTTCCAGCTCGAGGTCGTCTCGGTGAACGATTCCGGGGGGGATGAGTGGTGGATCTACAGCTCGACTTGGATGCTGCTTTCGCGCCATCGCTCCGCCCTCGAACGGGAGGAGATTGCCGAAGCCTCCGATCCTTGCGGGAAGGGATCGGGGTGCGAACTGTGGACCGATGACTTCGCAAGCGTCTGGTCGATCCTCATGCCGTGACGAGCCCGCGATCGCTAGCGATCAGGCGCCCCGACCTCGCGACCGCTTGCCCCGCGGAGCCGGCTTCGGGGCTGCCGCCGGCTTCGTCTGCCGCCGCGGTCGGCCGCTGTCGGCCTCGTCGACCGCGTGGTCATCGGCCGTGTCGAAGTCCTCGCTCGCGTGAGACTGCTGGATCATCCCGGCGACCATCTCCATGTGGGGATGGCTCGTCCGCCCGTGGCCGACGCGCGGCACCGGCGTCGTTCCGACCGAGGTAGGGAGCGTGGCAGCGGCGGGGCCCGTCGCGGAGGGGGCCGTGACATACCCGACGTAGCCGAGCCCGGCGAGATGACCGGAGTGGATCACCGTGTGGGACGGCGCGCGGTGGCTGCCGTGAAAGGGATATCCGAGGCCGCCCTGCGAGTGCCGCGGCATGGCCATGGCGGCTCGAGGGGGAGCCGGCAGCGGGGGAGGGGGCGACGCCACCGGCACGGCTGCCGCTGGATGGTGTGACACAACCGCTGCCGGGGCGAGATGTTCGATGACGACCCGCGTCCGCGGAGCGGGGGCGACCGGCGGTGGCGGGGGAACAACGGGCTGCGGCCGGCTGACCTCGACGCGGACCGTCTCCGGCTCCGCAGCCTTGACCGGCGCCGCGGCGACCGGCGGCGGCGGGAGGCTCGCCCCGGAGAGCGAACGGACCGACGCGCCGACGTCGCGGAAGATGCTTGCCACGTGGGCATGGCACGTGAGCACGAGCATCTGACGCTCGCGGGGCTGATCAGCGACAAACTCCATCAGCACTTCGGCCGCCGCCCGGGCCCGGCTGTCGTCGAAGTTCACCAGCGCGTCGTCGATGACGATGGGGAGATGAACTCCATGCCGCTCGAGATCGCGGACGAGCGCCAGGCGGAGGGCGAGGAACACCTGCTCGCGCGTGCCACGGCTGAGGCGGTCGGGAGTCCAGGAGAGATCGTGGGTGTCGTGGACCTCGAGCCGGGCTTCGTGGATCGAGGTCGTGATCCGGGTGTAATGCCCCTCGGTCAGCCGCACCAGCCAGCGCGAGGCCTCGCGGAGCACCGCCGGCTGATGATCGCGGGCGAAGGCGGCGCGCGTCGATTCGAGCATGTCCCGCGCCGTCTCCAGTGTCCGGCGGCGGTGGAGCTGCCGCTCGAGATCATGCTCGAGGGTCGCGATCTCCAGTTGCAGGCCTTCGGTGGAGTGATCCTTCGCCGCCGCCTCGACACGGCCGGCAGCGGCCTTCCGCGCCTCCCGCGCCCGGTCGAGCGCTTCACGCGTGGCGACGGTGGCGAGGTGGGCCTCGGCGATCCGCTGGTCGAGCGTCACCTGCTTCGCCCCGGTCATCCACTGCTCGAGCTCGGGCAGGTCGGCGAGCCTGCGGCGGGCGTCGATCCAGGCCCGTTCGGCGCCCTGGGCTTCCAGCCGCGCCTCCTCGACAAGGGGGCGACGATCGACGAGCGCCAGAAACTCCTTCTCCGTCTCGACGTTCCAGCGGGCGATGATCTCGCGCACCCTGCGCTCGGCGAGCTTCACCCGCGCCAGCGCCTCGCGGTGACGGCGGCGAGCGCGGACGAGACGGGCGGCCATCTTGCCACGAAGGCGGTGGAAGGACGTCTCGCGATGGAGCCGCTCGCGGAGTTGCTGGAGCTGGTCGAGCGGCGTCCCCTCGGGGGCCATGTCGCACTCGATGAGGAGCTCCTCGACCTGATGCCCCATCGCCGCAAACTCCTCACGGCGGAGCCGGGCCTCTTCCGAGGTGCGCTGACGCTCCTCGTCGAGGGCCAACAGCGCGGTCTGGTGCCTGGAGAGCTGGCGGATGTCGTTGGGGGAGAGCGTGGCGGGGAGGGCACGCGACTCGAGCGCCTTTCGCCAGCCGGCCCGGGCGGCCGCGCGACGCTGGAGCGCCCGGGCAAGATCCTGCTCGGCAGCCTCGAGCCGATCGGCGAGGAGATGGAGCGAGCCCTCGCGCGTGGCCAGGGCTTCGAGCCGTTCGATTTCGCTCTGCGCCGCGACGAGCCGGCGGTCGATCGTCGGGGAGTGTTCCCCCGGCCAGCGTTCCACCGATCCGCGGAGGGCTTCGAGTTTCTTGTCGAGAAGTCCGCACTGCGCCGCGGCGTCGTCGCGCTGCTTCCGCACCATCGTCACCTGCTGGCGGGCCGACTCGAGGCGATCGCTGGCGGCCCGGTCGAGCGACCAGGTCACCACCGACGCCAGCCCCGTGCCCACAAGCCCCAGCGCCGCCATGGCCCAGGCGAGCGACCCGGTGACGGCGGCGGGCAGAAAGAGCCCCGAGAGGATCATCGCCGCCCCGGTGACGAACATCGCGCCCAGCCCGAGGAGCCATTCGAAGGGGATCAGCTGCCCGCGGAGATGGAGGGCGACGTCGCGATCGAGGGCGGAGAGCGATTTCTCGAGCTCCACGACCTGCTCGCCGGAGGCGATCCGGTTGCGGAGCAGCGCAGCGCGCCCGGCGGCTTCCTCGATCGCGGCGGCGATCGACAGGCCGGCGGCCTGCGTCGCGGGGGACTTGAGGGAGCCACGCGTCGACTCGACCGCAGCCCGCGCATCGGCCACACCCTGCTTGGCAGCCTTGAGACCGCGCCCCGCTGCGGCGACTTCGCGGGCCCGCCCGCGCAGGCTGCCGAAGGATCGCGAGAATCCTGTCGGGAGCAGCATCTCCGAGAGCGTGTCGGGGGAGGTGCCGGGCTTTGCCTCTGCCACGAGCAGCCGGACGAGCCCGGCCGCCCCGAGCTGCTCGCCAAACCGGCGGGCCGCCTGTCGCGCCGTGACGGCGGCCCGGGCCGACTCGGCCGCGAGGCGTTCGAGCCTGGGCTGCTCCTCGATCAGGGCCGCGACCGCGGCACGCTTTTTCCAGATCGTCTCGTCAGCGGCGTGCGACTTGATCTCCCGGGCGATCTTTCCCCGGATCCGCTTCCGCTTTGCCGCCGACCGGGCCAGGCCGTCACGCCGCTTCGTGGCCAGCTGCCAGGCGTCGAGATCGGGATGGATCAGCGGCGTGGCTTCGAGTTGGGTGAGATGATCGGTGGAGCGGCGCCACTGGCGGAAGAGCGGCTCGAGCGGGACGACCGCGCGGATCGTCTCCTCGGCGAGTTTGGCCTGGTGATGGGAGGCCTCGGAGGCGGTGATCTCGGCGTCGATCCGCGAAAGCTCGCTTCCCAAGGCGCCGGCGGCAACGGCCGGGGCTCCCATGCTCGCCAGTCGCCCGAGCGCGGCGCTTCTGCGCTGGCGGAGCGACTCGATCGGCGACACCTCCGGATCGGAGGAATCGAGCCGCTCGATGGCGACCCGGAGACTGTCGAGGACCCGCGTCACGCGGCCCCGATCGAGGCCGCTGGCGAGTTCGTAGAGCCGGCTTCCGCAGCCCTCGGCCTCGAGGGTGTGGAGCTCCTGAAGCTCGTCGAGGCCGAAGGCCATGACGGCCGTGAACGTGCGCTCGTCGATATCCCCCATGTAATCCTGGAGGAAGAGCGTCGTTGCCGTGCCGCCATCGGTGGATGAGACGGTGAGGTGATCGGCCACCGGAAGATCCTTCTCGGCGGTGTAATCCTGCCGCGAGAGCCGCTCGAGGTGGGGACCCTCGTGCCGGCGCTCGACGAGGATCCGGCGGGCATCGAGCCCGGCCCGCGCCTGGAGGCGGCCGCCGCACGGGAGGTGCGGATCGAGGATGCCGCGGCGGAAGAGATGGCCGAATCCGAACAGCACGCCGCGGACGAACTCGAGCAACGACGTTTTGCCGGTCTCGTTCGTGCCGTGGAGCACCTCCACGCCTGCTCCGAGCCCTTCGACGGTGACGCCCTCGAGGGCGCCGAAGCGGTCGATGTGGATCCGCTCGATGATCATACGGCTGCTCCTCCGGTGGCCGGGGCCCGTGGCGCCGGCCACCTCCCTGGTCGATCGGTCAGGTCGATTCCATCAATTCCAGCGCCACCCAAGCCGCTTCGCGTGGTCCCGAGGCCCCCGCATGCTTCTCCCCGTCGAGCACCTTCTCGGCGAGGAGCGAGGCAAACGAGGCCGTGGTGCCGGAGGCGCTCGACGAGGCATTCCGCACCAACGCTCCGAGCGGTTCGTTGCGGTCGGCCTCGAGCTCCTGGCACCAGACGCGGAACGACCGTGGGTCGAAGAGCTCGCGGAGCCGGCTCATCGTCTCAGCCGATATCTCCGAGACATGGATCCGTCGAGCAAGGCTCCCGCCGCAGTCGATGGCGACGCGGACGACATGGAGCGGGCCGGTCGGATCGGGGGTCATCGCTTCGAGCGCTCCCCAGATCGTCGTGGCGAGTTCCTCGTCGTTGCCAGCGAGGGATTGCAGTGCCAGCGTCCGCCAGGTGATCCGGTGCGTCGGCACCTCCCGCCACGCGGCACGATGGTCAGCCACGGCGGGAAAGCTGAGCGCGGCCTGCGAACCGATGGGGCCCGAGGCCAGCGACGGAGCGGTGAGCGGATGGAGTGGCGCTGGGAGCCCTGGCGTGACCGGCCCGAGGGTGGTCAGCGTCACCGCGCCGCAGGCGCCGGCTGCGGCTTCGCTGGCGAGGCGTGCCTGGAGGGCGGGGAGGGGATGAACGCCCGCCGGCACCGCCTGGACGCGGCGCGATCCCCACACGAAGAACGTCCCCGACGCCGGCCCGGCGCCGGTGGCCAGCGGCGCATGGAGGCCGTGGAGAGGAGCGGCCCCCTCGGCGTGGATCGAGCTCCACGCATCGTCCCAACCGACGACGATCCGTCGCTGCGCCGGGAGGAGCGAGGAATGGGCCGACGCGAACGACGGGACGAGTTGCCCGACGCCCGTCGTGGCCACCACCGGGCCCCGCGCCGAACAGATCTCCACCGACAGCCCGCGGATGTCGAGCCGTTGCGGCGCCGCTGGCGTCACGAACGACAGCCCGGTCGGCTCGGCGAGCGCCCGGGCGATGTTGGCGCAGTCGGTGGCATCGTCGGCCACCCACACCGTCAGGCATCCCTCGGCGGTGAGGGCCGTGATCATGCCACGGAGCCGGGCTGCCTGAGCGGGACTCGCCCGGAGCGGATCGAGCGTCGAGCCAAACAGCACCAGCGCCGCTGCGCGGGCCTGACGGGCGGTGGTGACCGCCACCTCGAAGGCCTCCCAGGGGGCCGCGGCGAAGGCGTCGACAACATCGGCCGGAGCGCTCGCCGGAACCGGCATCGCGCGGTCGAGCGCCGCATCGAAGGCGAAGACGATGTCTGCCACGGCGAGGTCCTCCAGTGACCTGATCCTTCCCCATGTTCCACACCTCCCACACGGGAGGCGTCGAACGTCACCATTCCGAGTTTCTACGGCGTGTCCCGACGGATAGCGTGCCGTGGCGGAGCCGATCCGTGGCTCGTGAAAAGTGGGGAAGATGGGGGCAATGTAACGCGTCGGCCCCGAACGCTCCAGCGGAAAAAACCCCCGCGGCGGCCCGTCCGGTGCCCCTCAGGTCGAGAGCACCGGCGGCGAGGTGGCAAACCGGGCGGCAAGCCTGGCCCCCCAGGCTGTGTCGTCGGCGGTCGGGCCAAGGGCGGCGATGACCCGGCTCCGCAGCAGCACCCCCTTCTCGATGCCGGTGGGGAACAGCCAGCAGCCAACGCGGGCCCGCCCGTGCTCGACGGCGACGGTCACGGTCTGGTCATCGTTGGGATGGAGCATGACGAGGATGCTGGTGCCATCCCCACGGCGGAGAAGCACGAGACCATGGTCGGTGGGGGTTCCGGGGAGAAAGGACGAGAGTATCCCAGAACGCCACGCTGCCGAGAGGAGTTCGACGGCCGCGACCTCGGAGGTCACCGCCAGCGTGGCATCGGCATGAAGCAGACGTGTGGTGGCCGAGGCGACCAGCTCCCAGGAGACCACGCCGTCGTCGGCGCGACAGGAGCGCCACAGGCCGGTGGCGCGGAGGCCGCGATCGTCCCCCGGCTCCCAGACCGCCGTGACGTCGTCGCCACGCACCCACGTATCGAGTGGCGGCCGCCCGGCACCGACATCAAAACCGAGCAGCCGATCACCCGCGGGAGTGACAAGCCCCGCCGCAGGGACGGAGAGATCGAGGACGACGCCCCGATCCCGATCCTCGGCCCTGCCGCCGGCGAGCGTCCAGACGCTGTCGACGCGGCCGCGGAGGGCCTTCACCTGAGTGGCCTGGGACGATGCGGACCGTGATCTCGACATGGGGCAATCCTCGCCAGACACAAAAGCCGGAACGGATGCCGGCGGCGGCTCATTGTAGCTGTCGCGGGGAAAAGCCCTCCACTCCTTCCGGCGACGAGAGCCGGCCCCGCGGTGATCCTCTGGCAGGCTGGAGAGAACGTGCCCCGCCGCCGTCTGGTAGTTTGGTGGTCGCAGGGGCCCTGACGGTCAGGAAGCTGTCTCTCTCTGTGCCCCGTCAGTCCCGGAGCCCGCAACCATGCCCGACCCGCTTGCCGTCTGCGAAGCCGCCGCCCGTGCCGGAGGGAGCGTGCTCCAGGATTGGGTGGGGCGGTTTGCGGTGTCCTCGAAGGGCCCGCGCGACTTCGTCACCGAGGCCGACGTCGCGGCGCAGGCCGAGGTCCAGCGAATCGTTCTCGGGGCGTTCCCCGATCACGGGTTCGTCGGGGAGGAGTCGGCGCCGGGGGGCGCGGCCGGAGGAGCCGGCGAGTATCGCTGGATCGTCGATCCGCTCGACGGCACGACGAATTACGTCAAGGGAATCCCGGCGTACTGCACCTCGGTGGCCCTCGCCCGCGGCGACGAGCTCGTCGTCGGCGCGATCTATGATCCCGTCCGCGACGAATGCTTCACCGCGCAGGCCGGAGGTGGCGCGTGGCTCAACGGACGGAGCATCGTCGCCGCGCCGACGGCCACGCTCTCCGAGGCTGTCGTGGCGGTGAGTTTTCCGGCTCAGGTCGACGGCAACTCCCCGGCCGTTCAGGATTTCCTCGCCGTCGTTCCCCACGCGCTGGCGATCCGTCGGAGCGGCTCCTCGGCGATCAATCTCGCCTATGTCGCCTGCGGACGCTTCGACGCCTTCTGGGTGCGGAGCATCAAGTCATGGGATGTCGCCGCCGGGCTGCTCCTGGTTCGGGAGGCCGGAGGGTGTGTCGGGCCGTTCGCCGCCGGGCCGGATCTCGTCCTCGACACCCCCGCGTTCATCAGTGCTGCAAGCGGCCGGCTCCTCGACGAGCTCCAACGCATCCTTCCCCCGTGGCTCGGTTGACGGCCCGGCGTCGCGGTGCATCGGCATGCCGGCGGCGCCGGTCGTGCCGGTGGAGCGTGTCGTGACGGTCGGATGGCCCCGGCAGATGGGGCTCCTTCCCACCCGATTGGTGTGCGGCGGGGGTCCCGGGAAGCTAGTGTCGAAGGGAAGGCCGGGACGACGTCCGACCGAGCTGTATCCAGACAACGCTGTATCCAGACAACGCTGTGTCCAGACAATCCCTGGGGTGGAGATGCCAAAGCGGAAGCGATCGACCACCGCGCCCCCCCACACCCGCCCGGGGATCGGCCAGGCGATCCGCATGGGGATCGTCGTTGTGGCGTTCGCCATCGGGCTGGGAACGATCGCTGCGGCACGGCCACAGGGAGAGCCGCCGGCAGGGAACGCCGCTGCGGCCCCCATCGAGCCTGCCGGGAGTGTGCGCCCCGCTGGCAGCGTGCCCGCCGGAGGTTTGCCGCGCGGCGAGGCGGCTGGCGATGCTGCGGCGGCCCGCCCCGACGGCGGCCTAGAACCGCGCCCCGTCGAACAGCCCCCCGAGATCTTCTATCTCCCGGACGACGGTGGCCGGCTCGTGCCGGTGCCCGGATTCCAATACCGCGACTTTCTCGAACTCCTCGGACAGCGCGAGCGGCTGCCCGGGGTCCCGCGTCCGCCCGGCCTGGTCATCGAACGCCTGGTCGCTGAGGTCCGCCCAGGGGTGGGGGACGACGCCGACGACTGCCGCGTCGAGCTCACGCTCGAGGTTCGCCAGACCCGGGATGGTTGGGTCGATGTGCCGCTGCGCCTCACGGGGCTGATCCTCACGGCCGACCCGCGGGTCGAGGGGCCGGGGCGATTCATCCTCGAGGGGCCGCGTCCAGAGCGCGATGCCATGGCCAGCGGCTACCGTGGCTGGGTGTCGGGGAGTCGTGACGATCGGCACACGGTGATCCTCAGCGGGATGGTGGCGCTGGAAACGCTCGCCGATCGCGAGACCTTCGTCCTCGATCTGCCGGTAGCGACGACGTCGCGGTGCGTGATCTTGACCACCAGATCGGAGCCGGTCGTGACCGTCCAGCCCGTCGGCCTCCCCCCGCGCGTGGAGCCTGATGGGGCGGAGGGGAGCCGGGTCATCTGCGACGGGGTCGGTGGAGAGACCAGGTTTCGCATCGCTGGCCGGGGGGCTGCGGCGGCCCGCGCCGGTGTCCTGCCACAGGTGACGGTGGAGAGCCTCGTGCGGATCGATGGCCGCGTCGCCGTCATCGACGCCACGGTGCGGATCGACGGCCTGCCGTCTGATCAGGGGGCGGTGCGGTTGACGCTGCCGCCACGCTGCACGCTCGTCCGCGTCCGCGAGCCGGCGTCGCTGATCCATGTCGACAGCGAGGCTTTCGAGGGGGGAGACGGAACGCGGGTCATCGAGGTGCAGATGGCGCGGAATCCGGAAGGCGTGACGCTGGTGGAGCTCGAGTGCGAGCGTCCCGTCGATCCCACCGGTCGCGTTCCCTTCGATCCCCTCGGCTTCGCGGTGGAGGGTGTCCCCGACTGGCGGCAGCGGGGGCGGACGGCGCTGGTGGTCGCGGGGGAGTGGCAGCTCGACTGGGACGATCCCGGCGCCAACCGACGGGTTGACCCCGCCCCGGCTGCGCGGCAGCCCGGTTTCGTGGCCGCCTTCGCCCATGACGCCCAACCGGCGAGCCTGCCGATGCGGGTCAGGCCGCGAAGCAGTCGGGTCGTCGTCGAGCCCGAGTACCGCTACACGATCGGCGAGACGCGCGTGGTGCTGGAAGCCAAGTTCCGGGTCTCCGTCCGCGGGGCGCCGGTGACGCGGCTCTCGATCGGTTTGGCCGGCTGGACGATCGATGAAGTTTCCCCGGCAACCCTCGTCGACACGGCGGCCGTCGCGTCGCGCGACGGCGAGGTGGTGATCCCCTTTCTCCAACCGCTCGCCGGTGATGCCGTCGTCGACCTTCGTGCCGCGCTCACCGTCGATCGCGCGGGCGACCGTCTCTCCTGGATGATGCCGCAACCGCGGGCCGACCTCGTCGGGCCGGCGACGATGACGGTGGCCGCTGAAGCCGATATCGAGGTCCTCCCCGATGGCGAAAAGATTCGCGGTCTGGTCCGGCAGGTGGTGCCGGCCTCGAGGCGGGCCGATGGAGACCGCGGGAAACTCGTCTACCGGCTCGACGGTGCGGAGGGGGAGTTTCAGGCGTCGCGGCGCTCGCTGCCGCGTCGTGTCGATGTGGCCGTCGATGCTCGGGCGACGATCGGCGAGGAGGAGACCGTCGTGGAGGAGACGCTCCGGTTGGACGTCGCCCATCTGCCGCTGGAGTCGATCGACGTTGTCTTGCCTGCCGCCATCGCCGCGGCGGGGACGTTCGAGATCCGGCAGGGCGCCCAGCGACTCTCCCCGTTCGCGCTCCCCGGCGGTGATGCGTCGTCCCCCGGCACCGACGGCACGGCATGGCGCAGCCTGCTTGCCGTCCCACTTCTCGGCGAAGGGGAAATCGTTCTCCGGTGGACGATGCCGACGCCGCGGCCCGAGGGGGAGGCCGAGATCTCCCCGCTCCCGCTCGTTCTTCCCCGTGGGGCGCGGATCGGCCGCCAATCGTTCACGCTCGTCTCGGACGAGAGCCCGATCGTCGATGTCCGTGGCGACGTGTGGCGGCGCGATGTGGCCGCGAACCTGCCCGCGGCGGAACGCGTGTGGGTGGCGACGCGGATCCAGGAGTCGGTTCCGCTGACGTTCTCCTCGCAGCCGGGGAATGGCAGCGGCGACACCGTCGTTGAAGCGGCCTGGCTCGAGACGAGGATCGTTGCCGATCGACGCGAGGATCGCTTCAGGTACGCCGTGACGACGACCGGGCGGCGCTTGGTGCTGGCGCTCCCGCCCTCCTGCCTGCCGATGCGGGACGGCCGCCCCGATCCCGCGGCGGTCGAGGTTCGCCTCGACGGCGCGATGATCGTCGGGGCTGTCCGTCCTGACGGCGCGGTCGCGATCGACATTCCGCGCGGCCCAGGGCAGGGAGGCGGACGCGCCTCGGCTGTGGTGACGATCGCGACATCGCGTCCGCGGAGCGTCTCCGAGGGGGGCGGGGCGACGTGGTTTCTGGGAGGGGTGGTAGGTCCGCTCCAACTCGAGGCGCCACGGTTCGCCGATGGCACGCTCCAGCGCCGTTTTTTCTGGGATCTCCTCCTCGATGACGACGAACACCTCCTCGCTGCCCCGAGCCGTTGGACCTCGCAGCAACGTTGGGAATGGGGGACGCTGGGGCTCAAACGTGTGCCGGTCGTCGACCGCGCTGTCCTCTCCGACTGGGTGGTGGGAGCGGGACGGCCGGTGGCCCCGAAGTCCCCGGGCGCTGGCCCGATCGTGGTCGGAGAACCCGTCCGGCCGACGCCTCCCCCCGAGCCGCCGGTGGTGTCGGGGCGCGTCGTTTTCGCCGGCACCGGCTCGCCCGGAGCGGGCACCGTCTGGCTCCTCCCCACCTGGCTCCTCGTCCTCCTCGTGTCGGGCCCGCTGCTGGCCCTCGGGCTGACGATGGTCTATCGCCCTGCTTGGCGTCGGGTGCCCGCTGTCTTCGCGCTGGCGTTGCCGGCCACGCTCGCGGCTGTGGCGTTCCCCGCCATTGCGCCCCTTGTCGTCCAGGCCGCGATCCCGGGATGCCTGCTGTCGTTCCTCGCCGCCGGCCTGCGACGGGTGACCGAACCCGTGCCGACCATGGCCGTGCCGCAGCGTTTCGACGACCACGATCACGAGCACGATCACGACGACTCGACGCGGCTCGCGGCCCCTCCGTCGCTGATCGTCAATCTCGATCCTCCGTCCGGGGTCCGCCCCGCGCCGCCGGGACGGTCGTTGTCATGACGCGCTGCCGTGATTGCCGGCGTTCCTCCCCGTCGCGGCTCCGCTGCGGCCCCGGGAGACCGATCCACCAGCGGGCGCTCTTGGGTGGTTTGCCGCTCCTCATGCTCATGCTCATGCTCCTCGGCTTATCGATGGCGGCGACGGCCGCCGATCCCCCCACGCCTGTCGCCGCTTCTGCCACGACCCCTGCGGCCCCCGCTCCGTCGACGGCGGCCACGATGCCCTTTCACCGCGTCCGCGTCCCGGGGGGAAGGCTCGGCGACGTGCCCCTCGGCAGCCACCGACTCGTTCCGGTGCCGGTCGAGGAGTTTGAAGCGGCGCTCGCGGCCGCCGGAGGGGATGGCCGGCCCGAGGCAACGCCCCCCGCGATCCGTCGGCAGACGGTCGCCCTCACCGATGCGACCTGCATCGCCACGCTCGATGTCGAAGGCCGACTCCGGGGCACGGTGACCTTCGACCTGCCGGCCGATGATCTCCCCGCCATCGTCTCCCTGGGAATGGTGCCGGTCATCCGTGGCAGTTGCGACGGGGATGGCACGAGCGCCGAAGTGGCGATCCACGGGGGAGCGACGGGGCTCGGCTTCCTCGCGTCTCGCGGCGGCCGCTACCGCTTCCAGTGGGAATTGCCTCCGGCCGAGGACGGCAGCCCGATCGTGATTCCCTTGCTCCCGGCCCTCCGGACGCGGATCGAACTGAAAACCCCGCCGGGAACGGTTCCGTTGATCGAGGGGGAGGCTTGGGCCCGGCCGGCTGTGGCGATCCCCGCCACGGCGGCGGGCGCGGATGGCGTCTGGCGGATCGACGTCGGGCCGATCGAGGCCCTTCCGTTCACGGTCGTGCCGGCGAAGGAGTCGCCCCGACAGTTCGGCTGCTGGCAGGCGGTCGTGGTCGGCCGGGGGGAGGCGCGGCTGACGGCCGTCATCGTCCCCACCGCGCCGTGGCGGACGCCGGTGCTGACGCTCGACGCCGATCCGCGGCTCCTGCCGGTGTCGGCGACGGTCGCGCTGCCGAATCTTGGGGCCCTCCCCGCCGAGGTCGAGTGGGGGCGGACGGGGGAGGCGACGCTCGTGCGGCTGCCGACTGGGAGCCTCGGCACGAGTGCGCCGCTGACGATCAGCGCCGTCGCCCCGCTCCCCACCCACGGCGCGGAGGCGGGCGGAGTTGAGGATCCCGACGCCGGGTGGTTGCCGTTGCTGTGGCCAGTTCCCGCGGAGTGGGCCGGGGGCGGCGTGCGGGTCGAATGCGACCCGGGGCTGGCGCTGGTCGATATCGGCTTCGAGCATTGCCTCCCCGTCGCGGACGAGAAGACCTCTGGCTGGCCGATCCGCGGGATCAGGCAGCCGGAGGGGATGGAGACGATTCTTTCGCTCGAGGCGCAGTCGCCCCAGGCCCGGGTGCGCGTCGGCGTGGCACCGCGGGGGGCGGATCTCGACGTAGCGCGGGTGACCACCGTCGACGTTGTCCCCACCGTCGTCACGGGGCGCACGGCCTGTGATCTCCGCGTCCGCAGTGGCGAGGCCTTTGAGGTCACCGGTCGGATCGCGCCGGGCTGGTTCATCGATTCGGTTGAGGGGATCGAGCGGCGTGGCGGTGGCGATCGGGCCGCCATGATCGCATCGCTCGACTGGCGGGTGGTGCGCGACGACCGCGGTGATCGGTTGCAGATCGGCTTTCCCACGGCCGCCACCCCGCAGCGCGGGTTCACGCTCTCGATCGCCGGGCACCGGGCCGGCATCACCACCGAGGAGCCCTTCACCGGCGCCGAGATGGACATGGTGCGACTCGACGGCGAGACCGCGGGGCTGGCCGTGCTCGCCCTCACCTCGCCACCCGAGACGACGATCGAGCTTGACCCTCCGCAGCCCCCTCCGTCGTCGCCGCCGGAGCGTCTCGCGGCGCTCACGGCGAAGACCGCCATCCGCGCCTGGATCCCGGTCGACGAGGCAGCCATGGCGGCGCCGGCCAGCCTCCTCGAACGCCGCCCCCCGGTCGAGGCCGATACGCATGTCCGGCTCACCGTCGTCGACGACCGAATCACGGAGTCGTTCACGTTCTCCTGCCGGCCGGGGGCATCGGCGCTCGATGCGGTCGTCGTTCATTTCTTGGAGCCGACCGAAGATCTCCTCGAATGGTCGCTGCTGCCATCCGGCGGCGGGACGCTGACGGTGCGGCGGATCGATCGAAGGGGCGATGCCGGCGGCGGCGGCGGGGAGTCGTGGCTCGTCGAATTGCAGCCCCCGGCACGCGGTGAGGTGCGGATCCGCGCCACCCGTGCCATCCCGTTCAGTGGGCCGGTCGCGGTCCCGTTGGCCTGGGTCGACGGCAGCGATCCGCAGCATGGGGGAGTGGTGATCGTCAACGCCGGCCGGCGTCGGCCGCAGATCGTCAACCGTCGTCTCGAGGAGATGCCCCCGGCGGGGCGGTCGGGGGACGACGACGCGCCGAAGGGGACGCTCGCCGAGTTTGCCTTCACCCCTCCCACCGACCTGACGCCGGCGGTGACGCCGGCAGCCGAGATCGTGCCCGGGGGACGCGACCGTGACGACGAGGCCCGCGCCTGGGTCTGGAACGAAGAGACGACCTGCTGGTGCCATCCCACCGGCGTGACGGAGTACGAGACCCGCTTCGACATCGAGAATCATGGCCGGACATCGGTCGCCGTCATGCCGCCGGTGGCGGCACTGGCCCGCGGGGTGGTCATCGACGGCGTGCCGGCGACGGTCGTGCCCGACGTCATGACGGGGGCGTGGCTCGTCGATCTCCCGGCCGAACGCCGGTTCATCAGGCTCGTCGTCCGCTCCGAGATCTCCGCCGCGGCCACGCCGATGGCCTGGGACGTGGCGCTGGCCAGCGCCGGAATCGACGTCCCGGTGCTGGAACGAACCTGGCAGGTGCTCCTCCCCGATGGCGTCGACATCGCCACCCTGCCGGCCGGATTCCGCGAGGTCAGTGCGGCCCGCACAGGCTGGCTCGAACGCCTCCTCCCGGTCACGGTGCGGGGACGATCGGCAGGCGCCCCCGCGGCCGATCTCCCCCGGCTGCGGCAGGGGACGATCGATGCCGGATTCCGCGAACGGATCCTCGTGCAGCGCGCCGGTCGCGGGCAGGCGATGAGCGTGCGGCTGATCCACTCCCGCTGGCTGTGGGGGGGCGTGCTCCTGGTCTGCCTCGCCTTCGCGACCCTCGGATTCCTCACCGCCAGCCGGATGACGCGGTTGCTTGTCGCGGTCGCGCTCGCTGTCGGAGCGTTGTGGGTGCCATTGCCGCTCGACGGCCTGGCCCGCGCCGGCCTGTGGGGGTTGGCGGTGGCGGCGCTCCTCCGCTGGGCGACGGCGCGGTGGCGGACCACGCTCCAAGCCGTCCCGGTCATCGTGACGATGATCCTTCTCGGGCCGGCCTCCGCCACGGCGCAGCAGCCCCCTCCGGTCGTCCCATCGGCGCAGGCGCTGCCGCAGCAGGCCGAGGCTTTGGAATCACTCCCGGTGTTCATCGTGCCCGGCCTCCGTGGCGGGGACGGGGCGGCTGACGGCGGTGAGGAGCGCGGCGAGACGGCGCTCGTTCCCGAGCCGCTCTATCGCGTCCTCTCCGCCGCCCTTGGCCGAAGAGCCGCTGATGGGGTGCGGATCCATGCCGTCCGGCTGCGGGCCTTGCCGGGGGCGGAGGGGGCCTGGAAGCTGTCGGTCGATCTCGATGCCGACGCCGGCGCCTTGATCACGATGCGGCAGGAGGGAGAGGCGAGTTGGGATCCGACCGGGCCGCGCGTCGATGGTGAGCAGGTTGCCCCGACGGCCGACAGCGACGGGCGGTTGCTGCGAGTCGGCTTTGCCAGCGCCGGCCGGCATCGGCTCGAGGCCGGCGTGCTCGTTCGTCCCACCCACCTCGGCGAAGTCGACCGGGCGACGGTCTTGATCCCCTTCGCCCCGACAGCCGAGCTGGTGGTCGAAGGACCGCTCCCGGTCGGCCACGGGGATGCGGCGGTGCTCCAGGTCGAGACGGTGGGACAGGACGGCTTGCCGCGCCGTGTCCGGCATGTCGAGGAGAGCCAGCGGGCGGGGGACGGATTCGATGTCAGTCGCGCGACGGAGGTGTGCCTCGCCTGGGCGAGCGACGGGTCGACGCGGATCGTCGACACGATCCCCGTGGCCGAGAGTCGCAACGACCTCTTCTGGGACGACGGAGGCTGCCGGCTGACGGCCACCTTCACGCTCGACCCCGGTGATCAGATCGTTCGTGGGGCGATCGTCAGGGCCGATCCCCGCCTCGGAGCCCCGGTGATCACCGAGCCTGGATTCAAGCAATCGTCGCTCGGCGGGGGAAGGTTTCTCGTCGAAGTGGCCAATCCCCGCCGGGGCCGGACCGCCTTCACGGCCAACTTCCTCATGCCCCTGGTCGATCCGGTCGGCGTCTTCGATCTCCCGTCGGCGTGGCTGGAGTCGGTCGCCAGCGACGCCCGCACGACCCATCTCGAGCCGTCTCCCGAGCTGATCGTCAAGGCGACGCTCCCCGAGGATGCCACGCTCCTTCCTCCCCGGGCGGGGAGTGGGCCGACCGGCGGGATGGTGTGGCGGAGTGAGAGTGGTCGCGGGGTCCGACAGGGCGAGTTCGAAGGGACAACGACGGGGGGCCTGGCGCGCCCGCGGCCGATGGCGACCGTGCCGGCGCGCGTCTCCGTCGAACGGCGCCGCCAACCGCCGCGCGGCAATCAGAGGATGGAGGTCGAGTTTGCGGCGGAGGCGATTGATCTCCGTCTCGAGGCCCGCATCGATGCCGGCAGCACGCCCCTGGTAGCGATCCCGGTCGACGTTCCGGAGCATTGCGATGTCGAGCGGGTGACGCTCCGTGACGACCTGACCGCGGGGATTCCTCCATCCGAGACTGGTCAGATCGGGGTGCGTTGGCGCCGCGATGGCGCGCGGCGGATCCTCGTCGTCGTGCAGCGCCCGCGCCCCGGTGCTTTCATGCTCGAGGTGGCCGTTCACGTCCACGGCCCCCCGGCCGCCTCCGGAACCCTGCCACTGGTTCGGGCGGCCCTCGAGCCCGGTGGTCCGCTCACCGTCACCTGGCGGATGCAGGAGGGAAGCGTGGCCGTGATCGGTGATGGAGCGACCGGGAGCGAGACGCCGCGCGAGGGCTCCGCGTCGAGTGGGTCGTACGAGGTGGCCGCCGATGCCGCGCCCCCTCCCTACCGCATTCTCGATTCCGGTCCCGACGCGAGCGCACCGACCGCGCCTGAGCCTGGACTTGAGCCTGCCGACGTGGCGATGAGCCCAGCCGCTGGCGATGCTGTTTCGGGTGCCGAAGAGAGCGGGCCGCGGGTGGAGTTTGCCGAGACCCACCTGGCCGTCGATGCCCGGGGACGCGCCTGGGGGGTGTCGAGGTTCGACATCGTCGCTGCCGACCCCGTCATTCGGATCCGGATTCCGGCGGGGATGCGGATGTTCGATGTGTTTGTCGACGGGCGGATCGCCAACGACGCCGTACCAGCCCGGACGAGCATCGCCGAGAACGCGTGGGAGCTGCGCCTGCTCGACGTCGGCTGGCCGCGGTCGATCGTCGCGGTCTATGCCGGTGATGTCAGCGACAGCCTACCGGTCGATGGCGTCCTCGAGATCCCCGAGCCGAGCATCGTCGGGCTCTCCTGCCTCCGATCGGCGTGGATGGTCGAGCTTCCCGAGGGGATCGTCGCCCGACCGCTGCCGCCGACCGTCGCCGTCGATGAGGCTGCGATCACGGCAGCGCGCCGCGCGGCGATCGAGGGTCTGGCTGCCGAGTTCGAACGGGGGATCGCCCGGGCAGCGCCGGACGACGCCCGGCGGCTCGAAGAATTCTTAAGGCAGCGGCGTCGGGAGGCGGTGTTGCCGCTCCCGGCGGCCTGGTCGCACGTCGGGATGCGCGACAGCCGCGCCGCTGCCGCCTGGGCCCCACCGCTCCGCCTTCTCCAGGCCCGCGACATCCCCGTTCTCCGTCTCCTCGTCGCCCGCCGCGCCGATGCCTCGATGCCGGGGCGATGGCTGGCGACCGCCGTGATGCTCCTGGGCGTCGTCGCGCTCCTCGAGGCCAGGCGGCGGACGCAAATCGTGTCGCGGCTGGTCTCCGCCGTCCTCGGGCCCTGGTGGGTGGTGCCGCTGTTCGTGATCGGCTTGGGGGCCTTGTGGATCGCGACTCTCGATCCGGTCTGGCCGGGCTGGCTGGCCGTGGTCGTCGGCGCCGCGACGGTGGCAGCCTGGATGCCGCGCGAGTCGCGGCGCTGGTTCGGGAGAACTTCCGCTCGAGGGCGCGCGGCCCCCGGGCGATCGGTGACAGGGGAGACCGTGACGCAGCTCGGGCCGGTCCCCCGATCCGCAGAGAGCAGCCGCCGGCAGACGCCCCGCGATGCGTCGGGGTCGACGGTCCGGCCGGCCGGCTGACCGGGGCTGGCCCTCTCCACCGGGCCTCTCCGCGGCGCCCCCCCGCCGCAGCGTCGTCGCCGCAAGACCGGTTTTCCCGCTGAACAGCAGGGGAAAGCGGGCTGGTTCCGCGTCGCGGCGGTTCGCTAGTGTCCGCCCCCCGCGATGGAAGCCGGGCGGAAAAGAGCGATCGCGTGCCGAAGGAACGGCGCGTGGGATCCCACGGAGGTGGAGCCGACATGCTGGAACGAGTCTTCGTGCGACCGGTGCTCGTGTTGCTCGCCGCCGTGCTCGCCCTCGGGGCCGGACGGGTCAGTGCTGCCAGTCATCGGACCGCGAACTTCGTCATCGAGGCGCCCACCGACGGACAGGCCAGGAAGATCGGCGACGCCGCCGAGCAATATCGACACAATCTCGCCGTGGAGTGGCTCGGCAAGCCGTTGCCGCGGTGGAGCCGTCCCTGTCCGATCAAGGCCCAGGTCGCCCCGCAGCTCGGGGCCGGCGGCGCCACGAGCTTCGTCTTCGATTCCGGCGAGGTGTTTGGCTGGACGATGACGATCCAGGGGAGCGAGGAACGGATCCTCGACTCGGTGCTTCCTCACGAGATCACCCACACGATCTTCGCCAGTCACTTCCGCCGTCCGCTGCCGCGCTGGGCCGACGAGGGGGCCTGCACGACCGTCGAGCATCCCGTCGAGCGTGCCCGGCAGCATCGGCTCCTCATCGAGCATCTCACCACCGGCCGGGGGATCGCCTTCCCGGAGATGTTCGCGATGCGCGAGTATCCCGCTGACGTGCTCCCGCTCTACTCGCAGGGCTACTCGCTGGCCCGCTATCTCATCGAGCGCGGTGGTCGCCACCGCTACGTGACCTTCGTCGGCGACGGCCTCGCCACCGACGATTGGACCGGCGCCCTCCAGCGTCACTACGCCGTTCCGGGCGTGGCCCAACTCCAGCACACCTGGCTCGACTGGGTGCGTCAGGGCTGCCCGGCCCCCACGGCCTCGATGGCCGCGGCTCAGCCTGCCCCGACGACGCTCGCTCAAGGCCCCACGTCCCGCGGCCAGAGCCCCGAGCCGATCCCCGCTCCCCAGCCGGAGCCGGCCGGCCCGCAGGCCAGGCCTGTGGCGATGGCGGCGGGGCGGCGATCGATCTACGCCCTCCAGGCCCGCCGCATTCCTGACGGCGGCACGCCGACCGATCGCCCCGAGCCCTCGGCTCCGGCGCTTGCCCCTTGAGCGATTCGGGGATCGGCCATCCCAGAGACGTTCGTCGGCGGAGGCCTTCCCGGGGGAAGAACTGCAGTCCGAAGCGTGGGCCGAATGGTCTACTTCTACCGCGCTAGACTGTCTGCAGTGAGGTGCGACAGCGGGCCAGTCGCTGGCGATCGGAAGCGTTCTTTCGTGTGGTAATCTCATGTCCTTGGCTGTTCGAATTTTTCGTCCCCGAGCAGAAAGCCTCCCATGAGCGCGAGTCCTTACACCGCCGTGATCCGGCGTGATGGGCGATGGTGGATCGGTTGGGTCGAGGAGGTGCCAGGCGTAAACTCGCAGGGCGAAACGCGCGAGGAACTTCTTGCCAACCTCCGAGAAGCTCTGGGTGAAGCGATCCAAATGAATCGTGAAGAGGCCCGCAAGGCCGCCGGCGAGCAGTTCGAGGAAGTGGCACTGCAACCGTGAAGCGTCGCGATCTTGTTCGCCACATGGTGGATCATGGCTGCGAGCTAGTCCGCGAAGGTGGAAGCCACTCGTGGTGGGGGAATGTGGTCCTCAAGCACCGGTCTGCCGTGCCCCGCCATCGGGAGATTCCTGACTTCCTCGCGAGAAAGATTTGCCGAGATCTCGGCATTCCAGTGCCGGGTGAGCCCGATGAAGCGGGGGAACCGGCTGGCGAGTCAACTCCCGCAGAATAACTGGGCTCATCGCCTGCCGCTGATCCTGCGGCCTCGCTCGCTGTGAGAATGACCGAGCAACTTTTCATCGCCACCGAACGCTTCGGCCCAGCTGACGAGACAAGGTGGCAGAAGTATTGCGGGTGGGCCAAGATACCGGGATTGGTGGAGGTGGTGAGCCTCGATGCCATGCTGTGCCGACACCTCATCCGGGACCTCCAGGACGACGATTGGCTGCACATTGTGAACGAAGACTATCGCACCGATTACTTCTATGACCTCGATTATCTGAAACGAAGAGTTGCGGGTGTTCCGCGGAGAAGCATTCTTGGACTGTATCGCAATTCAGAGTGCCACATCGAAGCGCCTCCCGCTCCGGGCAACTTTGTCTGGATGGGATACGATTTGATCGAGGAGGAGACGCAGATCAGCGCCCTCACGAATTGCGGCGGGTTTCCCGATGTGTTCCGCAACGAAGAATTGAATCGTTTCGGGTTGCTGGCTGGCTTCGATCGAGTGCGAGAGGTCAGGTCCGCACTTGCCGAGCGGCACCCGGAAGAATCGCATGCGCAGTGCGAGATGTATGCCATTTGGAGGCTCGATGAGCGAGGCCCAGAGCACTGACCCAAGGAAGCCGATAAGTTTTGTCAGTCGGCCTTCGTGCCCCGATGGCGGTGTTGGGTAAGATGTTGCGGGGGGGCAGTGCGACAGGGGGCCAATCGCTGATCGGCTCGGTCGTTCGCCAGAGAATCCGACGGAGGCTGCCGGTGGAAACGCGACGACCGCTACGGCCTGAAGGCTGGTTGATCGAAGACCATCCACGAGGGTGGGATCTTCGATATATGCCGTGGACCTGCTCTATCGGCCCCGAGGCTCTCGTGGCGATCAGTGCCGTATGGATCATCGCTGACGGTACCCGCAGCTATCTGCAAGGAAATCTGAGGTGGACCCCGATTTTCGGGCGCGCTGATAAGGTGGAGCTCTGAGGGTGGAAGGCACCCTTTTCGGAGCATGACGATGAGCGGAAAACGACGCGTTTTCGGGGCGGCCTTCAAGGCCAAGGTGGCCCTGGCGGCAGCCAGGGGC
>CAMARC010000022.1 GCA_945860405.1 Candidatus Kuenenia stuttgartensis | reverse complement strand
CCGAACTCACTCATCACGCAGACGAGCGTGTCTTCGAGGAGGCCGCGGGCGGCGAGATCGGCGACGAGCGTCGCGAACGGCTGGTCGAATTCGCCGAGCTGCTCGATGTGGAAGTCGAAGTTTTCGAAGTGGGTGTCGTAGTTGGAGTGGTTGACCTGCACGAACGATACGCCGTGCTCGAGGAGCCGGCGGGCCATGAGGCAGTGGCGGCCGAACTCGTGCTTCCCGTACCGCTCCTGGTCGCGCGCCGACTCGAGGCTGACGTCGAAGACTTTTCGCTGGTCGAGGAGGTCGAGGGCCTGGCCGTAGGAGAAGGTGTAGGCCTCGGTGTCGGCGGTGCGGCGACGGGCGGCGAAGCGATCGTTGAACCGGCTGCGGAGGCCGGAGCGGCGCCGGTCGGCCTCGGGGGAGAGCCCCTCGGGGCGATCGGTGAAGGCCGGCGGCTTGGCATCCTCCATGATCACGCCGGCGTAGCGGGGGCCGAGATAGGAGGCGTTGCCGGGGCCGCCGCCCGAGCCACGGATGAGTATGTGGCCGGGGAGGGGGAAGTCGTCGCTCATGCAGGCCTTGGCGACGACCGCGCCCAGATCGGGGACATCGAGCGGCGCCGGCTGGTTGCGGCCGCTGAAGATCTCCCGCTGGCCACGGCCATGATCGTCGGAGGCGTTGGTCATGCTGCGGATCAGCCCGAGCCTG
Organism: Candidatus Kuenenia stuttgartensis; assembly: GCA_945860405.1. GTDB lineage: Bacteria > Planctomycetota > Planctomycetia > Pirellulales > UBA1268 > QWOP01. The sequence goes on along the minus strand of CAMARC010000022.1, from coordinate 22,668 downwards.
TGCATCTGCAGCGCCGTGTGGGGGAGGAGCTCGGAGATGTGGAGGCCGGGGACACTTGTCGGAATCGCTCGGAAGGGGCCACCGGTCGCCGTCCCCGGCTTCGGGTCCCAGGTTTCGAGCTGGCTGACGCCGCCATGGAGGAAGATCTGGAGAACGCGCTTCCCTGCGCCCTGCACCGTTTTGGCGAGCGCCGGCCGGCGGACGAGGCCGGTGGCCGCTGCTGCTGCCATGCCGCCGAAGAGAGCGCGGCGCGAGAGGACGTGGTCGGCGGAGCCGCAGGCGGGGTTGGTGTTGGATGGCATGAAGCGTCTCCTGGGAACGACGTGCTCTGAAGAAGAGCGATCAGTGATTGAAGCGGAACTCGTTGCTCGCGAGCATCGCCCAGAGCAACTCGGCAATCGCCACCGCTCGATCGTCGGCCCTGCCAGCGAGGGCCGCGGCGACGTCGGCCTTCTCGTCGGCGCCGGGATGCCGGGCGAAGACGGTGAGGAAGGCCTCGTCGGCGACGGCGCCGTCTTCGGCGAGGGCCACGAGCCGGGCGGCGAGGTTTTCCCCGCCAGGTTTCAGGGTGCCGGCCACGTCGGGAGAGTTACCGATCCACAGGGCCTGATTGACCGATGTCTGGAAATCGGTGGCGAGTGGATCGCTGTAGAGCCCCGCCACGGTGGCGAGGTATCCCGCCACCTGCTGAACCGTCTGCAACTCCACCTGCACCACCCGGATCGCCGGCGCCGCTTCCGGGGCTGCGTTCTTGAGCACTTCGGGAGGCTCCTTCTCCACCTTCGCCTCGGCGGCGGCTTGGAATGACTGCATCGAGCCGCTCGCCGTGAGGAGCGAGAAGGCGAGCTGCTCCGGGGAGAGGGGGCGAAGCCTCGCCATCTGCCCGAGCGCCGTCCAGCGATCGACGATCGAGGCGTGGAGAGCAGCGGCCGCCGCCGGATCGGTGGCGGTGAGGTCACTGTGACGGAGAAGATCGCGGGCGAGGCCGAGGCGGAGATCGGTGCGGGCCACGGCGAAGCCCGCTTCCTGGCGGGCGCTGCGGGCGGCGATCGCGGCCTGATCGGCAGCCACGATCGCGTCGGCCGCCGGACGCTTTGCCGTCACTGCCTCGCAGGCCTGGCGGGCGGCCACGAGGCTCGCCTGGGCGGCGTCGTGTTCGCCTGTCTTGGCGGCGACGATTCCCCTCGCGGCCTCGACGGTGGCGGCGAACTCGGCCGACCGGGCGGCAACGATCGCCGCGGCGCCGGCGAGTACCTTGTCATCCGCAAGGAGGGCCGCTGCCTCCCCCGCCTTCGCGGCAGCGGAAGCGAGCGATTCGGCCTGGGTGACCTTCCTGGCAAGCTCCTCTTCGGCGGCCTTCTTGGCCGCGGCGGCGGCGTCGGCTGTGCCGCGGGCCTTGTTGCGTGCCTCGAGGAGCGGCGGCATCTCGCCGAGTACCTGACTGTCGGCTGCGAGGATCGCCGCGAAGCGAGCTTCCGCGTCCTTCGCAGCAGCTTCGAGCGGGGCGAGCGACGCTTCCTGCTGGGGGCGCAAGGCCGTGAGTTGCTCGATGAGCGAGGGAACCCCCGCCAAGGAATCGGCGGAAAGCGCCGGCGGCTCGACGCTTCGCTGATAGGTGCGGGAGAGGGCGATGCCGCGGAGCAGCGGCCGAAGATGAAAGCCGTTTTCCCGGAGCGAGTCGGTGAGGAGCGCGAGGAGGTCAGGGTTGGTCGGGGCGTTGTCGGGATCGAGGCCGTCGAGCGGATGGACGAGCCCGCGGCCATTCATCGTGGCCCAGAGCCGATTGGCCATCGTGCGACGGAACTCGACGCTGTCAGCGAGCATCCGCGCAAGCGCTTTCCGCCGGCTGTGCACCGGGACGCCGCGGACGTTCTTTGCCGGGGCGGTCGTGTATTGGTCGGCCGACTCCGGGAGTGGCTCGAGCGCGAGGGTGGCGCCGAACGGGACCCGCGGCCGTACCCCCTTCTGGCCATCTTTTGTGAAAACCGACATGTACTCGACCTCGCCGTCGGCCTTCTCGCCGAGGAACGGCTTCGGATCCCCCTCCGCTCTGAACAGGCTCGTCCGCGCGACGAAGGCATTGAGGCCGTAAAAGTCGGCCTGATGGATGTCGGCGTTGTTGGGATGATCGTGGCACTGGGCACATTGGAGATCGCGGCCGAAAAAGATCCGCCCGATCGAGCGGGTCATCTGCACCGGCTCCGCCTCCCGGGCGAAGAAGAAGGCCGCGGCCGGACGGGTCGCCGGATCGGCGCCGTCGGAGGCGAGGCAGTCGCCGCAGACCTGATCGAGCGGGCGATCGGCCGCCAGTGCCGTCATGAGGAACTCGCGCCACGCCGCCGTCATGTCGGCGGCCGGAGTTTTCCGCTCGAGGAGCATGCCGTCGAGGAGCAACGCGAAATGCCGGGCATGAGCCGGCGCCGCGAGGAGTTCATCGATCAGACGGGCACGCTTGTCGGGGCTCGGGTCGGCGAGAAACGCACGGACACGGTCGACCGTGGGGATCGCGCCGACGAGATCGATCGAGACACGGCGGAGAAAATCGGCATCGGAGCAGACCGGGGCCAACGGGCCGACGGCATTCGATTCGACGGACGCGTCGATGGCTGCTTCGAGGGGCACTGTCGCGCCAAGGTCGGCACTGGCTGCAGGCCCGGAGGAGACAAGCAGCGCGACGGCGAGGAACGCCATGCGCTTGATCGAGCGGAGCCCGGGGAGCCACCCATCGATCGCACCAAGCTCCGCGTCGACTGTCGACATGCGAGTCTCCTCGGCCCCCCTCCGGCGCCCACCGTGACGGGCCCGTGAGCCACGGATGATACCTCCCCCGGGCGTAGGCGAACCATCCCGGCTGGGCTTTCAGGGCCTTGCTTTGAAACCCAAACCACTGTCGTAAATAGACTTAGGGCGTTGAAGCCAAGGGCAACTTCAAGGGCCGCCCGGGGGCGATTGTCGGGCTGCTACGTCGGCTGCGGTACGATCTTGGAAGATCCGATCTCCGGGGAAAAGTCTGTTGTCCTGAGGAGTCGCTGTGCCATGCCACGCTTCGGTTTGACGGTGGTTGCCGGGCTGATGGTCCTGACGATTTTGCTCACGCTTTCGGCGGCCGCCGATCAGCCTCCTCCGCCGCCACGGATCGGCGAGGCCGGGCCGCGCACCGGCACGACCAATCGCTTCGGGTCGGGGACGCTCACCCGCCGCTCGGATGGCTCGAGCGCCCAGACGCGCCCCTTCGGCTCCGGCTCGATCACCACCGAGCGCCGTCCCGACGGCAAGACCGTGACGGGGAACACGCAGAAGTTCGGCAGCGGCACGATCACGCGCTGGTCGGATGGCACGCAGACGCGCACCCGCCCGTTCGGCTCCGGCTCGATCACTGAGGAGCGTGGCCGGGACGGGAAGACGACCACCGGGAACGCGCAGAAGTTCGGCTCCGGCACGATCACCCGCCGCTCTGATGGCTCGTCGAGCCGCACGCAGCCCTTCGGCAGCGGCTCGATCGAGCGCGATCAGCCGGGCCGGAAGGGCTCCTCGAGCCGCCCCTGATTGGCGCAGCCCGAGCTTCACGCGAGCCGCCGCCCCTCCGCCTCGAGGGCGGTGAGGAGGAAGCGGATCGCGGCGGGGGCGACGGAATCGTAGTAGGCCGGGCCGTGGCCACCGGCTTGGAGATCGAGGATCGCGGTGTGCGGGATGCCGAGGGCGACGAGCTTGCCGTGGAGACGATCGGCCCCGTCATGCCACTGCCAGTCTTCGGGGTCGCTGGCAAACCACTGGTGGCGCGGCCAATTGAGCGGGTGGACATGGAGGATCGCCGTGTCCTGCCGGGCGCGTTCGACGTCGCCGTAGATCTCGTAAAGGTTGGCGAACAGGTCGCCGTCGGGGAGCTTGTGGAGATCGCGAAGCGCCGTGTGGTAATCGATCGCCGGTGCGATCGCGGCGGCAACAGGGAACACGGTCGGATGGCGGTAGGAGAGCCGCAGGGCCCCCTGGCCCCCCATGCTCGTCCCCACCAGGCCGATCTGCGGCGGCTTGACGCCGAAGCGGCGCTCGACCTCGGCCACCACGTCTCCGACGACAAACCGTTCCGGCGTGAGGCGCGGGTCAAACTCGGGGATGATCCGGTCGAGCCACCAAGACCGGCCCGTGCGCGGCGCCAGGGCGCGAAGGCCGGCGGTCTCGATCGCCTCGCGGAGCCCGGTCGACTGTTGGAGCGTGCGCTCGCGGACACCATGGAGATAGATCATGGCGATCCCCGGCGCGGCCCCCGGCGGATCGAAGCATTCGCACGGATGGCCGGCGATGTCGATCATCGACCAGTGGAAGGCGGCGGAACTCATCAGCGGTAGGCTCGGGATGGCGAGAACGGAACGGGGGAGCCCACTCCGCCCGACGACTGGCAACGGAACTACCTTATCAGGGTCTTGCTGTCGGCCTGCTCGCACCCTTACGAAATCCACCGGCTCTCTGGGAGAAAGCCATTTCTTCCGCGGTGCATAGGGCGCATACTGACGCACCGACTTTCCCTTCTCAAGAGGGGTGGCAGCAAGGGGGTGCGCGATGAGAGATCGTCTGCGGTCCGGCAAGGCATGGACGTTCGTCATGGCGAGCGTTGTTGCGATGGTCGGTGGTGCGGTGGGGGCAAGTTGCTCGCTGGGAGTGCCGCTGACGCCCACGTTCGCGCGGCCGATTGATCGGGCCCGCTTGAGCATCGTCCCGTTCGCCACGGGGCTGGCAAATCCGACGAGCATGGCGGAACTCGCCGACGGCTCGCTTCTGGTAGCCACGAGCAACGGAGCCCAGACCTGGATCGCGAACGACCTGTTCGGGTCGACCTCCGGTGCGCTCGTGAGGCTTGTCGATACCGACGGCGACGGCGTGGCCGATGGAGCACCGCAGGTTCTCGCATCTGCCGGCCTTCCCGGCCTTGTGACGTCGGTTCGACGTGTCGGCAATCTCGTCGTGGCACTTTCGGCACAGAGCGGTGGGCCGGCGATCACTGCATGGCGCACGGGTGCGACCCCTTCCGATCCACTTACGGCTGCCGGAAAACTCTCGTTTTCGTTCCCGAACGGCTGGGAGCACACGACCTATGCCTTGGCCATGCGGCCAGCTGCCGCGGGAGGGATCGAGATTTATTTCAACGTCGGTTCGAAGGTCAACAATGCCGCGACGTCAGCCTCCGAGACGGTGGGCTTGAGCGCGTCGGGCGGGGCCTCCTTCGTCGGCACTTCAGGTGCCGTGCAGATGGTCGGTGATTCGATTCAGAGGGTCGTTGTGAACGATACCGGCAACTCGCTGACGGTGGCGGCCCCGGTGCCGATCGCTACTGGACTTCGGAATGCGGCAGGCATGACCTTTGATGGGGCCGGAAACCTGTGGTTCGAGGACAATGGAATCGATAACCCGGCAAACCTCTCCGCCTCATTGTCTGCCGACACCCTCCATGTCATCTCGGCGTCGCTGCTCGGCGTCACCGTGCCGAATTTCGGTTTTGCCGGGAGCTATGTCGATTACGCCACCGGTGCGATGGTGGGGCCTCTCGCCGGCGTGACCCTGCCCGTCGCTGATTTCCGTCCAATCGGCGGTGAAAAGAGCGAGGGTGCCGTTGAACTGGCCTTCGCACCGTCGAGTTTTCCCGACGACCTAGCGGGTGGAATCTTCGTGCCTTTCTCCGGTGCGTGGAATGCCGGCGGTCCGGCGAACACAGAGAACCCGGTGTTGTGGGTCGATCCAGCCACCGGGCGATCGTTCCACTTCATCGAGAACCAGATCATGGGGCATCCCAACGGTGTTCTTGCCACGTCGTCCGCCATCTTCCTTTCCGATCTCAATTTCACTGGAGCGATGGTGGGCACGGTGGATGGCATCGCCGCCGACCGGGGCGGGGTGATTTACCGCATCGCCCCGCTTGCCGTCCCTGAACCTTCTTCGGCGGTCACGGGCCTGATGGCTGTAGCCTGCGGTATCGGCATCGTTCGTGCACGGAGCCGTCGGCGCTTGTCGGTGTCGGCCCGCAGCCGGTAGAACCCCGAGACGACCGGTCGTGTTCGGCCGGTGATTTCCCGGTGTGTGTCTCCATGCGTGTCCTTCTTTCCGCTGCCGATCTCGCCGCTGGTATCGATCGGCTCGCCGCCGAGGTCCGGCGCGAGGCCGGCGAGACCCCGCTGGTGGTCGTCGGCGTCCTCACCGGGAGCATCGTGATCGTTGCCGACCTCATCCGCCGCCTCGACGGACCGGTCCGGGTGAGCATGGCTTGGGCGAGCAGCTACCGCGGCACGGCCACCGAGCCAGGCACGCTCCGCCTCCATCTCGATCTCCTCCCCGATCTCACCGGCCAAGATGTTCTCGTCGTCGACGACATCTTCGACACCGGCCGAACGATGGAGGCGATCGTTGCGGCGCTGAAGGAGCGGGGAGCGGCCAGCGTGCGGTCGCTCGTCCTCCTCCGCAAACAAGGGCGCGGGGAGGTCGCGATCGAGCCCGACTTCGTCGGCTTCGAGATCCCCGATGTGTTCGTCGTCGGCTACGGGCTCGATTTCGACGGCACGCTCCGGCAGCTCGACCACGTCGCCGCCCTCGACGAGGCCGACATCGCCGCGGTCCGTGCCTCCAAGCCCCCCTTCGGCGTGCCATGACAAAGTCCGGCCGCAGACCGATCCTCTTTCTCACGCGTGGGCTCGACCCCGTCGGTACCGGCCGTCAGGTCGAGCTTGCCGCCGAAGCCTGTCGCGCCGCTGGGCACGAGGTGCAGATCGCCATCACCGCCGGATCGGGCAGCTGCGCCGGCCGCCTCGCCCGGGCCGGGTTTGTCGTCCACACGCTTTCGCGCCGACCGCGGCCGGGGGTTACGGCGGCCGTCGAACTGGCTCGGCTGATCGGGGCGATCCGCCCCGGTGCGATCGTCGCCTGGGGAAGGCGGCAGGTGGCGATTGCCGCCGCCGCCCGTCGGCTTGCTCCTAGTCCGGTGGTCGTCGCCGTCGTCGGCCTTTTCCCCCGGGCCGGGCTCGAGACTTGGGGCCTGCGACAGGCCGACCGGGTCGTCGCGACGACGGCCGGCGTGGCGGAGGCCTGCCGTCGGGCGGGGGTGTTGGAAACGGCGCTCGACCTTGTGATTCCGGGGATCGAACCGGTCGCCGGGAGTGGCCTGTCGCGCGGTCAGGTGGCGGCCCGCCTCGGGCTCCGCCCCGACACGGTGTGGACGCTCTGTGTCGCCCCACTCGAGCCCTCGACCCACGTCGATCGGCTCCTGTGGGCCATCGACCAGCTCGGTGTCGTTCACAAGGGGCTCGAGCATGTCGTCGTCGGCAGCGGCCCCCTCCTCGCCCGGGTGCGGCGGCGCGCCCGGCTCCAGCATTGCGCCGAGCGGCTGTTCGTCTTCCCGTGGCTCGATTGTCTTCCCGATCTCCTCCCTCGCGTCCGCCTCGTCTGGCAGCCGGGGGAGGTGGCAGACGCCGGCTGTCTCCTCGACGGAATGGCCCACGGGGTTGCCGCGGTGGCGGTCGAGAGCGACGCGGCAGTTGCCCTCGTGGCCGATGATCAAAGCGGACGGATCGTGGCTGCCGATCCGATCAGCGAGTTTCCCCGCCGGGCCCTCGGCATCATCGAGGATGATTCCCTCGCGGCCCGCTACGGATCAGCGGCCCGCGCCCGGGCGGTGGCGGAGTTCCCGGTCGCCCGCTCGACCGCGGCGTTGCTTGCCTCGATCGATCGAGCATTGACCCTCAAGCTGGGCCGTGGCTGACGACGGATGCCGTCAGCCACGCCGGAAGACCCATCTCACGCAGCGCTCAGGCATCGAACGCCGCGAAGATCTTCGCGAACTCAAGCGCGCTTTGAATGATCCCGGAGTCGGTCGCTGATCACGCCGGCGTCGGAGTTGCCGCCATCACGGCGCCGCGCGGGCGCGCACGGATCTCGCCATCCTCGGCGACGAGGTCTCCTCCCTTGTAGACACGGGCGGGCACCGCAAACATCCGCGCGAGATCGGCATTGGGGCGGTAGAGAACGACATCCGCATCGGCGCCGGGGCCGAGGTGCCCCTTGTGCGGCAGCCCGGCGATCCGCGCCGGTGCCGCCCGGGTGAGGATGCACAATTCCTGGAGCGAGTACTCGCGCGTCAAACCCCCCAACGGACTGCGATTTCGGACGGCCGGGTGGATCCGCGCGAAGGCCTCGCGCCGGAAAGGCTCGTCGCCGAGGAGCTTCATGAGGAGCGGATAGGCAAGGAAGTGGGCGCCGTTGGGATGATCGGTGGAGAGCGCACCGCGCCACGGATCGGCCAGACGCAGATACCACTCGAGTCCGATCGCCCATTGCCAGGCATGGATCAGGCTCTTCTCGCGGTAGCGGATCGGCATCACGCCGCAGCCCCCGGCGAGATGCTGATCGTGGGATGCCCAGGGCACGCCGGTCGCGTGTGCCAGGTGGGCCGCCGCCTCGGAGTCGCCCGTCATTGCCACCGTGTCGCCGAACAAGACCTGGCCGACGTCGAGGGTCAGGCCGGGCTGGGCGTTGAAGCGCTCGGCGAGGGGCTCGACGCCAGATCCGAACGAACCCTCGTCGAGGTCGCCGCCGGTGTAGCTGTGGAATTGAACGTGGGCGAGGTGGGCGCGCCGCCCTTCAAGCGTCCGCATCGTTTCGTCGAGCGTCCGCCAGTTGCCGGGGAGGCCGAGGTTGGCCGTGTGGATGTGGAGCGGGTGGGGGAGGGCGAGCGCGTCGACCGCCGTCGCGAGCCGGTCGAGGAGCCCCCGCGGCGTGAGCGCGAGCCCCGGCAGCGGCGTGTCGAGATCGTGATGATCGCCCCGCCGGCCATGGCGCCAGAAGAGATTGCCGCCGGGGTTTGCCACTTTCACCGCCCAGCCACGGCCGGCCTCGATGGCGGCACCGACGAGCCGGCGGATCGCCGCATCGTCGCCGCTAGCTGCCGCGTCGATCACCCGCTGGTCGTCGCCGGCGAGGAGATAGATCCCCTTGTCGAGGATCGGAAGGTCGTCGAGCTCGAGGTGCGCGAGCCTTGCGGCGGAGGTGGCGATCGCGGCGTCGAAGACGGTCGTGTAGCCGAGCGCCGCGTAGAGGCAGCCGGTGGCGTCGATGGTGGGAACGGCGTGACGGCCATCGGCAGCGGGAGAGGGCGTCAGTCGTCGGCCGAGGTTCACCTTGGGGCCGGCGATGTGGCTGTGGAGATCGACGCCCCCCGGCATGACCACCAGGCCGGTGGCGTCGACGACGGTGAAGCCCGCGGTGATCGCCGGCCGCGGCACGATCTTGCCGCCGTCGATCCAGATTTCGTCGATGACCCCGTCCCGATCGTGGAGCGGATCGTGGATCGTTCCGCCGCGGAGCACGAAGCGCGGTCGGGGGGACGCGGGGATCATGCTTTGCCCCCTTCCGTTTCGGTCGTCTGCGGGGCGACAAGCCGCTCACGGAGGGCCGCGAGGAGCACGGCGGCTGATGGCCGCGAGTCATCGGTGCCACCGGCCAACTCGACTGTCCGACCGTCGCTGCGGAGGAGCGTCCCCGCTTCGTCGAACAGTTCCCGGCATGGCACCCACACGCCGTCGTGCGCTCCGGCGGGGGCTTCGGGGGCGATCCGGATCACCGCGCGCGGATCGATTCCAGTCGAGATCGCCTCGTCGACATGGGGGGGAAGTCGGCCGAGGGCGAGGATCGCGTCGACGGCGCCGGTGGCCACGAGGTCGATCGCTTCGGCCGGTGATCCGCCGGCGTCGCCGGCCCTCGCCGTCGAGGCTTTGGCGCCATACCGCCAGGTGAGCACGGCCTTGGCTCCGGCAGCGTTGGGGGCGTGAGCGCCGGAATCGAGCGGGACTTCGAAGGCCGGTAGGCGCCGCGACAGCGCTCGGACGACCCCGATCACCCCCCAAGCTGAGAGGCCGAGTGGATCGTGCCGGCCGGTCACGATTCCCACGCAGCGGGCGGCATCGATCGCCGACCGCAGCGCGAGCGCCGCGTCGCGGAGGCGTTCCGGGGCGGCTCCCAGGGGACGCTCGAGGACGCTGGCGAGGAGCAGCCGCGCGAGGTCGACCTCGTCGTCGTCAGCATCGAGGGAAAGGTGGACGTGATCGGGGGAGGGGGGAATGCGGAGCGGCACGCTGCCGACGGCGATCGTTCGCCGTGGGAAGGGAAGGGGAGACGCGACGAAGCGCTCCACGAACCGCGGATGGGAGTCGGCGGGATCATGGCCCCAGAAGATGACGAGGTCGGCGCGGTCGCGGAGCTCCTCCCAGGCGGCCGTGATCTCGCCACAACGGGCGATCATCGCTCCCCCCGGATGACGCTCGTCAGCGACGGCCGGGGCGATCGCCGCCCCGAGCGTTTCGGCGACGTCGCAGGCCTTCATCACACCCTCGATGGTGAGGTCGTTGAGCCCCGTGACAAGGACGCGTCGGGCGGCGGAGAGCCGCGTGGCCGCCGCCGCGATCGCCGCGGCCACGTCGGCGGGCCGGCCGTCGATCGTCGCCGCCACGCGCGTGGGCCCCGCGGCATGATGGCGACGAAAGCTCTCGGCGCCACGCTCGCAGAGGCGTTCGAAACGGCCCTCTGCCGGGCGCACGACGCCGTCATCGCACAACAGCGCGCAGGCCGTGCAGACCGTCGCCCCGGCGGGGAGGCCCGCCGGGGCGATCGGTGCCGGCTTGGAACGGTGGCCCGGCGACGTGCTCACGGCTTCGGCTGCACCCAGATGTTGCGGTAACGCACCGGATTGCCGTGGTCCTGGAGGTGGAGGGGGCCCTTCACCCGCTTGTCGTCACCGCCGGTCCCACCGGGGGTGATTTGGTTGACGGCGACATTGTCGTGGATCATGACGCCGTTGTGTCGCACGGTCATCCGGGCCGGCGACGTCTTCTTGTCGCCGTCATACTTCGGCGCGGTGAAGTCGATGTCGTACGTCTGCCACTGGAGCGGCGGATAGCACATGTTCACCGCCGGGGCGGCAACGGAGTAGACGCCACCGCATTCGTTGTTGAGCCCCTCGAGCCCGAAGCTGTCGAGCATCTGGATCTCGTAGGCGCCCTGGATGTAGGCGCCGCTGTTGCCACGCCCCTGGCCACGGTCCTTCGGCTGGTAGGGGAGGCGGAACTCGATGTGCCAGGTGGCATCGCCGAAGCTGTCCTTGCTCGTCACGCCCTGCATGAGGAGGCCGTCGGGGGTCACCTTCCCCCCCTCGAGCTTCTCCACGCCGTTGCCGTCGAACACGACCGACGCGCCGGCCGGCGCCTTCGCGCCGAGCGTCGGGCTCTTCCGCTCCACCTTGGGAAGCTTCGCGTTGCCATCGGCGGCGAAGACGGCGCCGTCCTTGATGACCGCCTTGTGGGTCTTCCCGTCGGGATCGGTGATTTCGAAAGGAACGCTGGCACCGTCGCGCTTCCCCTTCCCCTTGAGCTTCGTGGGGGCCTGCCAGCCATCCCCGGGAAGGCCGCCCGGGAAGACAACGATGTCGAACTGGCCGTCACCGAGGGCCACGGTCTGGACGCCGAGCTTCATCGGAGCGCCTCCGACAGGCACCTCCCCCGAGTACTCCCCTTGGAAGGGGAAGTCGTCGTCGGTCTTGGCCGGGTCGGCATAGGCCGGATTGCCGGTATCGGCAGCCGGGAGGGAAGCCGAAGGCAAAAGCGCGATCCCGACAGTGAGCGGGGCGAGGAGCACGAGGCGGTGAGTGAAGGAGCGGAGCGAACGGATCATGTGGGTCTCCATGAAACAGCGTGGCGGGACGGTTCAGGCCACCGGCGGTGAACGGAACGGGATGTTTCCCCCCCAGGGGAAACCCCGCTGGAAAATCGTAACGAACTTCGCGGGGGCGTGCGCCAGAGGGGCGGATCGCCCCCCTCAACCGCGGTGATCGTCGGGGCGGGCGAAGACGAGCCGGCCCGCTGGCCGCTGCAGAGTGCTTGTGACACTCACACCGACGGTCCGGCCGATCTGGTCGCGGCCCCCCTCGACGACCACCATCGTGCCGTCGTCGAGGTAGCCGATCGCCTGGCCGTGCTCCTCCCCCGGCTTCACGAGGCGGACGGTGAGGAGATCGCCGGGGACGTACGTCGGCCGGAGGGCCACCGACACGTCGTTGACGTTGATCGCCTGAACACTGCGGAGCGCGGCGATCTTCACGAGGTTTGGATCGTTGGTGATGATCCGGCCGCCGAGCTTTCCGGCCATCGCGACGGTCCGGGCGTCGTCGGAGACCTCGGCGTCGACCTCGTCGTCGGGGGGGATGACCTCGATCTCGATCGCCTTGCTCTCGCGGAGGCGGTTGAGGACATCGAGCCCCCGCCGGCAGCGGAGCCGACGCTGACGGTCGGCCGCATCCGACCCCGACTGGAGATCATCGACCACGAATGACGGGACGACGAACCGGCTCTCGAACAGCCCCGCCTCGGCGAGTTCGGCGATCCGGCCGTCGACGATGGCGCTGGAGTCGAGGAGATTCGGCCTCATTCCCTGGATGTCGCGGGCGAACTCGACGTACGGGATGAGGAAGCGGAAGTCGTTGCGCGTCTGGAGGAGGAGGCTCGTGCAGACGTAGCAGAGCACCATCCCGAGGACGAGCGGGTACCAGTCGAAGACCGGACTGCGCGGGGGCGGGGGAATGATCGGCGTCAGGGCGAGAATGGCGACATAGGTGAGGAACACCCCGACGAGCATGCCGAAGTAGACCGCCGTGATCACGGTCAGGTCTTTCCTCTCAATCGAGGAGTCGATGCCGATCACCGTCAGCGGCACCGCCGCCATCCCGAAAAGGACGGCCCACGGCACCCAGGAGGGGGCCTCACGCATTCCTTCGGCGCTGAAAATGAGGACGGCGATCCCCATCGCCACCATGAAAAAGATCGCGCGGAGGACGAGGAGGGCCAGCGGGGAGGAACGGGACTGCATAGAGATGGATGCTCGATTCCGAGGGGAGAATCGCTCAATTCTACCACGCCCGGAGGCTGGTCTCACCACCCCGCTTGTTTGAGGCAGTTCCCTTGCTGGAGGGGGGCGGGGTGCGGGATAACGCGGATATGCGGATGAAAGGAGCGATTGCCGGCCGATCAGCCCGTTCCCAGGCGGCGACGGTGGTCGAGCTCGAGGAAGCGGTCGGTCATCCCGGCGATGTAATCGGCGGCGCTGCGCCGGGCACCGAACAGCTCGGCACGGCCGCGGAATCCACGGGGGAGTTCTTCGGGGCGGGCGCAATACCAATCGAACAGCTGCCGCAACCGCTGCTGGGCTGGGAGCCTGACGGCGAGGACGCGCTCGCAGCGGTAGACCCGCGTGAACAGAAATCGCTCGAGCTCGCGCTTGCCGGCGGCGACGTCGGGCGCGGGGGCAACGATCCTCCCGGCGTCGGGGCCGGCGCCGTCGAGGAAGGCCCGGCGGACATCCTCCGGGGAGCGAATGGCGAGGGCGTCGATCGTTCCCCGGGCCCTGGCGACGAGCCCGGCAACCTGGAAGTCGACCAGCTCGAGGAGGACGGCCCGGCGCAGATCGACGCCGACGAGCCGGCCGTGATGCTCATGAACGCGTTCGGCCGCAGCGGCCACCAGCGGGAGTTCGAGGAGCTCCTCCAGCGGGACAAGCCCCAGTTCCACCGCGTCGTCGGCGTCGTGCGTGTCGTAGGCGATCGAGTCGGCCGCGTCGACCACCTGCGTCTCGAGGATCGGCGGAGCACCGCTGCCGTCCTTGCGGCGTGTCGCCTGCCCGTCGAGCACCTCACGGCAGCAATTGAGGCCGGGAAATCCGGGATAGCGGGATTCGAGGAGCTCCATGATCCGCAGCGCCTGAGCGTTGTGGTTGAAGCCCCCCTGATCGACGAGAAGCTCGTCGAGGACATCCTCCCCGGCGTGCCCCAGGGGGGGGTGGCCGATGTCATGGGCCATCGCCAGGGCTTCGACGAGATCCTCGTTGAGGGCCAGCGCCCGGGCGAGCGTCCGGGCGATACTTGTCACCTCGAGGGTGTGTGTCAGCCGGCTGCGGTGGTAATCGCCGTGATAGCCGGTGAACACCTGGGTCTTGTGGGCGAGGCGGCGGAACGCGGCGGAGTGGAGGATTCGGTCGCGGTCGCGCTGGTAGGGGCTGCGGAAGGCGTGGGCCTGCTCGTCGTGGACGCGCCCGCGCGAGTCGGCCGCATGCATCGCCCAGGGGGCGAGGATCGTCGCCTCCCGCGCTCGCCAGTCGGGGAGCCAGGAGGCGGGGGGGGCGGAAGGTCGATCGGTCATGGGTGGGGGGACTCCGCGCCGCGGAGTTGCTGCCAGAGGGCATCGAGCGACTGGGGGAGCACTTTCACGCCCGCCACGGAGGGCATGAAGTTCACATCCCCCGGCCAGCGTGGCACGAGATGCCAGTGGAGATGCCCCGGAACACCGGCCCCGGCAACGGCGCCGACGTTGAGGCCGATGTTGAAGCCGTGGGCCTCCATCCCGGTCTCGATCTGCCGGCACCAAGCGACGAGTTGTTCCTGCAGGTCGAGGAGTTGGTCGCGGTCGAGATCGGCGAGTGTGGCCCGGTGGTCGAGCGGCGCCACGAGGAGATGGCCGTTGGCATACGGGAAACGGTTGAGCACCACGACACTCGAGCCGGTGCGCGCGACGACCCCCAGTTCGCGGTCGTGCTCGGGAGAGACGGCGGCCGCTCGGCAGAGGAAGCAGGCCCGATCGGCGCCGGTCCGCCACGTGGCGGGCTCCACCGGTTGCGGTCGTGGGGCAGGGGACCCCTGAATGTAGGCCAATCGCCACGGGGCCCAGAGAATGTCGGGGTTCATGGCCTCCATCCTACCGCACAGCCGCGGCTCTCGGCATTGACACGACGGGCGTTTCTCCGGCAAATGCCTTTCGCCCTCCGCGGAACAAGTCTTCCCCGCCCGGCCGCGGCCCCCGTTCGTCCCCCCATCCCCAGAGGCCGGCGTGCAGTTCAAGGTCGCCACCGACGTCTTCTCGGGGCCGATGGACCTCCTCCTGTTCCTCGTCAAAAGGCAGGAGGTGGACATCGCCGAGGTGCCGATCGCCGTCATCGCCACGGAGTTCATTGCGTCGCTGGAGGTGCTCGAGGCGCTGGCGATCGATCAGGTCGGGGAATTCGTGGAGCTGGCCAGCGTGCTTCTCGAGATCAAGGCGCGGGCCCTCGTGCCCCGTCCCGAGGAGACCGAGGAGCCGGTGGAATTGGTCCGCGAGGATCTTGTCCAGCGATTGCTCGAGTACAAGCAGTACCGCGACGCCGCCGTCCACCTCGAAGACCGGGCGCGGCGGTGGGATCTCCGCTTTGCCCGCGTCATGGCCGACGTCCCCACGGGGCGGGGGCAGGCCGCGGAGGTGTCGATCGGCGATGTCCATGTCTGGGACCTCGTCGGGGCCATGTCGCGCGTGTTGCGGAAGCGGGAGAAACGTCGTCCCCGGCAGATTGTCCACGACGATACGCCGATCGAGACCCACATGGAGCGGATCGAGGGGCTCGTCACGGGGCGGGGGAAGGTGGCTTTCTCGGAGCTGTTCGAGGAGGCTATGCCCCGGTCGCGCCTCGTGGGTATGTTTCTGGCGATCCTCGAGTTGGTCCGCCGCCACCGGCTGGCAGCCCGGCAGGAGGCCCTCTTCGACGAGATCTGGCTCGAGCCTCCCCCGGTCGTTCCGCAACCTCCCCCCGCAGCGCCCCTCGCCGCGACCGGCTCCACCGCCTCTGCGTCCTCCACCACGACCCTGGCGCCGTCCCCGGCTGCCGGAGCGTCGTCCCCAGCCGCCCTCCCCCCAGCCGCCGACCCCCCTGCATGATCGAGAACGCCCCGCTCCGCACGCTCGTCCACAAGGGGCTCACCGTCCAGGGCTATTCCCGGGCGGCAGTCCAGAGTTACTGGCGGATCCCGGAGCTGAAGCTCGGGTTCGATCTTGGGGCCCAGCCCTGGGCGTTCATGGCAACCGGAACGTGGTTTCTCTCCCACACCCATCTCGACCACATCGCTGCCCTGCCGGTGTATGTGGCGCGGCGGCGGATGATGAAGATGGAGCCGCCGACGATCTACGTTCCGGAGGCGTCGATCGAGCCGATCGAGAAGCTCCTCAAGGCGGTGTCGCGGCTCGACCGCGGGCGGCTCCCCTGCACGCTCCTCCCTGCCCGCCCGGGCGACGAGATCGAACTCTCACGCGAGCATGTCGTCACCGTCTCGGAGACGACGCACACGTTGCCGAGCGTCGGCTTCGTTGTCTGGGAACGGCGCCGCAAGCTCAAGCAGGAATATCACGGTTTGCCGGGGGAGAAGATCCGCGATCTGCGGCTCTCCGGCACCGACGTGACGCACGAGGTGCGCACTCCGCTGGTGGCCTATCTCGGCGACAGTTCCCCCGAGGGGCTCGACCGCTGTCCGGCGATGTTCGAGGCGATGATTCTGATCACAGAGCTCACCTTCGTGGCCCACAATCATCGCAAGGAGCGGATCCACAAGTTCGGACACATGCACCTCGACGATTTCCTCGCCCGGCGCGACCGGTTTCGTAATGAGGTGGTGATTGCCAGCCATTTCTCCACCCGGTACACCGACGAACGGATTCTCCGCATCCTCGCCAAGCGGCTTCCCGACATGCTCGGGGGCCGACTCCAGGTGTGGCTCTGAATTGTCCGTGGGCGAAGCTTCCACCATGCCAGTCGCCGTGGAATCGCCCCGGGCCGCCTATGTCCATGTCCCGTTCTGCCGGCATCGCTGTGGCTACTGCGACTTCGCCGTCGTGGCCGGCCGGGATGATCTCGTCGATCGCTACCTCGGGGCGATCGGGCAGGAACTCGGTCGTCTCCCCGCCGCTCTCGACCTCGACACGCTGTACGTCGGCGGCGGTACCCCGTCCCACCTCGGCGCTGAAGGGCTGCGGCGGTTGTGGGGGGCATTCGCCGGCCGTCTCGCCCCCGTGGCCGGCGCCGAGGTGACGATCGAGGCCAATCCGGCCGATGTCGATGCGGCGCTCGTGGCGGCGGCGGTGGCCTGCGGGGTGAGCCGGGTCAGTCTCGGCGCGCAGTCACTCTCGGCCCGGACCCTCGCAGCCCTCGACCGGGATCACACGCCCGAGGAGGTGCGCCGTGCCGTCGCCCTCCTCCTCGGTGCCGGCGTGGCCGTCAACATCGATGTCATGACGGCAGCACCGGGCCAATCGCTCGCCGAGGTGGAGCGGGATCTCGACGACGTTCTCGCCCTCGGGGTCCACCATGTCTCGGTCTACTGCCTGACCTGGGAACGTGGGACGCGATTCATAGGCCTCCTCAACCGTGGGGTCCTCGAGCGCGCCGAGGAGGATCTCGAACGGCGGATGTTCGAGGGGGCGATCGAACGGCTCGAAGCGGGGGGCTTCGAGCACTACGAAGTCTCGAACTTTTCCCGCCCCGGGCACCGCTGCCGGCACAACGAACGCTACTGGGACTGCCGCCCGTGGGAGGCCTTCGGGCCCGGGGCCGCACGATTTGACGGGCGAACGAGAACCACCAACCACCGCAGCCCCTTCACCTGGATGCAGCGCGTCGCCGCGGGGCTTGACCCCGCTGCCGACCACGACCGGATGACGGCGGAGGGGGCGGCCCGGGAGCGGATTGTGGTGGGCTTGAGACGGCGGGACGGGATCGTCCGCGAAGCTTTCCAGAGGGAGAGCGGGCTTTCTTTCGACGATTTGGCCGGGGATCTGGTGCGGGGATGGGTGGCCAACGGCTGGGCCGCTGATGACGGCGCCCGGATCCGACTCACAAGATCGGGCCTCCTCCTCTCCGATAGCCTCTGGGAAGGGGTGCTGGGCGATCGCCCCCGAGGCGGGGGAACGGGGTGAATCGGCCTCTTTCCGCAGCCTGCGGAGGTCGCTTGCCCGGGGCGGCGGGCATTGGTATCCTCCGGGGCTTCCGTCGAGAGGGTTCGCGCCTGCTGGTCAACGAGGCTGCGGGCCACGACGAACCGCGGACAAAAGAGGACATCGGGATCAATGAAGACGTTCATGGCGAAGCAGGGCGAGGTTGAGCAGCGCTGGTGGCTGGTCGACGCGACCGACAAGCGGGTGGGCCGGTTGGCGAGCGAGGTCGCGATGATCCTCATGGGAAAGCATCGCCCCACCTACACGCCGCACGTTGATACCGGCGATTTCGTCGTCATCGTGAACGCCGAGAAGGTTCAATTCACGGGCAACAAGTGGCAGCAGAAGCTCTACCGCTGGTACACCGGTTACCAGGGGCTCAAGTCGGAGACTGCCGCCGAGCGCCTCGAGCGCAGGCCGGAGTTGATCATCGACGAGGCGGTTCGCCGCATGCTCCCGAAAAGCCGCCTGGGCCGGCATATGCACGACAAACTCAAGGTCTATGCCGGTGCGGAGCATCCCCACCAGGCCCAGATGCCGGAGACGCTCGAACTGGCGGCCCGCTGACTTTCACCTCCCCATTCACACCATTGACACCGGGTCCGATTGTTGAATCCGGACCCTGACACGAGGACTCATTCGATGACCGAGCAGGGAACGAGAAGTGTGCGCAACAACGGCGATGTGCTCGCCACCGGTCGACGCAAGACGGCGGTGGCCCGCGTCCGGTTGCGTCCGGGCAACGGCACGATCAAGGTCAACGGTCGTGAACTCGGCGTCTATTTTCCCTCGATCAAGGATCGGGTGCTCGTTTCCGGGGCTCTCGAGGTCGTCGGTCGCCAGTCGGCCGTAAACGTCGACATCACCGTCGACGGCGGGGGGCCGACCGGCCAGGCTGGTGCCTGCCGGCTAGGGATCGCTCGGGCTCTGAAGAGCTTCGACGGCGAGCTTGCCGAACCGCTCCGTCAGGGCGGGTTCCTCACCCGTGACGGACGCATGAAGGAGCGTAAGAAGTACGGCCTCCGCGGTGCCCGTCGTGGCACGCAGTTCTCCAAGCGTTGAGTCGGACTGTCCGGCTCGCCGGACAGCAGCCATCTGATCACCAGAAACCCCAGGGGTGGCCCCCCTGGGGTTTCTTTTTTGGCCTTGGACCCCGATCATTCACTCGGTGTTCGGCCCTTCGATCGGCACCACCCCCCCGACCGGCAATCCCTTGGCATCCCCTCTCGATTTCCCTCCCCAGAAACCGAAGGCATACTAGATCCGAGAGGGGGAGGGCAGCTTCTCCGGCAGCCCGGCGTTCCGCCCCTCGAATCCTCCTCGCACCGGCTCGATTCCGGCATCAAAGGGTTTTGCCATGGCCCGCTCTCTGACCGCTTTCCTCGGCCTGCTCGTGCTCTCGTTGACTGCGGTGGTGGCACACGCCCGCGACGCCGGGATGCCGAAGCAACCGGCCAACCGGCCGGCGGCGGAGGTCCACGATGTCCTCGACGCCGAAGCAGCCGGCCTCGTGGCGGTGAAGTTCATCCCGAACGACTCTCGCTCTGCGCAAATCCTCGTCACGAACAAGTCGAACAAGCCGCTGACGCTGAAGATGCCGGCGGCCTACGCCGGCGTGCCCGTGCTCCGACAGATGGGTGGCATGGGCGGGATGGGTGGCATGGGCGGCGGCATGGGTGGCATGGGTGGCGGGATGGGTGGCGGACAGGCGATGGGTGGCGGTGGCATGGGTGGCATGGGCGGCGGCATGGGTGGCATGGGCGGTGGCATGGGCGGTGGCATGGGCGGCATGGGAGGCGGCATGGGTGGCATGCCTGGTGGCGCCTTCTCGGTGCCCCCTGAAAAAACCAAGATCATGCGGATCACGACCGTCTGCCTCGAGCATGGCAAGAAGGAGCCCTCGAGCCGAATGGCCTACAAGCTCGTGGCCCTCGAAACCTTCTCCACTGATCCCAAGCTGCAATCGCTCTTGGAGGCTCTGGGCCGCGGCGAACTGTCGCAGAAGGTCGCCCAAGCCGCCACGTGGCACGTTGCCAACGGACTCACTTGGGAGGAGCTCTCCGCCAAGAAGATCGATCGGCTTGGCCGCCCCGATGATGCCTGGTTCACCCAGAACGAACTGCTGATGGCGCACCGCTCGGTCGCCGTGGTCAGCGAGCGGGCCGCTGCGGCGGAGGGTGTGGAGCCGGTGACCCCGAGCGCCAGCCAAGGTCTGGGCCGGTAAAGGCCTCTGGCCGGTGGTTGCCGTCAGGGAGCGGTCGAGTCGACTTCCCCGCTTGAACGAGTCGCCAAGGCCCGCCACGTCTCCTGGGTGATGTCGGTGGAGAAGCCGCGGACGCTACCGTCCATCATCGCGGCGTTGACCAGTCCGGGGTGGTAGCTTCGGGCGGTGACGGCGGCCATCGTCGGCACGGTCGCTGACATCGCCTCCCGCTGGTTGTTCCAATCGCCGTCCACCTCGACGCCGTTGACCGTCACTCGGAAATTCGATCCGGGGGGAAAGGTGGCGGTGAAGCCCGATTGGTGGACGCGGCCGTCGACCCATTCGGTGTGGCCGCTGTCGGCCTTCACGGTGCCTCCGCTGGGAATCTCAGCAACCAACGAGGGGGCGGCGCTCCGGGCGGCGGCAGTGTCGCGGCGGTACGGGGTGTAGGCCCGGACTTCGGCGAAGGCGAGCGTGTGGGAGAGCCCGTCGAGAACGTCGGCGGAGCGGAGACGCCCGTTGACGATGAACGTCCCATCCCCGGTCTCGCCGGTGACCGGATCGAGCACGAGCCAGGTGCCGGCGTTCACGCCGTAGTTGAGCGGGTAGTAGAGCGTGCTGCCGTCGACGCGCTGGCGGTCGTTCTTCTCTGACGGGCAGAGCAGGGGGGCGATCCGCAGCGACGAGATCGGGGTGACCCCGTCGGCCAAGCGGGCCGCGGAGTAATCAACGCCGAGTTGTCGGGCGATTTCGGATCCGACGGCGACTTCCTCGACGTACGGGAGCAGTCGCGCTTGGGCCGACCACGAACTCCCCGGCGTGGCCACTGCCCCACCCCAGGTTCGGAGGGGGGGGTAGCGGCGGGTCGCCCCTTCGTGATTGGCAAGCGCCAGCGTCCATTGCTTGAGATGATTCTGGCACTGCATCCGTCGCGCCGCTTCCCGGGCGGCCTGGACCGCGGGGAGGAGGAGGCCGACGAGCGTGCCAATGATCGCGATCACGACCAGCAGCTCAACGAGCGTGAAGGCGCCGCGATCCGGAGCTGCTTGCAGCCGCCTGCAGGCACCACAATCAGAGCTCTTTTCAAAGGCTTTCATGATGAAAAACTGCTCCAGAACGATATTGAGACTCAGTCTCGTTAGTGAATTATCTCCTTCCGCTCGTCGATGTCAACCTCCTGGGGGCCGAAGGGGCAAACCATCGGACGGTCAGCTGCGTAGTTGGCGAGTGATCGCAACGCCCGGGGCTCGCGTCCTGCCCGGCCCGGGGAGCGGGCTTGGCG
The DNA here is from genome assembly GCA_945860405.1 of Candidatus Kuenenia stuttgartensis. GTDB lineage: Bacteria > Planctomycetota > Planctomycetia > Pirellulales > UBA1268 > QWOP01. Next base: position 1,379 of record CAMARC010000022.1, on the reverse strand, counting down.
ACGCCTTGCCCGGGGGGGCAGCGGCCGGCTCGGGCGAATTCCCTTCCGGCGCCGTTCCGCGGGCCCTCTGTTCGGGTTCCGTGTCCGGGGCTTGGGCCCCTACACAATTGGCGACTTGTCTGTACAACGTGGTGGTTGCATTGTTGATGGGGGATTTCGGCAGGTTTCGCCGGTCGAACGAACGAAGCTCGGGCATCACGAGGAAGGTTCCATGGCAGCGCAGGAACGGTCGGTGAGACGGGAGCACGGCGAGGTGATCGTCGAGGCCCGCAACTTGGCGAAGACCTACCGAGACTTTTGGGGCCGGAGCAAGAAAGTGGCACTCAAGCCGCTTGATCTGGAGATCCGTCGCGGCGAGATCTTCGGCCTCCTCGGCCCGAACGGTTCTGGCAAGACGACGACGATGAAGCTCCTCCTCGGGCTCATCTTTCCGACGTCGGGCGAGGCGTTCGTGTTCGGCAAGGAAGCGACCGACGTCTCCAAGAACGAGCGAATCGGCTACCTCCCCGAGGAGTCGTACCTCTACAAGTTTCTCGACGCCGAGGAGACGCTCGACTTCTACGGCCGCCTCTTCGACATGCCCCCCGACGAGCGCAAGCGCCGCGCGGTAGCCCTCATCAAGCGCGTGGGTTTGGAGCGTGACCGCAAGCGTCAACTCCGGGAGTATTCCAAGGGCATGACTCGACGCATCGGCGTCGCCCAGGCGCTGATCAACGATCCGGAACTGGTCATCCTCGACGAGCCGACCAGCGGGCTCGATCCGATCGGGACGCGCGAGATGAAAGATCTCATCATCGAACTGCGGGAGAAGGGGAAGACGGTCATCATGTCGTCGCACCTCCTCGCCGACGTCGAGGACGTCTGTGATCGGATCGCCGTCCTCCATCAGGGCGAACTCAAGGAACTCGGTCGCGTCGATGATCTCCTCCGGGTCACCGACGTTACGCAGATCCGGGCCAAGGGGCTGTCGGCCGCGGCGACCGAGGAGATCCGCGAAGTGCTCCGGCGCCACGGTGGAGAGGATGTCGAGATCGGCAATCCCCGCACCACCCTTGAAGACCTGTTCCTCGACGTCGTTCGCGACACCGAGGCGCGGCCTGGCCGGCGGGCCCGTCAGGGGTAAGACGGATGAGCTGACAGGGGCCGAGGGGAGAGTTTGGGGCAGGGTTGATCGTGCAACATGGGTGTGGTGGGTGGTGACACGCAGCGGGGCAGCGGCACATGGTTCTGGAAGAGGCGATTCCGAAGTTCTCGCAGTGGATCGGCCCGGCGTTCCTCTGGTATCTGTTTGCCGCGAGTCTCCTCGCGGTGATTGCCGCCGCGGCAGCCTGGCTCGTGCAGTCGGCGGTGTACGGGCCGTTGCAGGCCGGTGACCGTGT
>CAMARC010000021.1 GCA_945860405.1 Candidatus Kuenenia stuttgartensis | reverse complement strand
GAAGGGGATCTGGGCATCGACAGCATCCGCAAAGCGCAGCTGTTTGGTGAGATCGGCCAGCGTTACGGGCTCTCGGCCGATGCGAGCGTCTCGCTCGACGACTTCCGCACCCTCCGCCATCTCCTCGACTACATGCTGCCGCGCGTCGGCGGCGCGTCGTCGGCGCCTGCTCCGAGCGCGTCCGCCACGCCGTCGCGGCCTCTCCCCGCACAGCCGGTTCCGCCCGCACAGCCGGTTCCGCCCGCGCCGTCGGCGTCTGTCGGGGGCGAACTGGAAAGCTTCCTTGTCGATTTCGTCGTCGAGCAGACGGGGTATCCGCAGGAGATCGTCGAGCTCGATGCCGACCTCGAAGGGGATCTGGGCATCGACAGCATCCGTAAGGCGCAGCTGTTCGGTGAGATCGGGCAGCGTTACGGGCTCTCGGCCGATGCGAGCGTCTCGCTCGACGACTTCCGTACCCTCCGCCATCTCCTCGACTACATGCTGCCGCGCGTCGGCGGGGCCGGGGCATCCACGGTTGCGGTGCCGGTCGTTGCGGCGGCCGCGGAGCCCGTGCTCGATACGGGCCGTGCTGCCGCCATCCGGCAGTGGACGCGCGAGTTTGCGGCCGCTGCTCCCGCGGCCGGCACCACCGTGAAGCTCTCCGCCGACACGGTCGTTTCGATCGAAGCGACGGCGGCGGCGGCCGGGGTCGATGCGGCCCTGCTCCTCGCGGCGATGGCCTCCCCCGCCACGGCCCTCGGTGGGCTCGATGTCGTTCTCGGGGACGCCGCTGACGGTGCGCGGGGGATCGCCATCGGGTTTGGCCGGCATGCGGCGCCGTCCTTGGATACGTTCTCCGCGGAGGGGGTGTCTGGATATCTTGTCGGCATCGAGGGGCTTCCCGGCGGGCTTGTCGGCTGGAACGACGCCGGGCTTGTGGTGGTGGCTGGCCGCGGTGCCGGGGTTGCGTTGGGCCTGCCACTGACCTCGGCTGTCGAACGCCTGGCCCGCTGCCGGACGCTTTCCGACGCCGGGCGACTGGCGGCCACGCTCGCCCCGATCGGCGGAAGCGTGATCGTTGCGGTCGATGGCACGATTGGCCTGATCGATGGCCACGGTCGGATGGTGGACGGAGGCACGGTTACCTGCGACTGCGGGGCGCTTGCGGCCTTGGTGAAGGTGGCCGGGAACGCCGCCGGGCACGTCGATCTCAAGCGTTTGCTGGCCGCGACGGCCGGTGCCGGGGTTCGCGACGGGCTGTCCGCAACGGCCACCTGGCTGGCGGCTGGCGCCGTCGAGGGCGCCGCGGTGTCGTTCGCTGGCGGACCGCGGGGGAGTTGGCTGCCGTCGCCGGCAGCGACGATGCTCGCCGCGGCCTGGCAGACCACGGCGGCAGCACAGACCGCTGCCACGCAGACTTCCGCTGTGGCTGAGGTGACGGGCCGCTTCGGGCTGGCCCTCGCTGACCTTGCTCCTGCCGTGCCGACACGGAATCTCGCTGGGGAGCGGATGTTCGTGCTCGTTGGCACCGATTCCGCGGGGCGGGCTCTGGCCGCGGAAATCGTCTCGCGGCTCACCGCTCGGGCTTGCGAGGCGATCGAACTGCCGCTGACGTCGACGGCGGATGTCCTCGCCGGAATTGCTGCGGCCGAGGCGCAGGGGCCGGTGCGTCATCTCGTCGTTGCCGCCCCCTGGTCTGCCGGGGAAGACTGGGTCACGGCGCGCGAATCGGCCGTGAACGCCGGTTACTTTGCCTGCCAACGCTTCCTTGCCGCTCGAGCCCGTGCCGGTGATTTGAGTCGATCAACGCTCACCGCCGTGACCGGGCTGGGGGGCGATTTCGGTGTCGGTGGGGCGATCGGCAGCGTCGTCGGCGGGGCCTACGCCGGTCTTTGCAAGAACCTCGCCCGGGAGTATCCGGAAGTCCAGATCCGCGTTGCCGACTTCGCCTCGGCCGCACCGGTTGCCGACGTCGCGGCGCGCGTGATCGCTGAGGTCGAGAGTGCCGGGCCGGTCGAAGTGGGCTGGCAGGGGGCGAGCCGCAAAACGGTCATCGCGCTAGCCGGTGTGCCACGGGCGGCGGCCCCGCTTGCGGGACTCGCCAGGGGGAGTGTGTGGCTCGTGACGGGGGGTGCCCGTGGTGTCACCGCGGCGTGTGCCCGCGCCCTCGGGGCAAAGCACGGGCTCAATCTCGTCCTTGTCGGCTCGACCCGGCCTCTGCCGCTCCAAGAGTCGTGGCTCACCCTCGACGAGGCGGGCCTCAAGGCCCTCAAGGCCCAGGTGATGCTCGATGCCAAGGCGCGGGGGGGGGATCCGCGGCGGGCGTGGCGCGACGTCGAGAAGTCGATCGAGATCGCCTCGGGATTGGCGAAGTTCCGTGCTGCCGGGGTGACCGCCCGCTACGAGGCCTGCGACCTTGCCGACGGGGTGGCCGTCCGGCAGCTCGTGGGGCGGATCGAGCGTGAGGTCGGCCCGATCCGCGGGATCGTTCATGGTGCCGGCTGGGAGTCGGCCTGCAAGTTCGAGAAGAAGACGGCCGAAGGGCTGGAGGCGACGCTCGGCCCGAAGTGCATCGGCCTGGAGCATGTCGTCGCCGCTATCGATCCGCGCCATCTCGAGAGCGTCGTCGCCTTCGGATCGACCAGCGGTCGGCTCGGTGGGCTTGGCCAGGCCGACTATTCGTTGGCCAACGACATGCTCGCGAAGATCGTCGGACGCCTCCGCAGCGGTCGCCGGTCGCTCCGCGCCACCGTCTTGCATTGGCACGCCTGGGACGAGGTGGGGATGGCCAGCCGGCCGGAGAGCCGGTTCGTCCTCGAGCAGTTCGGGATGAAGTTCATGCCCTTGGCCGAAGGGGTAGGGCGGTTCATGACCGAGATCGAGGCCGGGCTGCCGGAGGCCGAGGTGCTCGTCACCGAGCCGGTCTTCTGCCTCGATACCCTCTCCCCGACGGTCAGCCACGCTCCCGCGGCTGCCCCGGCCGCTCCGGCTGGTAGCCGCGGCAGCCTTGTCGCTGCGGTCGAGAAGGTCGGCAGCATCACGCACGTCGCCATGGTGCTCGACCCCACCACCGATCGTTTCCTTCTCGAACACCTGCAACACGGCCGACCGCTGCTCCCCGCCGTGATGGGCGCTGAGCTGCTCGCTCAAGCGACGATCGCCGCGGGCGTCTGTGAACGCGTCGAAGAGATCCGTGACTTCGTTGTCGAACGGCCGATCGGATTCCCGACCGATCAGTCCCGCGAGGTGCGCGTGGAGATCGAGCCGGGGGCCAGCGGCGCTGTCACCGCCAGGGGATGGGCGACGGTGCGGGGCGGCGCTGGTCGTGACGGCGAAGTGCCTCGCGTCCACGTCGCGGCCACGGTCATCACCGGTGCGACCGAGCCAATTGCAGCACGGCTCGACGACATGCTCTTTCCCTGGAATCCGATGGTCTATCAGGATGACGGGCCGATGTGGCACGGCCCGTCGTTCCGGACCCTCTCGGGGCTGTTCCTCGATCGCAGTGGTGGCTGGGGACGGCTCACCGCCCCCAATGCCGACACCGTGGCCGAGCCCCGGGGCGCGGCGGGGTGGACGATTCCGGCGGCGATGCTCGACGGCGCGATCGTTGGCTGCGCCGTCTATTCGTTCGTCCTCTGCGGCAAGCGGGTCGAGGTGCCAGTGCGGTTTGAACGGCTCCGCGTGGTCGGCCGCGCGGCCACCGGCGAGAAGTGCACGATGCGTCTCTTCTTCCGCTCGCAGGATTCACAACAGACGATCTACGACTTCGTGATCTTCGGAGTCGACGGTCGTCCGCTCGCGGCGGTGGATGGACTCCATCTCGCCGTCCTCGCCCCGGAGCGCAGAGGCCCCGCATGACGGCAGCAGCGGTGGCCTTCACCGGCCGTGTCGAGCGGGATTTCGTCATCGGGGACAGGCGCGTTGACGTCGGGACGGCCATACCCGCTCCCGGGGAGTCGCTTTCGACGGCGGCCCGGCGTTTGGCCGAGTGCCTCGTCGCGGCCCGCATCGGCCTGCCGGCCTTCGCGGTGCGGATTGCCACGCTCCTTCCCTCCGGTCGGCCGATCGTGTCGGCCGAGTCGGACGTGTCGACGATGTCGGTGTCGATGGCCCACGAACGCGGGCTCGTCGGGGCCGCGGTGTGCGCTGAGGCTGGCGTCGGGATCGACATCGTCGACACGACCTTCGTTCGCGCCGGACTCGATCACTGGCTCGTCGGAGCGGAACGTGCCGCGGCGTCCCCGGGGATGGTCTGGGCCGCGAAGGAAGCGGCCTACAAGGCTGCGGGGCTCGACGCTGCTTTCCGTCCGCTGCGGGTGTCGATCGAGCCGCTGGGAGACGGCACTTTCTCGTGGTCCTTCCGCGACGATTGGCGCGAGGCGAGCGGGACGGGCCGGTTCCTCGAAGCCGGGCGCTATGTGCTGGCGGTGGCCTGCGCACACTCGTCTCGTCGACCGTCAACGGGGCGGTCCGAGGGCCCGGAGGTTGCGAAATGTTCGTGAGCGACACCCACCTTCCGCAGCTCCTCCCGCCGGCGGCCTACACCGACGCCGCGTGGTACCAGCGCGAACTCGAGACGGTCCTTCGTCCGGCTTGGTGGGCGGTGGCCCTCGAGCAGGAACTCCCGGCCGAAGGGAGTTTTGTCACGCTCGATCATGTCGAGGGGCCCGTGCTGCTGCGCCGGTCGGGGGGCCGGATCCACGCCTACCGCAATGTCTGTCCCCACCGGCTCGCGAAGCTCACGTCCAAGTCGTGTGGCACCTGCCCTGTCCTCCGCTGCGAGTACCACGGTTGGGAGTTTGACGACGGTGGGGCGACTCGGCGGATCCCCGATGCGCCGAGCTTCCGTCCGCTCGAGAAGGGGCGGCTTGGTCTCGATCTGCTCCGCGTCGAGCAGGTTGGTCCGGTTGTTTTCATCTCGTTCGACCCTGCGGCCCCGCCGGTTCGGGAGTGGCTCGGGGGAGATGCAGAGCCGTTCGAGACGCACTTTCGCGGCGCCGGGTGGTGCTTCTGGAAAACCGAGATCGATCTTCCCGTCAACTGGAAGCTCGTCATCGAGAACAACCTCGAGAGCTACCACGTGGGGTCTGTTCATGCGGCAACGCTCGGCACTTTTCCTCCCGAAGAGGCTTGCGGCCACCATCTCGACGAACATGGCTCCCGGTTCGACGCTCCGGGGGACGGATCTTTCCTCAAGCCAATCAAGCGGCATCTCGCCTCGCGCCTCGGCCGGCCGATGCCCGAGGGCTACTCGCACGCAGTCATCCATCCGACCCTGATGTGGGTCGCTGTCGACATCCACGCCGGCTTCCAGTCGATCGTGCCGACCGGTCCCACCTCATGCCGGATCGTCCATCGCAGCGCGGGCTGGCAGTCGGGGGGACGGAAGCCCCTGGTCGACTGGGGGATCCGGCAGGTCCTCCGCACCGATCTCCGTGTCTGGAAGCGGATCATCGGCGAGGATCTCGCCATGCTGCCGCAGGTGCAGGCTGGCATCGAGTCGCCCCGGCAACCCGGTCCGGGCCTCGTGTCACGCCGCGAAGAGCGGATCACGCACTTTCAGCGGTGGCTGCTCGACCGCCTAGGGGCGACAGATGCCGCCGCGGGCAGCGTCGCCGGAGTGGTCCCCGTCCGCCGCCCCGTCGTGCCGAACGGAGGCGTGGCATGATTCGTGACGCGCGTGATTCGGTGACGCCGCCGACAGCGAAGGGGCTTCGCAGCATGGTGCTTCCTGACGGGCGGAGCGTCGCGACGCTCTGCCCCGAGAACACCCGGATCGCCTACGACGAGATCTTCGACGAGCGGATCTACGAGATGTTCGGCATCGAACTCGCCGACGGGGCGACGGTGTTCGACGTCGGCGCCAACATCGGCCTGGCCGTGCTCTGGGTCGGCGACCGCATCGGTCGCGGCACCGTTCATGCCTTCGAGCCGATCCCCTCAACCTTCGCCGCCCTCGAGCGCAACGTCGGGGGCCATCCCCATCTTGACATCCATCTCCATCATGCCGGCGCAGGCAATCGCGACGGAACGGCCACGTTCACGTTTTATCCGCGGACGAGCACGAGCTCGTCGATGTACCCCGACGATTCCCCGGAGGCCCATGCGGAATCGACCCGCTTCATCCTCGCCGACATGCGCCGCCGCCTGGGGGCAGGATTCGCGTTCCTTCCCGGCTGGGTGACGAGGTCGTGCGCCGAGGTCGTCCGCCGCTTCTATCAGCGATCGCAGGCGGTCACCTGCCGGCTCGTGCGGATTTCCGACGTGATCCATGACGAGGGGGTGGATCGCATCGACCTCCTCAAGCTCGACGTCGAGGGGGCCGAGTTCGACGCCCTCGAGGGGATCGTGGCCTCCGACTGGCCACGGATCGGCCAGGTGATCGTCGAAGTCCACGAAGGGAAGGAGGCGTGCACAAGGATGGAACGCCTCCTCGCCGAGCGGGGCTTTCTCACCACGGCCTGGCAGCAGGCCCCCGACGTCTTCGCCCGGCACTGGCTCGTCTACGCCCGTCGCCCGGCCGACCGCTCAACCGCATCCACCGTTTCATCCTGAGGAGTGACAGTCATGATCGATTTGAATGGAAAGGTGGCGCTCGTCACCGGCAGCAGTCGGGGCATCGGGCGGGCGTGCGCCCTGCGGCTCGCCGAGGCGGGGGCTGACATTGTCGTCAACTACGTCACCAGCGGCCGCGAAGCCGATGCCGTGGCCGCCGAGATCGCCGCGATGGGCCGACGCGTGGCCTGTATCCGTGCCGACGTCGGCGAGGAAGAGGATGTCGAGGACATGGTGGGTTTCGTTCGTGAGCAGTTCGGGGCCCTCGACATCGTCGTCCACAATGCGGCGACCGGGGGATTCCGCCCTCTCGCTGCCACCTCGCAGCGTCACTTCGACGCCGCGATGCACACGAATGTCCTCTCCCTCGTCCATCTCCTGAAAGCCTCAGCGCCGCTGCTCGAGTCGGGGAGCGGCCGGGGGAAGGTGGTCGTGCTCTCGAGCCATGGCACGCACATGGCGCTGCCGATGTACGGCATCATCGGTGGATCGAAGGCGGCGCTGACGGCGCTGGCCCGCCACTGGGCCCTGGAGCTCGGTGATCGCGGCGTGAACGTGAACGTCGTTGAGGCGGGGCTCGTCGACACCGATTCGACGAGGCGTCTCCCCGGCGCTGATCTGATGTTCGCCGGCCGGACGAGCAAGACGATGGTGGGGGATCGGCAGTTGGAGGCGACAGACGTCGCGGATGCCGTCCTCTTCCTCTCCAGCCCGCTCGCGGATCTCGTCCAGGGACAGACCCTCGTCGTCGATGGCGGCGCCGCGATCCACGTCTGACCCGATTCCACCCGCTCACTCTGCCAGGACCGCCTCATGGCCGCCAACCTCAAATACCTCCTCCTCACCGGGGCCACCGGCCTCCTCGGCCGGTCGCTGATCCGTGACCTTTCGGCAGACGGTCGTCGGCTGGCGGTGCTCGTCCGTGGATCGAAGCACGCCACGGCCGAGGCACGCGGGGACGAACTCCTCGACGATTGGCGGGACGTTGCGGGGGTGACGGTCGAGGCGCCGGTCGTCCTCGCCGGCGATATCACTTCCCCGGGGCTCGGTCTCGGTACCGAGGCCGCAGCCTGGGTGGGGCGCAACGTCGACGAGGTGGTGCATTCGGCGGCGAGCCTGTCTTTCCAGATGCGGGAGAGCGACGGCGAGCCCTGGAACAGCAACGTCAACGGCACCGCCAACGTTCTCGCCCTCTGCCGCGATCTCGGCATCCGTCGCTATCACCATGTCTCGAGCGCGTATGTCTGCGGCACGCGGCGGGGGCGGATCCTCGAAAGCGAGCTCGATGTCGGCCAGACCCCCGGCAACGACTACGAACGGAGCAAGATCGAGTCGGAGAAGGCTGCCGTCTCGGCGCCCTTCCTCGACGTCTGCACGGTTCACCGGCCGAGCATCATCGTCGGCGACCTCGTGGCGGGCTTCACGAACACCTTCCATGGTTTCTACAAACCGCTGCGGATCGTCCAGCCCTTCGTGGAGGCGTTCCTTGAGGCGTCGCTCGAGCCCGGTTCGCTCCTCGATGTCCTGGGGATGACCGGCGAGGAGGTGAAGAATCTCGTGCCGGTCGACTGGGTGTCGGCGGTGATGGCGCGGATCATCGGCGATCCCTCGCTCCACGGCCGCACCTACCACATCACCTCGACACGGCCGACGCCGGTGAGCCGGCTGTGCCGGGTGTTCGAGGAGCTCGTCGTGGAGATGGCAGCGGAGCTCGCGGCTGCCCGGGCTGCGGCCGGTCCGGCGAAGGGAACGCCTGGCTTCGATCCCGCCATGCTCGCGCGGCTCTTCGAGGACCAAATGCACGTTTACCGTGCCTACTGGAGCGATGATCCCCGTTTCGACAGCACCTGGTGTACCGCCGCGGTGCCCGATCTGCCGTCACCCGAGCTCGACGACGAGACGATCCGCCGACTGTGTCGGTTCGCGATTGCCAACCGCTTCCGGTGGCCGCCGCCGGGGAGAGACGTGCGGACGGTCACGGCGCGGGGCCTTCTCGAGCGGCGACTTGGTGCCGCGTCGTGGGAGGCACTTAGCAGCGGAGAGGTGGTTGGCCTTTCGGCGGCGGGCGGCGGGGGTGGTCAATGGACGGTCCGCTGCGAAGCGGGGCGGCCGGTGGCGCTCCATGTCGGCTTGCCGTCGAGTGCGGCACCGGTGATCCATCTGGCCGCCGGCACGCTCGAGACGCTCCTCGGCGGTGGCGGAAACGCGACAGCGATGATCGCACGGGGCGCGGTCTCCATCGTGGCCTCCGATGCGGCCGCCCGGCGTGGCGCCTGCTCGGTGCTCGCGTCACTTGTCGCGGAGGGGGCGCTCCCGGTGGGAGTTGCTCCGCGGTCGACCGTCGGGCGGAGAGGGGCCGGGATCGGTGCCGGGGCCTGATCAGGGGAGGTCCGGCCGACGGATGCGAGGCGGGGCGTCGGTCAGGAACAGGCCCGCTTGAGGTACTCGTGGAAGCACCAGATCCGCTCCTCTCGGGTGCCGATGCACCCGCGGAATGGCGTGGCGCTAATCCCCTTTTGTTGGGCAGAGAACACGCTCGCGTCCTCCTTCTGGATCGCGGTGTTGGCTTTCACGCCATGCCGCGCCGTCAGTTTGGCGATGACGCGGGCGAACGGATTCCGCTTCGTGCCATCGAGGCTGAACATCCAGGCCATGGTCCGTGACGTGGTCGGGCCAGTGGGCAGATAGACCTGGCAGTAGGTGAACAGGTCGGAGAAGGTGAAGACGACGTTTGGGAAGACGTGATGGTGGACATACTGGTCGGTGGTCGTGCCGCCCCCGAGCCAGCCGACGACCTGCCGCTGCTTCTTGACCGGCTCGCTCTCCTTACCGAGGTCGAAGACCAGCGTCGTCGATCGATCCTCCAGCCAGTGCTTCTGGGCCTCCTCGGGGATCAGTCCGAAGCCGCCGAGCGTGGTTGGATGAACGAGGGGAAGGTGGTAGGTCTCCACGGTGTTTTCGACCGGGATCTTCCAGTTGCAGTCGAAGTCTGCGGCGTAGCGCCAGTTGCACCGGTAGGGAGCGGCGAAGGCGGTGGTGATCCGCTCGTACCAATCGCCGAGCCAGCTCCGCAGATCGGTGCCCTCGGTGGCGAGGCGGACGAAGACGAGCTCGCCGCAGGTTTCGACTGGGAACACCCGCAGGGAGGCGTTCTCCCGATCGAAGGGCTTGAAGCAGCCGCCGTCGGGGACTTTGTCGACCCTCCCGCTCGCCTGATACTCCCAGCCGTGGTATTGGCAGGCGAGCTTCGGGGAATTCCCGCGGGGGAGTTCGGTGAGCATGCAGTGGCGGTGGGAGCAGACGTTGAGATACGCGTGGAGACGCCCCGCGTGTCGCCGGAGGATGAGGGGGCGGCCGACAAGGTCGAAGGTGACGAAGTCCCCGTCGTTGGGGAGGTCGGCCGTCAGCGTCACCGGGTGCCAGGCAGCGAGGAAAAGACGGTCAATCTCGGTGCGCAGCACGGCTTCGGAGAGGTAATCCTCCCTCTCGAGCACGTATTCGAGACGTTCCTTGTGGACAAACATTGGGAATTGACACTACTTCCACCGGGCCGGGAGTTCAAATCGCCGGGGGGGAGGGTGGCCCGATGGGGCTTGCCGGATGTGACGGATGGACGGCCAAACTTGAGCGCACTCCCATCGTGATCTACATTGTTGATGTCGATTCGGAGGGTAAGCGAATTGGCCAGCGGTCTGACTCGAAATCAGATGTCCAGAAATGGATTGTGGGTTCGAATCCCATGCCCTCCGCCTTGTCGAGCCTGATCTCGATTTTCGATCGTTTTCTTCGGGGCCGCCTTCTGTGGCGGCCCCGTCCGGTTGTGGTGATCGACCGGACGCCGACGTTTCCCGGATTTTCTGCCTGGGAAATGTGCTTGTCTGCTCCGCGTGCCTTTCCTGCCGCGAACCGGGCCCCCCGGCGCGGTCCTCCTCCTGTCTGGTGATCCTCATGGCCTCCCGCCGTATCAATTTCCGTTTGGCGCTTCTGTTCGTGCTGCTCTTCGTGGGGGCGGTGGGAGGGATCTACGTCCTCCACAAGTTTCAGGTGAGGCGCAACACCGCCGCGCTCCTGGCGACGGTGGACGAGAAGGTTGCGGAGGGGAACCCGGGTGAGGCGATCGACCCGCTCCTCAAATACCTGACGCTCAGGCCGGCCGACAGCCAACGCCACCTCCAACTTGCAGAGATCCTCGCCGAGCTTGCCTTCTCCACAGAGCCCTCGCGCGACCGATGGGCGCTGACGAAGGAGGTGCTGCGGACGGCCGTCACCAGGAATCCTGAGGAGGATGATCTCCGTGAGAAACTCGTCATCCTCCTCCTCGAGGCGAACGAGACCGAGGCGGCGATCTACCACGCGACGGAACTCCGCAAGCGGGCCGATGCGCAGCAGGATCCGGAGCGATTCGGGCGGATCGGCATGCTCTACACCCAGGCGGCGATGAAAGCGGGAAATCCCGCCGAGGTGGAGAAGATGCTCGTCGAACTCACGCAGGTGATCCCGGGGACGCAACTGCCGGTCGATCGCATCGACGCGTTTGTGTTCCTCGCGGCGATCATGTCGGAGGGGAGGGGACGGTTGCAGGCAGCCGAGGAGGTGCTCCGCAGGATGGTCGACGCCTTCCCCGATTCCCCCCGGGCCTGGAAGGTGTTTGCGGGATGGAGCCGGAGGCATGGGAAGCTCGAGCAGGCGGCGGAGGCGATCGCAAAGGCTCGGGCGCTCGCCCCGGCCGACGAGGAGGGCATCCTCATCGACGCCACGGTGGCGCTCGCCATGGGCAAGCCCGATCGCGCCGAGGCGGTGCTCGCGTCGATCCCCGCTGATGCTCCCCTCTCCGAGTCGCTGGTCATGGCTCGGGCAGAGCTCTCCCGTGTCCGCGGTGATGCCGACGGCATGATCCGGGGCCTGACCGCGGGGCGGGAGGCCATGCCCGAGAGCAAGCCCCTGATCTCCGAGTTGATCGTTGTCCTCGCCGATGCCGGACGGATCGAAGAACTCCGCACCCTCCTCGCCGAGGCCGGCAAGATTCTCCCCGAGGGAGCCCCGGGAATCGTCTACGGCGAGGCGTCGGTGGCATTGGCCGAGGGACGCTGGTCGCAGTCGCTCAAAGCCTGGGAACGGCTCAAGGAAATCATGGCGGGTGATCCGTCGTTCAACCGCCGCGCCGACATCGCCATAGCGAGCTGCCATGACGCGCTGGGGGACACCGAGAAAGCCATGGAGGCGCGGCGTCGCTTGGCCGCGGCGGCGCCCGAATCGGAGTTGGCGAAGTTTCTCGAGGCGACGGAGCTCGAACAGGCCGGCCGACCGGAGGAGGCGATCGCGATCGTCGAGCGGATGGCGGCGGGAATGCCCCCGGAGGCCCTCGCCGCCCGGCCCGAGATCTGGCGCTTGCTGTTGAGAATGCGCATCGCCGAGCAGGCGCGGCGCCCCGAGGCCGAGCGCGATTGGACGGCCGTCGATGGCCTCGTCTCGTCCCTGACCGCCGAAGGGAGCCTGCCGCCGGAGTCGGCCGCGCGCGTTCGCATCGACGTGCTCGCGGCCAAGGGGGATGCGGCCGGGGCGCTCCTGGCTTCGGAGACGGCGGTGGCCGCCCATCCCGACAGTGTGACGCTGCTGGCGCAACTCGTGGTTCTCCTCGCCGAAAGCGATCGGAAAGACGAGGCGTGGGCCCGCATCGATGCCGCCCCGGAATCGCTGCGATCCACTCCCGGCCTGCTCAGCGCCGAGATCGACCTGCTTGTCAGAACGGATCGCGACGCCTGGGGAGATCGTCCGGCGGATCTCCAACGTCGAATCCTGGCGTTGCCTGTGAATGTCGCCCGGGCGACGCGGCGTCAATGGCTCGCCTTCCAGATCGGGCAGGGGGCCGAGTCAGCCGCACGGCAGGTGGCCGAGACGATCCTCACCGACGATCCCGACGACATGCAGGTGAGGATGATGCTCGTTGACATCGCTGCCGATCGCAATGATGCCACCGAGGTGGCCACACAGGCGGCCTTGATCGAGAAGCAATTCGGCGCCGAGACGGCGATCAGCCACGTCTCCCGGGCCGTGAAGGAGATCGTCGCCATCCGTGCTGCAAGGCTCGGCAAAGGGGGTGCTGACATCGACCCGCTCACGGCAGACGAGAAGAAGACGCTCGAGGGCGCGCGGAAGCTTCTCGAGGAGGCTGCCGTGGAGCGCCCCGACTGGGAGGCCCCGGTGCGCACACAGGCGTCGATCGCTGAACTCGAAGGGGACCCGGCCGCTGCGATCGGGCACCTCCGCCGCGCGATCCAACGCGGGGAGAGTCTGCCCATGGCCCGGCGTCGGCTCGTCGTTCTCCTCGTGGCCATGGGCCGATTCGGCGAGGCCGCGCCGGTGATCGCGTCGCTCGGGTCATTCGGCGGCCCAGCCGTCGATCGGATTCGCGCCGACTCCCTGGCGGCTAGCGGCGATCCAGAAGAGGCGCTCCGGCTCGGTGCGAGCCTTTCCTCCCAGGATCCGGAGAATGCCGAGTTGCTCACGTGGTACGCCGCACTCCTTGCCCGCTGCGGAAAGCTCGACGAGGCAGAGGCGGCTTGTCGGCAGGCAATGGCGATCGCCCCGCAGAATCAGGCCCCGCGCCGGAGCCTGCTCCGGCTCCAGGTGGAGCGAAAGCTCGAGCCGGAGGCGCGGGCCACCCGCGACGCGGCGCTCGCGACGCTCGAGGAGCCGGCCAAGACGCGGTTCAAGGAGTTTGCCGCCGGATTGCTCGGCGGGGGAGACGAGATCGAGTCGGCGTACCGGGAGGCGGTCGCGGCCAATGGCGACGATCTCGACGCCGCCCGAAGGCTCGTCGAGCAGTATGTGGCGCGGGGACGTTTCAAGCAGGCCCGCGAGGAGCTGAAGCGGATCGTGGGGCTGGCGTCGGGCAAGGATTCGCCGACCGTCGCCTGGGCGCGTCGTCAATTGGCCGGCCAGATGGCGCAGGGGGGAAGCTACCGGGAGTTCCTCGAGGCGATTGCCCTGCTAGCCCTCAATGTCGACAGCGATGGACGGCAGACGGCGGATGACATGGCCCTCGAGGCCTCGCTTCTTCTCGGCCGCAACGAGCCGACGAGTTGGCGGCGCGGGCTCCAGGTTCTGGAGATTCTCGCGGAGCGTCGACCGTTGACGGTTCAGGAGAAGGTGATGCGGGAAAAAGCCCGCGCCATCCTCGTGCCGACCCTCCGGCCCACAGCGATCAAGAACATCGGGGAGATCGCCCTGTCGGTGGACGGAAGCACGGCGATGTTCGCCATGCTCATCGACCTCTGCCTCGACGAGGGGGATTTGGTCGGGGCGCAGGACTGGCTCACGAAACTCCAGGCGGTCTCGCCGGATGCCCCGGGCACGCTCCGATTCGTCGCGAAGGTGGCGAAGGCGCAAGGAGACGATGGCGCGGTCGCGCGCGCGCTCAAGCGACTCATGCCTGATGTCCGTGTCACCGATGCGAACGCCAGTCAGATGGTGATGTCGGCGATGGTCGTCGATGAACTCGGGTTTCACGAGGAGGCCGGCAAGGTGTTCGATGAGTGCGCGGGGCTGGCCAACGACGGGGTCCTCCTCCAGGCGCGGTCGCTCGGTCGTCGCCATCGCACGAAGGAAGCGATCGCCTTGGCAGAGACGGTTCGTGGCGAGGTTTCACCGCAGGCCTTCCTCGAGACTCTTCTCTCAATCTCGCGGTACAGCGATGCCGATCCGGAGTCGGATGCCCTGGCCGATGTGGAGCGGATCGCGGCGACCCTTCGCCGTGAGAATCCCGGCGCGGCCGAGGTTGCGTTCTCGGCGGCCACCCTCGAGGATGCCTTCGGTCGCACGTCGCGGGCGATGAAGGCCTACCGTGACCTCCTCGGCACCCAGGATCTCGACCCGAGATTGCGCGGGCTGGTCTCCGCCAATCTGGCCTTCGACATCGCCCATCCAGAGACAGCCGACGAGGCCACCAAGCTCATCGACGCTGCCGTGGCCGAACTGGGGCCGACGACCGACCTGCTCGACTCGCGGGCCATGGTTCGACTGGCCAAGGGGCAGAATCGTCAGGCGCTCGAGGATGTCTCGGATGCGATCCTGTTGCAGCCAACCCCGCGGAACTTCCTCCATCTCGCTGTCATTCGGACGGCGATGGGGGATCTCGAGGGGGCCGGCGACGCCCTCGCCACCGCCCGTGAGAAAGCCTTGGACGAAGAGCGGCTGTCGCCCGATGACCGTCGCCGCCTGGAGAAGGTGGAGGTTGCGATCAAGGCCGGGGCGCGTGCGCCGTGAGCAGGTCAGGTCGTCGTGGGCCAAAGCAGCCGCAAAGCGCTGTTCACTCGGTGATCGGCACGACATCCCCGGATCGCATGAACACCAGCTCGGATGAGATCCGTGCCGGATCGAGGTCGTGGAGTCCGGCGACCGCCCGGCGATAGGCCTGAAGTTGCGGGGTGTAGAACGCCGTCTTCTCGGTGCGGACGCGGGCTCGGGAAGCGCTCTTCCCATCGCCCCCGAGTCCATCGAACTTGAAGTCGATCAGCTCCGCGGCGACCGTCCGTCCTGATCGTCGCCACAGCACCATCCGGTCGATGATCCCCAGGAGCGTTCCTTCTCCCTCGTCGAGGGCGAACGCCTGTTCCCGGTGGAGGCTCGGCTCGGCTGGCCCTGCCGGGAGTTCGGCACAGACAAACTTTCGCGGCAACTGGTTTTCCGGCCGCGCCAGGACGGCGGCCACGGCCGGCCAGGCACACATCGTCCGGAAATCAGCGATCAGGCTCTCCACCTGCGAGGCCAGTGCCCCTTCCCGGCAGGCGATCCGCCGTAGCAGGTCGTCGGCCGGCATGTCATCACCCCAACCGACCTGCTCGATCCAGGCATGGAGGAGCGTGCCGACGCTCCGCGCCGTCCGCGAGCCGGTGTCGAGCAGGGCCTGGGCGCTGATGATCCTCCCCCCTTCGGCGGACGAGGGGGTGTGACGGGGGCGGGAGCGCCGGCGCTGACCATGCCGGAGGGGGCGGAGGAGAATCGGCAGCGCGGGCTCACCGGGCGGTGATGCCTGTCCGGGGGGCTGATCCGCGGCGGCGACGGTCGCAGGCTTCGTTCGACGCCGCGTGCCCGGCGCCGAGATCGACCCGTGCTCCACGGAATCCCCGATCGGTGCCGGTGCGACGGGGCCGTCGGCAGGGAGGGAATCGTCAGCCGGATCGGCGCGGTGGCCGTGCATCCAAAGCATCGATTCAGCCGGAGCGTCAGGAGTCTCGGGAAGGGTGGCGCGGATCACACCGGCGAGGGTCTTGGGGATCGACCGCTCCTTCTCGGTCGCCGGTCGGATGAGAATCTCCATTCCCAGGGCGGCCCGGGTGAGGCCGACATAGAGCGTGGCGATGGCCTCACGGATGACCGGGTCGCTGGCCGCCGCGCACACCTCCTGCCAGTCATCGGGGAGCAGTGGCTGGTTTTCCTTCGCGACGTGGACGAGGATCCGGCGGATCGGCTCGAGGGGACTCTTTCGGTCGACGACCACGCGGGGCGGGTGGGCGACGAGTTTGCGATCGAGGTCGGTGAGGATGACGAGATCGAACTCGAGCCCCTTCGCTTTGTGGATCGTCATCACGCGGATCGGCGACACGACCGGATCGGCGACATTCACCGTCCGGCAGTGGTGGACGAACGGGGCTGTTCGCACCAATCCCTCGCGGCTCTGTCCCCCTTCGAGATCCCACTCGCGGGCCGCGGCGACGAGTTGCTCGAGCCGACGGAGATCTCGGTGCGAGCCTGACGGGCCCACCGCCGCGGCCAGCCGCGCGAGCACCGGCCCATACCCCTCATCGACCAGATCACGGCGGAGCCGATCGAGCGTCGCGACACAGGAAGCGGGGATGTCACCGGCGACCCCGGTGGTATCCAGACCGAGGAGCGAAGCAAGAGGGGAAGTGGCGACGTGGAACCGCGCTGCCGCGTCGGAGGGATGATCGACGAGGTGGAGAGCGGAGAGCACGAGCTCGACGGCCGGCGAATCGGCGAGCGGCTGGCCCCCCTCGGCGCTGGCCACGATTCCATTTCTTTTCAATTCCGCGATCACCAGCTCCGCCGCCTTGTTCGTGCGGACGAGGACTCCCACCGATTTTCCCGGGTTGGCCCGGGAGAGTACCGCGGCCCTCGTCGCCGCGGCGGCGAGGAGGAGCGCGGTTGCCTTCTGCCCCTCCTCGGGGGCGGCACAGGTGCGCAGTCGCACCCAGCCGGGGAGGGCTTCACGGGCGGCCTGGTGGCGCGGGAACTCGCTGCTTGCCAGGGCAGCGATACCGGCATGATCGGCGAGTGGCTCCGCCCTGGCGAGCCGCTCGAACACCCGGTTGACGGTGTCGAGGATGGCAGGGCTCGAGCGATAGCTGGCGGCGAGGTCGAGTGACACAAGCGGCCGCTTTCCGGCGGCGAAGAAATCGGGCAAGGCATCGATGAGCTCCGCGGCTCCACCGCGCCAGCCGTAGATCGCCTGCTTCCGATCACCGACGGCAAAAAATGAGCCGGAGGCGGTGACGGCGTGTTCCGCGAGCCGCTCGAGGACGCGCCACTGGCTCGGTGAGGTGTCTTGGAATTCGTCGATGAGGAGATGCTTCGCGAACCGGATTCCGCGCCACCGTGCGGCATCGAGGGTGCCGTCGCCGGCGGCGGAGCCGACGAGCCTGGTGACGTCGTCGAACGACACCATCCCGTCGCTGGCCATGAGCCGGTCGGCGGTGGCTGCGTAGTGGTCGAGGAGATCCCGAAACGCCCTGGTCTGGGTGGCGGTGCGGGCCAGGATCACCGACTTCAAAAGATCGATGATCGTCCAGTAGGCTGCGGCGACGGCCGGATCGATCGGCTTCCGCTGGTATTTCGTCTCGCCGGCGAGGAGCTTCGGCACGATCCCCTTCGAGAGGAGCGCTTTCCAGTCGGACTGCTCCAAGGCGGTGATGGCGGCATCCCGGGCGTCGGCCACGCGCGAATCGTCGAACACGCTCGCCCGCAGCGTCTCGACCGCCGCGGAGAGCGCGTCGCCTGAGGGAGGCCTGGGCACCGACAGCCAATCCCAGGCTGCCGGCTCGGCATCGCGGTGGAGCGACGCGAGATCGTTGACGATGTTCTCAATCGCCTCTTCGAGGCCGGTCGTCGTCGCGCCTCCGGACGAATGCACCATGAGCGTCGCCAGGAGCTTCGCTGGGGAGTCGCTCCCGCTTCCCCCGGAGGGCCCGGCCGCGAGCGCATCGGAGATCGTTCGGTGGATCGCGCGGCGACGCTGGTTGGCGAGATCGGCCTCGGTGCCAATCGACCAGGCCGGCGGGAGCCCGAGCTCGAAGCGGGCTGCATCGGCACAGGTCACGAAGAACGAATCGAGCGTCCCTACCGCCAGGCGGTCGACGTTGGCCGTGACGCGGACGAGGAGATCGCGGAAGAACAGGGCGTCGGCGGTCGGCCGATCGATCGCCGCTGCCAGCGTCGACGTCTCCGCCGGCGTGGAGGGATCGGCGGCTGCGGCGAGCCGCTGGAGGACCCGGGCGAGGATCTCGCCGGCCGCCTTGCGGGCAAACGTCGCGGCAAAGATGTCGTCGATCTCGGCCCCGTCGGCGAGGAGGCGGATCAGCCGTGTCGACAAGGCATGAGTCTTGCCGGTGCCGGCACTCGCGAGCACCCGGACGATCGGTTCGAGCGGGCGGTTCGCAGGCGCCGGCGTCGATGCGTGTGTCGTCGGGCCAGCGGGGCCTGAGGAGCCGTTTCCGTCGGCAGGCTTGTCCGGTTTCGTGGGGCGACGGCGAGAGTCGCGAGGGTTCGGTGTCATGCAGAGTCTCCCTCATCTTCATCATCGCGGATGGTGTGGGTCTGGCAGATCGCGTCGAACTCTGGAAACGATCCTGCGGCGTCGTCGTTGCGGGGCCAGAATCGCCCTTCCCGGACGGCGCGGACGACCTCGCGGGCGGCTTCGTCCGCCGAGTCGTACTCCGGCATCGTCCACGAGGCGGTTTCGATGCGGATTTCCTCGACGCGGGCGGGGACATTGAAGTAGCCGACGCCCACCCGGAGCGGATTGGCAAGATCGAGCTCGGGCATCCCCTCGACCTCGACGAGGAGATGCCGGTAGAGCGGCAACTGCAGATCGATCCAACCGCGGGCATCGCGGTGGGTGCGCTCGGGGCTTTTTCCCCGGACCGACGTCTTGTAATCGAGCACTTCCCAGCGGCCCTCATCGGGGTGATGGTCGATGCGGTCGATCTTTCCCGACAGCCGCACCGGCACCCCATCGACGACGAAGGCCGACGAGCGGACGATCTGCTCGGTGGCATGGATCACCCAGCCCTCGCCGGTGCGGTCGGCTTGGACGCGGGCAAACTCGCGCAGCCGCCGCCGCGCCAGCTCCGCCTGCACGAACACCGCAGGCGCCGCCCCGGGGCCGTAGCGCTCGTCAATGAAGCGATCGAGCGCGGCCGAGAGCCAGTCGCTGATCTCTCGGGGATCGGCGCTCGAGGCAATCGCTTCGTTCTTGCCGAATCGGTCGAGGCACTCGTGGATCAGCGTTCCGAAGTCGCCGGGCCCCAATTCGAGTGCCTCGTCACCGGAAGTCGAGAGCTCGAGGCGGTGCTTGAGCCAGTAGCGGTAGGGGCAAGCGAGGTAGTCGCGAAACTCGGTGACGCGCATCGGCGGGAAGTCGGCCGGGGACGGCATCACCACCAAGCTCGGCGCAGGGACGACCAGCCGAGATGGGACAACCGTCGGAGGGCCGGCCGTGGCCGCAGCCCTTGGGGGGGCAAACAAACGCTTCGCCGCGTGGACGACGTCTTCGGCACAGCGCCGGAAGAGGAGGCGGCTGGGCACCACCGGCGAACCGTCGGCCCCGCGCCGGGGGACGACGACGAGGAGGTCGTCGCGGGCGGCGGCGACGGCGAGCATCCACGCATCCCGGGCCGCCGTCCGCGTGGCGTTGTCGAGGCCGAGGGCCTGACGCAGCGGTTCGGGGAGGAGGGGATCCCGCCCGGCGCTCCCCGGCAGGCACCCCTCGACACAACTGGTGATTGCCATGGCCGGGCTGTCGTCGAGGGCCACCTCGAGCCAGCCGACGATCTCGATCGCCGTCGAATCCTGGGGCGGCGGGAGCTGAGTACGTCCCCAGGTGGAGAGCAGGAGTCGCTCCATTCCGGCTGATCCGGCGGCGGCGACGAGCCGGTCGGGAAGCGTCTCCAGATCGGCAAGCGCCTCGCCGAGGGCGGCGAGCGAACGGGAGAAGACGCGTGTCGAGGCGTCGTCACGGTCGATGTCGATCCCCTCCACGGCTGCCGTGCAGGCCTCCCGCAGCGCCTTGACCCACGCCGCGGCGAGTGGCGCAGCGGGAGCCGAACTGGCCCCTTTCGCCGCGGCTCGCCGCGGACGCGGGGCGCGCGACTGCGGGGGCTGCCACCGCGTGGAACGCTGGGCGGCATCGATGGCGGCCGCCGCGGCCGCAAGTGGCGTTAGCCAAGCATCGAGGCAATCGAGGATCGCCACGAAGGCCTCGTTCTCCGCCCGTTCCCTGGGGTGGGATGCCGCGGCGGCGAGATGATCGCGGTCGACCTCCCACGGCAGATGACGCTGCGCGACGCCATCGGCGATCGCGGCGGGGATCGCCTCCCCCGTGCGACGGTGCACCAGCCCGATGCAATCTGGGCAGCGGAGCAGTTCGGCCAGAGGGGCGAACTCGCGCCGCCGCATCCATGCGAAGATCGCCCGAACAAACTGCCAAGGACTCGAGCGCTCGACGGTCCGTCCGGCGGCATACCTGCCGGCCAGGCCGGCAGCGGCGAGGCGCTGTTCGATCGCCGGAACGATGGCCGGGTCGGGCACGGCGACGGTGATCTCGTCGGCCGACCGGGTGCTGGCCAGGCCGCGGATCCAGTCGACGATGGCGACGGCCTGGCTGTCGCCGTCGTCGACGACCGCGATCCGATCGAGGGGAAGGGGCAGCGGACGATCCTGCCAGGCGGCCGGGACGAGGCAGCCGAAGTCGTCGAAGCACGCCTCGGCCTCGGGCCCGATGTCGGAGGGAAGGGGCACCAGCGCGTCGATCCGGCCGCGGACACCGGCCAGTAATCTCCGCTGGAGGGGATCGACATCGACCGTGGCGAGGAGCACGATCCGCCCGCCGAAGGTGACTTCGCCCCGCTCCACGGCGACGCGCCGGGCGGTCTGCCGATCCCAGAATCCAAGGGCGTCGATCTCGGCGAGATAGACCGTCTCGAGCCGGGCCAGTGCCTGCCAGCGGGCGTGATCGCCGAAGCCAGGCAGGGCCTCGTCGGCCGCCCGGGAAAGATCGGCAAACGACAGCCCATTGGCTGCCAATTCCCGATGCATCGAGACCATCATCCGCGCCGCGTCGAGGCTCCCCGTCGCGAAGGTGGCGTCCGGGGAGCGGGACGCGGGCTCGGATCGGTCACCGTCATCCGAGGCGCCGTCCGCTGGCTCCTCGGGGACCGGGGCGATGAGTTGCCTGTCGCGCTGGCTGGCGGCCGCGAGCGCCACGACCCAGCAGAGGGTCTCGGTCGCCGTGTCGGCGAGCGGCTTGGCCGGCTCGTAGAGCTCCTCCGGAAGCGTGCCGAGCGTGACGGTCTGCGGGGGAACGAGGCGCCCGCCACGGGCAGCGCGATCGCCGCCGGACGTCCCGGGGAGTGCGGTCTTGTCGAGGAGGATCTCAATCAGCCGGTGGCCTGCCCCCCGACCCGGCACGACGACGGTGAACGCGGAGAGATCGACGATTCCGTCAGCGCTCTCGGCATCGTCTCGGCCGCGGCCGTTGCCGGAGGCGCTGCGGGCCTCGGCCAACAGCCAGTCGGCCGCCGAGGCGAGGATCCCGCAGCGAGGGTCGAGCCAATGACGATGGCACGTGGCGGCGGGAACTGCTGTCGGATCCGCTGCCGCGTCAGCGGCCGGAGGCGGCTCCGCGGCCGGCGCCGGATCGTCCGCAAAGAGTGCCTGCTGCGTGTCCGATCCAGTCTTGCGACGTGCCACGGGTGCCTCAAAAGCGTGCTTGGGGCAGGGGGCTCTCAGGCCTGTCTGACTGGCTGCGGAGCAACTGCCGAAACCGTTCCTTCGGGGGACTCGCAGCTTATCGCATTCCCGAAGCTCCTCGGGCCGAGAAAAACGGCAATCCCTCCCGGCTGGTGCCAAGTGAGCGCCCACCACCGCCATCCCCTTTTTGCAGTCGCCGGGGTGGCGTGAGCCCGTGAGAAGAGCCGCCGGAGGCAGCCTATCGGCGGCTGCCGCGGCGCTTGGCCCGCCTCGCCGACTTGACCTCGGCGCGGTGCCGCCGCTCGTCCTGGCGGTAGATCCGCACCGCCTCTGGATGCGCGAGCTTCCAGACGTCGGGGCGCATCGCTTCGAAGTCGCGGCTCCCGCCAAGGATCTTGTCGAGGACGTCCTTCACGTAGACGAAGACATCGAGATCATTCCGCACGGCGCTGCTGACCAGGGTCATCAGATCGGCGGCGCGGTTCCCGGCATCGATGCTGCCGATAAATATCCAGTTTTTTCGGCCCAGGGCCACCTGCTTCATCAGATGCTCGGTGTCGTTGTTGTCGATCGGCACCAGGCCGTCATCGAGATGCGCACGCAGAGCCTCGATGTTGTTCCGCAGGTACGTGATCGCCTGGCCGAAGGGTTCCTTCGGCATCACATTAGCCACCGCGTCGCTCGCCAGATAGGCGCCGATCTCGTCCCAGATCGGCAGCGACTCCGACTGCCGGAGACTGCGCCGATCATCCGGCGTGAAGGCCTTCGCCCGATCCTCGATGTCATAAAGCCGCTGGAAGAGCCCCAGCAGCAGGGCGGCATGCGAGGGATGATTGTTCCGTGACTCAAAAACCTTGCGGCGCGCATGGGCCACGCAGGCCGCGCGACGGATCTTTCCGGCGCTGCCCAGTTCGATCGATTCGTAGCCCGCGTAGCAGTCGGCGAGGATCGTCCCTTCGAAGCCACTCAAAACGATCTCTGGGCCGTCGCGATGACGGCTGACGGTGAAATCGAAGAGGTTGATCGGCGCGGTCACGCTTCGATAGGCCCACATTCGCGCCGTCACGCTCGCGCGCCGCGGCTCGAGCGCAGCCGCGATCACCTCGCGCGCACGGGCGGACTTCGGATCCGAGGGGTCGAAATCGGGCATTTCCTGAGGCGTGATCAGCGTCACCGTCGTGTCGTCGGTGCCAATCACTGGCCCCGCACGCACCACCTCCCGGAGGTGCATCACCAGCGGTCGGAGCTGCTCCGCCGCTGATTTCTGGATGTTCAGCAGCGTGCCCCGCGACGGCGTCCATCCGCACGACGCAAACAGATCCTGCTGGCGGTAGATCGGGATGTGATAGGCATACTTGTCGACGACGATCTCCGCCGCGACGCTCGTGTCGTACTTGTTTCCCTCGATCAGGCCGACCGGTCGATCGGCCTCCACCACCCCGCACTCGGGCGCATCCGTGCAGGCGAGCTTCGGGATCCCGGTGCGTCGCACGATGAGCTTCGGCGGCACGACTTCGAGCGTCTCCTGCCAGTCGAAGCCGATCACTTTCCGCTCGCCGTGCGTCGGGCAGTCTTTGAGATCAGCGGGCACCGGCAGCTTCACTTCGTAGCGGGGAAGATGGGCCGGAATCGCTTCCGAGCGGGGCTTTTCCGTGCCCGGCTTGCGTCGCTCGTAGCCCCCCACCATTTCAAGAGCGGCATCGGCGATCCCTGCGGCCGCATCGACCACCTCGGGAGAATCGCCGAAATCGATCACGAATTGCTTCGGGTCGGCGAGGTAGCGCTCGATCTTTTTCCGGAAGGCGAGCTGGAGGGCGGCGTCGCGCTCCTTCTCGAGCTTCGCGATCTCGATTTTCTGTTCCTCGAGCCGATCGGTTTGCAGATCGATTACGCGCTGCTGCTTCGCGATCATCGCGTGGCACGCGGCCAGATCGTTCGGGAGCACAAGTTCCTTCGTCATGCGCGCATCATAAAAACCTCTCTCAAAAAGCGCAAGCGCCAATTTGGCAGCCGCGCGGATTTCTTCAGGCGAGGACGCGCCGGTATCGCTTCCTCCGCTGCGCTGTTTCCAGCCGCACGCCGCCGAGGATCATCGCGAGTTGTGTCTTGTCGATCCGCACGCGCGGGCTCCCATCCTTCGCCGCTACCGTCTCAAACGTCCCCTGCTCCAGTCGCTTGTACCAGAGCGCGAAGCCGTCGCCGTCCCACCACAAGGCCTTGAGCCGGTCGCGACGCTTGTTCACAAACAGAAACAGGCTGCCGTCGGCGGGGTCGCCGCCGAAGCTGCCACGGATAATCCCCGACAGGCCGTCGAAGCTCTTTCGCATGTCGGTGGCGCCGGCGTGGAGATAGATCGTCGGCGGAGGGGCGATGCTCAGCAT
>CAMARC010000020.1 GCA_945860405.1 Candidatus Kuenenia stuttgartensis | reverse complement strand
CGCCGCGATCACTTCTTCAGTTCGGCCTCGATCGCCTTCACGAAGGCCTGGTCGTCGGGCTTCACCTGCGTGGCGAAGCGGCCGCTGATCGCGCCGTCCTTGCCGATGATGAACTTCTCGAAGTTCCACTTCACGTCGCCGTTCGGCTTGGCTTGGGTGGTGAGCGTCTTGTAGAGAGGCGACTGGCCGTCCCCCTTCACTTTGACCTTCGAGAACATGTCGAACGTGACGTTGTACTTGGAACTGCAGAACTTGGAGATCTCCGCATCGGACCCGGGCTCCTGGGAGCCGAACTCGTTGGCGGGGAAGCCGAGGATCACGAACCCCTGGTCTTTGTAGGTGTCGTAGAGTTTCTGCAGGCCGGCGTACTGGGGCGTGGCGCCACATTGGCTGGCGACGTTGACGATGACGACGACCTTCCCCTTGTAGTCGGCGAGATCGACCTCGGTGCCGTCGATCTTCTTGACCTTGCCGACCAGCGGGGAATCAGCCAGCGCCGTCGGGATGGAGACCGCGCCGGCGAGGACCGCGAGGAGGAGACTGCAGGTGAGGCTGCGGAGGTTCATTGATCGGTTCCAAGGGATGGGCCACGCACCACGGAGCGACATTGCTCCGGGCACGGGCAGACAACTACCCAAATGGTAGGGGGGATCGGCGAAGCGTGTCAAAAAAACTCGCTCGCCCGGGGTGTCCGGCCGGCCAAGGCTAGCCTTGCGGGCCGGCGGCCACGACGTCGGCGCCGGCCTGATCGGCATACTGGGCAAAATTCTCCCGGAACTTCGCCGCCAACGATCGTGCGGCCCGCTCCCAGTGACGGGGATCTTCCCAGGCCCGGGCCGGAACGAGAAGCTTCGGGGAAACCCCCGGCACCTCGGTGATGGCATCAAGCCCGAACACCGGATCGCGCTCCACCGCCGCCCGGTCGAGGGCGCCGCTGTGGATCGCGTCGATGATCCGCCGCGTCGAGGCCAGGTCGATCCGTCGCCCCTCCCCGTAGGCGCCCCCGGTCCAGCCCGTGTTCACAAGCCACGCCTGGGCACCGTGGCGGGAGAGCTTCTCCGCCAGGAGCCGGGCATAGACGGCCGGATGGCGGACGAGGAACGCGGCGCTGAAGCAGGTCGAGAAAGTCACCTGCGGCTCCACCACCCCCATCTCGGTTCCCGCGACCCGGGCGGTGTACCCGGAGAGGAAGTGGTACATCGCTGTCTCCGGCGACAGTCGACTGACCGGCGGGAGAACACCAGAGGCGTCACAGGTGAGGAAGATGCAGTGCCGCGGATGGCCGGCGACGCAGGGGATCAGCGCGTTGTCGATGAACTCGATCGGGTAGGCCGCCCGGGTGTTTTCGGTAATCGCTGCGGATTCGAAGTCGACCTCCCGGGAAACGTTGTCATAGACGACGTTTTCGAGCACCGTTCCAAAGCGGATCGCGGCGTGGATCTCCGGTTCCTTCGCCGCCGACAGGCCGATGCACTTGGCGTAGCACCCCCCCTCGATGTTGAACACGCCGTCATCACCCCAACCATGCTCGTCGTCCCCGATGAGCCGGCGGGCGGGATCGGCGGAGAGGGTCGTCTTGCCGGTGCCGGAGAGGCCGAAGAACAGGGAGACATCCCCTTTCGGACCTTCGTTGGCCGAGCAGTGCATCGAGAGCACGCCCCGCCCCGGCAGCAGCCAGTGCATGAGGGTGAACACCCCCTTCTTCATCTCGCCGGCGTACTCGCTGCCCAGGATCACCTGCTCGCGCCGTTCGAGCGAAAGGTCGATGCTCGTCCGGCTGGCGATCTGCGTGGTGAGGACGTTGGCGGGAAACTGGCCAGCGTTGTAGATGACGTAATCGGGGCGGCCGAACTGCTCCAATTCCGCAGCCGTGGGCCTGATGAGCATGGTGCGCATGTAGAGCGCGTGGTAGGCGCGGGCACAGATCACGCGGATCTTCACGCGACAGGAGGGATCCCAGCCGGCGAAGCCGTCGCAGACATAGATCCGATCGCGGGTGTTGAGGTAATCGACCGCCCGCTGGCGGTTGAGGAGGAAGGTGTGGTCGTCGATCGGATGATTGACCGATCCCCACCACACCTCCCGCTCCGAAGCGGGATCACGAACGACATGCTTGTCCTTGGGGCTCCGCCCCGTCTTCGCCCCGGAACGGATGGCGATCGCCCCGCTGGAAACGATCCCGGCGCCCTCCCGTGTCACCGCCTCCTCGTAGAGGAACGCAGGCGGGGCGTTGCGGATCACCATCGGCGCGAAGATGTCGTGCTCGGAGAGGTCGAACGGGGTGGTCATGATTCACCGCGGCGGGGTGGTCGGGGGAGGAGGAATGGCGGGCGTTTGGCCGAGATGGACCGCCTGGGGCGATGGGACGACGGCGGGTTCGCCGGGCGCCCGTCGAGCCAAGAGGGTCGCGGCGATACTCCAAAAGGCAACGAGAACGAGCACCGCCCCGACCCCGGCAAACAGCCCTCCCCAGGGGCTTGCGCGGACGCGGAGCCGGCGCGACGCCTGACGGACTCGGCGGCTGAACTCGCTCCAAGCCTCATGGGCCGAGCGTCGGCCGACCCCGATCAGGCTCACCGTACGGAGGCTGCCGTCGCCATCGAGGTGGACCTGCAACCCCCGGGTCGGAAGCGCCACCGTCTCGCCAGCCCAGCGCGCCTGCGGATCGAGGTCGGCAGCCACTTCCGCTACCAGGGGCCTGAGTTGTTCGAGGCTGATGTTGTAAACGATCAACCTGGGACGCGAGACGAGCACGCACAGCGCGACGACCAGACAGAAGCCGAGGATCAACATCGGCCAGCTCCACGACGAGCCGCCGGTGGCCGGACGAACCAGTGCGATCGGGCCGACGGTCACCAGGCCGACGAGGCTCGCACCGAGGAGAATGCCGTCCCAGACCCCCGCAATGGCGAGCGGGCGGCGGCGGAGGTGAACCCATCCCAGGGCGAGGAGGTAGACCCCGAGTGGGAGGAACGCGGCCCCGAGAGGGAGGGAGTCGAACAGGCTGTTCATCGTGTTGCCCTTCTCGCTCGGGCCTCAGGCACCACCAACGGCCATCCATCCGAGGAACAGCAACCAGGCCGACTCGACCAGAGCCGCCAACGCCAAGCCGACAGGGAACCCGGACGGCTTCCCCGCTGACAGAACCGGATCGAGCGGATCGGCAGCCACATCACGGCTCCCAAAGAGGTATCAAGCGTGGCATCAAGAGGGGCACTTCTTCGGACTTCATCGGGAAAAGCCCCTCGGCACGACCACTTGGCGAGCACGATGGCCGCCGCGCGGCCGTGCCCCGCGGGCCAGGATCCCCGCGGGCCAGGATCCCCGCGGACTAGGAATTGTCGGGAACGCTGAAGGAAAGATCACGTGTGAACGCCTCGTCAAAATCGTAGACGTCGTGGAAGTCCTCGCGCTTGTCTTTGCGGGTCTTCCTCATCTGACCGATGTCGATCATGTTGAAGACGATCTCGCCGAAGTCGCGCGTGCTGTAAATCCCCCACGTCCCGAGCACCGTTCGGGCCATGAACCCGTACTGCTGCAGCGCGTACCGCCGCGCCGCCTCGCACAACTGCTGCCCCGTCAGGTGCCGTTCCGCTGGCCGACGCCGCGACTTGCCCGGCCGCGGGCGGCCTGATGCTGACGACTCCGGGGGCCTCGGCTCGAGTTCCTCCTCGGGGGGCTCCTCTCCGAGGTTGAGCGTCTCCTGGGCATAGGACAACGCCTCGAGGACGAACATGTAGGCATCGAGTTTGTAGCGAAGATCACGCTGAAGAAGTTGCCCGAGCGGGTGCGATGGGTCGATCAACGACATGGAATCCTCGAAGACGGTTTTGGCCCGGTTCTCCGGGCAAACTCGACCGTGCCCCGTGGACTTCCGTCACATTCGCCCCGGCGAGGGGGCGACCGGAGCCCAGTCGGGCGGGAGACATGGCCGTGGCACCAGTTGCCGGACACACCATGGGCCGGTCCCACCGGCACGCCGACGGAGTATACCGGGAAGGAGCCTGACGGCGAGGGAGCGACTCGCGTCCGATCGAGTCAGCGATTCCGTGGCGGCGGGGCCGGCAGGGACGTCTGCTGGGCAGGAGCCGCAGCCCCCCCATCCTCGAGAATGAACGTGTACCCCAGCGGGGTCACGGGCTTGGAGAAATCCCGGATCAGATCGAGACCTTTGTCGATGAAACTCGTGTTCTGGATGAATTGGTAGACATCCTGATCCTGGCCACCCGGTTTGTAGATGCGGATCGCGAAGGGAATGAGGTCGCGGGTCCCGAGAATCAACTCGACCTTCGAGAAGTTCGCGGCGTCGGACTGGGTCCGTGGCAGGGCCTCGAGCCAGACCTGATCAGTCACGCCGGCCGGCGTGGGAAGAATACGCATCACATAACGCTTCTTGAGCGTATCGGCCTTGGCACCGAACACGAACGGCAGTGGGCCATCGCTGATCGCCTTGCCGCGCATCTCGGGGGGCAGCTTCGTCTCCCGCAGCTGCCGGTCGCCGTGACGGAACTCGTAGATGCTCGTGCCGTTGCACACCCAGTGCTCACCCGAGTCACCCGGACGCTGTTCGTAACGCGACGTCTGGGCGTTCCACTGCTTCGATTCCTTGACGCGGAACAGCCCCTTGTCGGGCATTGCGTACTTGATCTCGCCGGTGCTCTCCGCAAACGCAAGGCGATCCCCACTGGGGCCGACCGGACCGAAGGCGTTGTATTCCCACTTGTAGAAGTCGCACGACCAGGTCTTCACCGCGGCGTTCCGCGCTTCCCAGGCCGTCAGGAGCCTCTCGAGCGCTGCCGCGGCTTCCGGGGAGAGCTGGGGAACGGTGGGTTGCGGCGGGCGCCGCTGGGGAGCGGCCTCCTGTGCCGGCGGACGTCCAGCGCCTTGCGGGCCTTGCGGAACTTGAGCCACACGGGGTTGTTGAGGGGCGGGTGCGGCGGGCTGCTGAGGTGGCCGCCCCGCGACCGGAGGCGTCTGGGCGCCACTTGCCGGGCGGCCCCCGGCCGGTGCCTGAGCGTGGATCGGAGCCATCGGGTGGAGCCCGATGAGGGCGGCCGACACGGCCAAGACGCTGACCGAGACGAACCGACGACGGGAATGTGACACGGCGCTGACTCCGGAGATTGGGCCAGACTTTAGCAACCTCTCCCAGACACAGCGAGCCCTCTTTTCCTGGGGTTTGCGCGGTGGTTTGCCCGGGATCGGAAGCCCGTCTCACCCCCCAACCACAACCGCTCTCCGAGAGCGGCCTTGCCCCCGGCGCAGGCGCGGCGATCCTCCCTGCGAGTCAGGAGCGGGTGGGCTCCTCGAGATAGGTGTAGCCCCCCAATCCCTCCTCATAAAACCGGAGGAATCGACCGGCCTGCTGATCGCAAATCCGTCCCTCGCGCACTGCCTGCTCGATCGCATCGCGGAGCCGCTGCACGAGGTGCTCGGGGTCGAACTCGACGTAATCGAGCACCTCCCTGACGGTGTCTCCCTTGATCACCGCATCGAGGACGACTTCCCCTCTGGCATCGGTACTGATGTGGACGGCGTTGGTGTCGCCGAACAGATTGTGGAGATCGCCGAGGATCTCTTGGTAGGCACCGATGAGGAAAGCCCCTAAGTAGTAGGGCTCATTCTGCAAGGCATGGAGCGGCAGAGTGCGTTTCACGTCGCGCCGATCGATGAACTGGTCGATCTTCCCGTCGGAATCGCAGGTGACGTCGCCAAGCACGGCTTCCCGGGTAGGACGCTCGTTGAGGCGGTGGATCGGCATCACCGGGAACAGTTGCTTGATTGCCCAGCTGTCGGGAATCGACTGAAAGAGGGAGAAATTGCAGAAGTAGGTGTCGGAGAGGGCCGCGGTCAGCCCCTCGAGCTCCTCGGGGACGAAGTCGAGTTGTTTCGAGAGCTTGCTGATTCTCCGGCAGATCGACCAGTAGAGGTTCTCGATCGACGACCGCTGGTCGAGCGGGAGGTAACCGCTGGCGAACAGGCTCATCGCCGTGTCGAGCGCCTGCTGGGCGTCGTGGTAGCTCTCGAGGAGGTTGCGGATGTTGAGATTCTGGTAGGTCTCCATGAGGTCGTGGAGCGGCTGTTCGGCCTCTGCCGCCGGCTCGGTCACCTCGCCATTCCCGCCGTGCTCCGAGATACCGAGCACGCCGAAGATGAGCATGCTGTGGTAGGCCACCACGGCGCGACCACTCTCGGAGATGATCGTCGGATGGGGCACGCCCGCCTCGTCGCAGGCGTTTTGGACGTGGTAGACGACGTCGTTGGCATACTCTTGGAGGCTGTAGTTGACGCTCGATTCGAAGTTCGTCTGGGAACCGTCGTAATCGACGCCCAAACCGCCGCCGACGTCGAGAAAGCGCAGTCCGGCGCCCCGCTTCACCAGTTCCGTGTACATCCGCGACGCCTCGGTGAGCGCCGCCTTGATGTGGCGGATGTTGGTGATCTGGCTGCCCTGATGGAAGTGGAGCAGTTGGAAGCAGTCTTGCATGTCGCGGGCAGCGAGCACCTCGAGCCCACGGAGGAGTTCGCTCGCCGTCAGCCCGAACTTGCTGCGAAACCCGCCCGATGCCTGCCAACGGCCGCTCCCCCGGGCGGCGAGCTTGACTCGCATCCCGATCCGCGGGCGGACACCGAGTTTCTCGGCGTATTCGAGGATCATTTGCAGTTCGGAAAACCGCTCCACCACCGGCATGATGTTGCGCCCGATCTTCTGCGCGAGCATCGCTGTCTCGATGAACTCCGGATCCTTGAAGCCGTTGCAGATGATCGGCGTATCGTTGTCGGCCAACGCGATGACGGCGAGGAGCTCGGGCTTGCTACCAGCCTCGAGGCCGAAGCGGTATGGCCGGCCGAACTGCAGCACCTCCTCGACCACCTGCCGCTGCTGGTTCACCTTGACCGGATAGACGCAACAGTAGTCGCCCCGGTATCCCGCCTCCTTCATCGAGGTCGCGAAGGCCCCGTGGATCTCACCGAGCCGGTGCTGGAGGATCTCGGCAAAGCGGAGGAGGATCGGGAGGTCGATCCCGCGCACCTGGAGCCGGTCCACGAGCGACTTCAGATCGATGCTCTTCGTCGGATCCTTGTCAGGATGGACGAGGAGGTGGCCGTTTGGCCCGACCGAGAAGTAACCATTCCCCCAACGCGACACCTCGTAGAGGTCCGAGGCGTCGGCGGTCGACCACTGTTCGACATCAAGATCCACGGCCATCGAGGGGCTCCGCGCGCGGGCTCGTTCGGGAAGCGACGGTGGGCCGCCTGGGCACCGGCATGCCGGGCCCTTTCGACGGCGAAAGTCCATGGAGTGTATCGTCGTCGCGGCGGGGGACCATGCCAATCCCGCCGCATCCCCCAGAGATCGATGCCGGAGCGATCAAACGCCAGCCCGCATCCACCGCCTTCCCGAGAAGATCGATGCCATGGCCACGCCGCGGACCGTGAGGTCGATCGCCATCGCGTACCAGGCCCCCGCCGCACCCCATCCCCAGCCCTCGATCGTCGCGCCCCCCGGCAGCGGCACCTGAGGCCAGGCCAAAAGCATCGCCAGCGGCAGGCGGACGACGAGGAGGCCGAGAAAGTTCACCACCAGCGGCGGGCGGGTCGCTCCGGCGCCGCGGAGGCCCCCGGAAAAGACCATCAGCAGCGCCAGGGGGGGCTGGGCGAAGGCGACAATCCGCACGAGTCGGGCCGTTAATGACGCCACCTCCGACTGTCGCCCCTGCCCCCCCACGAACCAGCCAGCCAGCGGATCCGCAGCGACGAAGAACAGCGCCCCCATCGCCGACATCAACCCGACACACCCGGCGGCGGCCAACCATACGCTTTGCCGGGCGCGGCGCTCGTCCCGGGCACCGAGAAACTGCCCGGAAAGCGTGGCCGCAGCGAGCCCGAAGGCACTTCCTGGCAGGAAGGCGAGCGATTCGATGGTGATGGCGACGGCATGCGCGGCGGCGTCGACGTCCCCGAGCCGGTTGACGACCGACAGGAACCACAGATGGCAGATGGCATTGCCGATCGCGTCCATCCCCGCCGGCAGTCCCACCGAGAGGACACGCCTGAGACAGTGGCCGTCAGGAACGAGATCGGCGGGGGCGGGGCGGAGTTGCCGGTCACGGCGAGTGAGAAGCCACAGCGTACAGATGGCCCCACAGCCGTAGCCGATGAGCGTTCCCCAGGCCAGCCCCTTCCAGCCGAGGCGGGGAAGCCCGCCCACTCCGACGGCCAACGCATAGCTCGTGCCGGCGTTGACGAGGTTCACGACCGTCATCGACATCAAGCCCGCCACCATGTCTCCAGAGCCACGGAGGATCGCCACCCCGACGCCGATGATCATCATGGCAGGAAGTGCCGGAATGACGATCTCCAGGTATTCCATCGCCAGGCCGGTGCTCGCTGTGGGCAGCCCAAGGAGCATCACGAGCCTCCTCCCCCCCAGGGCGGCCGCCAGCCCCACGACTCCGACCAACACACTCCCGACGACAAACGCCTGACCGGCAGCCCGCCGGGCTCCGATGAGATCTCCCCCGCCGACGCATCGGGCCACCAGGGCCGTCGCCGCCACCGCCGGAACCGCGAACAGTCCCGGGAGAAACCCCAGCGCGTATCCAACGAGCCCGACCGCCGCCAGGAACGCAGGGCCTTCGAGGAGGTTTCCAGCCAGCCATTTGTCGGTGAAGCCGACCGAGATCGCGAGCACCTGCTCGAGAAGCGCCGGCAGCACGAGCAGGAGCACCGGCCGAACCGTCCCCGGAACCGACGCGACGCCACCGGGCCGCGGCCGGCTTGCGGGAGAGGCTTCCTTCGTGAGGCGGTTGACCGCTGGATCGGGGACGTTACCCGTCGCGACTCCCTCGCGAGCGGAGGCCACCGAGCCAGTGCCCAGGCCATTGCCTAGGCCGGCCGGAGACCGTTTGACCCCTACCCCGTCGGCGGGAAGGCTCAGGCGAACAACTCCTTGATCACCTTGCCGGCGTTGGCGATCTTCATCGGCCGGCCGTTCTTGGCCGTGAACGTCGTCTCCAGGGAGATGTCGAGCGACTTCAGCACGCTGGCCATGAGGTCTTGGGCCGAGTACGGCTCCGTCACCACTTCCTTGCCATCGGAACTCGTCTCACCGACGACCACCCCGCGCTTGAAGCCGGCACCACCGACGGCCACGCTCCAACTGCGGGCCCAGTGATCACGCCCAGCGTTGCCGTTGATGTTCGGCGTCCGGCTGAACTCGCCCATCCAGATGATTGCCGTGTCGTCAAGCAGACCACGCTCGGAAAGATCGGAGACGAGTGCCGCCATCGCCTTGTCGAGTTCCGGGAGTTTGTTGTCTGAGAGCGTCTTGAAGATGTCGGCGTGGTTGTCCCAGCCGCCGAGATCGACCTCGACGAACGGCACCCCCTGCTCCACCAGCCGGCGGGCCATGAGACAGCCCCGGCCGAAACCGGTGTTGCCGTAGCGGTCCTGGACATCCTTCGGCTCCTTCATGACCTTGAAGGACTCCATCTGGTCGCTCGTCATGAGCTTGACCGTTTTGGAGAGAACCTTGGCGTGATCGTCGGACGACGCCCCGCGCTTCTCGCCGATAAACTTTTCCTCGATCGCCGAAAGCATCTCCAGCCGCTGCGACAGCCGGGTCGGATCGATCCCCATGTCGAGGTTGCGGACATTGCCGTTGGAGTCGACGACGAACGGTGCCCACGACATTCCCAGGAATCCCGGGCCGACGCTCCCGCTGCCGACGGAGACGAAGGGAGGGATCTCCAGATCGGGCACCTGATCCGCCAGTTCGTGGGCAATCACGGCGCCGTAGCTGGGGTGCTCGACGTTGGGATTCGGCACGTAGCCCGTGTGCATGTAGTAGCGGCCGCGCATATGATCTGCCTCGCGCGTGCTCATCGATCGCACGAGCGACATGTGGTGCATCTGCTGGGCCATCAGCGGCATGTGCTCGCAGATCTGGATCCCGTCGGCGCTTGTCGAGATCGGCTTGAAGGGCCCCCCGGTCGCCGCCCCTGGCTTGAGATCCCAGATGTCCATGGTGCTGGGGCCGCCTCCCATCCACAGGAGAATGGCCGACTTGTGCCGCTTCTTCAGGTCAGCGGCATTGGCGAGAATCGAGTTGGTGAAGGCCGTCGCCGGGGCGGCGAGGGCCGCTGCGCCCGCGACATGGCTCATGAAGTGTCGGCGGCTCATCCCGTCGATGAAACGGCTGGAGGCGGACATGGAGGGAATCCTCGGGGGTGGACAGGGGTGAGGGGAGCGGTGGGGGCGTCTTGACTGGGTGCGGACTGAGGACCGGTGTTGGGGACCGGTGTTGGGGATCGGTGTTGGGAATCAGTGGTTGATGATGAACTCGTTCGAATTGAGAACGGCCCACCAAATGTCTTGGAGGGCACTGATGGCATCTCCCTTGCGGGCGACCATCATCTGATTGGCAAGCTTGATTTCCTTGCGCGTCGGCTTTCTGGCAAGCGCCGCGGCATAGAGGGAGTCGATCCGCTGAGCATTGGTCATGTCAGAGGTGGCAACACGGTCGAGAAAGCCCCCCTTGCCCGTCCCCGTTGCCGTTTTGACCAGATCCCCGTTGAACATCATCAGCACCTGCGGGATGGAGCCGTTGAAGGTGGTCGCCTCGTCTCCCTCGTCGGTGCCGAAGGCAATGATGAACTGCGAGAGCCATTCGTCCTTCTTGCGAGCCGCTTTCTCCCCCTTCTCCTCCGCCTGATCGGCCTCGGTGGCAGTCAGCAGCGACTGATAGAGCTCCTCGGGCCTCATCTGCCTGAGATAGAAATGGGAGAACTTCGGCTTCTCGCCCACGGCCGGATCATCGGTCGCGTTGCCTTTGCCGATCCGGCTGGAAAGCGAGTAGGCGTGGGAGAGCGTGATCCATCGGATCAGTTCCTTGGTGTCGAAGCTCTGCCCGCGGAAACGCTCGCCAAGACCATCGAGCAATTCTGGATGCGATGGGGCGTTGTGCTCGCCGAGATCGTCGATAGGCCGGGTGAAACCGTAACCGAAGAAGTGGCTCCAGATCCGGTTCACCGCAGCCTTGGGCATCAGCGGGCTGTCGACGATGAGTTGCGCCAGCGCCTGACGACGGTTGACGCCATACTCCGTGCCATCGTCCATCTTTGCCGGGAGATAGCCGGTGGAATCAACGGTCGTCCCGTCGATGAAAACCGGATAGGCGACTTTCATCTGCCCGTTGCGGAGTTCGTAGTACAGCTCGGCCTGGGCGGCGTTGCCCCCCTCGCCGGCCCAATCCTCGTCGACGAGTTCGATTGCCTGGACATCACGGGTCCCCTCGAACTTCCGCAACGCCCTCACCTGACGGAAGAAGGCATTGAACTCCCAAAACTGGTTTTGCTTTCCCTTGTTGAAGGGATGGTTGTGACACTGAGTGCACTGCACCTGGAGGCCGAGGAACACCTGAGCGGTCTTGGCGGTGGCCTGAATGCCATTGTCTTCGAGTTTCCCTGAGAGGAAATTCGTCGCCCCATTGAAGCCCTTCTCACCGGACTTGTTGACCCCCGTGGCGGTCACGAGATCGGACACAAACCGGTCGTAGGGGACATTTTTCGAAAACGACCGACGCAACCACTGCCGCATGCCACTACGGTTGACGTTGTCGTTGTCAAGGCTCCGACCGACGAGGACGGTCGTCCAGACATCTGCCCAATTGCGGGCATACTCATCGACGTAATCGTCTCCGAGGAGTCGTCCGACGAGATTGGCCCGCTTCACCGGAGAGCTGTCGGCAACGTAATCGTCGAGCTCCCGGACGGTTGGCACACGACCGATGATGTCGAGATGGACCCGACGGCACCATTCTTGGTCCGAGGCGGGCTCCGAAGGCTTGAGCTTGGCATCAGACCACCCGGCCGCAACCTGGTCGTTGATGAACTTCACCTCCGGCAGGCCGAAGTGCTCATCCTTTTCGCGGGCGCCAGCGGCCAGCGGGCCAACCGCAGCCAGGCAGACAGCGATGAGCAGGTGCACGCCCAGAAAGGCGGACTTTGACAGAAACCGCCCTGAATGTACGTGCCTCGCCATGGCAGACCTCCAGCGTGCGGGGGGTGCAAGCGGCAAGCTCCAGCCATCATCCGGACCGCAGCCCCGATGTTGATCAGAGACCAGCCTACGGCAGAGAGCTTGCCCCCTCCCTGCCAACGCACGGCCAAACGCATCGCGTTGTCGAAAGTCTATCGTTTTTCATCGACGCAATCCACCACGGAACCCCAGGTTCCATCCGAAATGGCTTGGAAGTGGGGCAACAGGCGGCCGCAGGGGCGTCTCGAGGCAGTAAACCACCTCTCCT
Organism: Candidatus Kuenenia stuttgartensis; assembly: GCA_945860405.1. GTDB lineage: Bacteria > Planctomycetota > Planctomycetia > Pirellulales > UBA1268 > QWOP01. The sequence goes on along the minus strand of CAMARC010000020.1, from coordinate 11,627 downwards.
AACCGGCAAGCCGCAGCCAACCAGTCCGCCACAGAAACGACACTCGCCAGCCAGTTCCCTCGAAGGGCAAACGACCTCAAGTGGCGCCAGCGCCCCGGGACGGACGGCGGGCCTGCACCTGCGGGGCAGCGCCAAGATCGACCTGCGGTCCACTGCCGACGAACTCCAACACCGCTCGGGGGCCGGCGTCACCGAGTCGGGGGGTGGCGAGCTTGAGAATCCGGGTGTAACCGCCGGGGCGATCGACGAATCGGGGAGCGATCTTCTCGAACACAATGCGAGCCGCCTGCTTGTCACCGAGAAGCCTGACCACCCGACGGCGGGCGGTGACGGCAGGTGCCATAGCCTGCGCCCACTTCTGCCACTGGTCGCTCTCGCGCCACTGCTTCCAGGCCGCGGAGTCGCGCGCCGCGGTCGTGCCGAACTCCTTGGCCTGCTCGATCGACTTCAGCCCACGCTTGGCAATGGTGATGGAACGTTCGACCACAGGGCGGACTTCCTTAGCCTTGGCCACGGTCGTGATGATCCGACCAGCCACCTTCGGAGCCCCCACTTCACCAGCCTCGTACTCCCGTTCGGTGAGCATGAGTGCAGCGGCCAAGTTGCGGAGAAGGGCACGCTGGTGAGACGGACTGCGGCCGAGCACGCGGCCCTTACGACGATGGCGCATGGGAGAATCCTTCAGGCGGACAGTTTGGGGCCGGGCCGTGAGGGCCGGAGCTGTCGGTGGTTGTGAAAAAGGTGGGGAGTGGGATTCGGCCGACAGAAACGAAAACGCTTCGCGCCGGCCGGCGGGGATCAGGCCTCAACCGGCAACATGCCGAGTTTCAGCCCCAGTTCGTTGAGCTTGGCCTCGATCTCCTCGGCAGTCTGCTCCCCGGCGTTCCGCATCTCGAGCAGTTGCTCGCGGGTCAAAACGACGAGTTCAGAGACCTTGCGAATGCCAGCGCTCGAGAGGCAGTTTTGGGCCCGAACGGAAAGCTCCAATTGCGGCACCTCCCAAGTCAGGACCGTCGAGGGTTCTGGGGTGATCTTGGTCCAATCAATGACCGGAGGCAGATTCACGGCCGCCCCCTGCTGGGTGTAGCCGACGAACGGGTTGAGGTGCTTGCGAAGAATCTTCGCTGCCTCGACCAGTGCCATGTCGGGCGTCACGGTGCCGTTGGTCCAGATCTCCATCGTCAGTTTGTCGTAGTTCGTCTTCTGACCGACACGGGTCTCCTCGACCTCGTAACGAACACGGGTCACCGGGCTGAAAACGGCGTCAACGGGAATGATGCCGATTTCTTGAACGTCGGGGCTGTGCTCGCTGGCAGGCACGTAGCCACGACCGTTCTCGACAACCATCTCGAGTTCGAAGGGAACATCATCGGTGAGCGTGGCGAGAACGAGGTCCTTACTGACCACCTCAACGGCCTCGTCCGTCTGCACATCGGCACCGGTGATGGGGCCTTTCGTACTCTTCTCCACCCGAATCACGCGGGTCGAGTCGCTGTGGTTCTTGACGACCAAGCTCTTCACGGCCAGCACAATGTCGGTGACGTCTTCGAGAACGCCCTTGACGGTGCTGAACTCATGGAGCGCACTGCCAACCTTGATCTGAGTCACGGCACTCCCTTCGAGGCTCGAAAGGAGCACGCGCCGGAGGCTATTGCCCACCGTCGTGCCGAATCCGCGCTCGAACGGCTCGGCAACGAACTTGCCGTACGTTCCCGTGAGCGTCTTGGCATCAGACGTGACCGAGCTGGGAAGTTCGAGTCCACGCCAACGGATGTGCATGCGATTCTCCTTGCCTGTATCTGAAACGGGGCGGCCACGTCAGGCCGCGATGGTGATTTTTATGAAGGAGCCTGAACAACCAGCGACAGTCTTCGTCGGAGGGGAATCTCCACCCTCCGGCACCGAGCGAAGATTTTCTCCCCGCCGGGGCAACCACCCGGGCAAACACCCGGGCGATTCAAGCTATCACTTGGAGCACAACTCGATGATCAGATTGGTCTGCACCGGAATCGACACATCGTCGTTCGAAGGAAGACGATCGACCCGCCCCTCCGGCACACCAGTGTCAGACCGGGTAAGAAAATCGGGAACGTCACGACGATTCGACGCGAGCGATGCGTGAACGAGCTGGAGGCTTTTGGTGCGGTTTTTGATGCGAAGCAAATCCCCGGCCTTGACCAGGTAGCTGGGAACGTCGACACGCCGACCGTTGATCGTAATGTGACCGTGCATCACCATCTGCCTGGCAGCTGCACGGGACGGAGCAAACCCGATCCGATGAACGATGTTGTCGAGACGACGCTCGAGGAGCGACATCAGCGACTCCCCGGTATTGCCCTTCCCCCGCTCGGCCCGAGCAAAGTACGTCCGAAATTGTCGCTCCAGCACACCGTAATAATGCTTCACCTTCTGCTTTTCGCGGAGATGAAGGCCGTATTCGGTCGGCTTGCTGCGGCGCTTCTGGACCATGCCCGGAGGCGTGGGACGACGCTCGAACGCGCACTTGCCCGTGTCGCAGCGACTGCCCTTGAGGAATAGCTTGAGGCCGTCACGACGACAAAGGCGACAGACTGGCCCAGTGATGCGTCCCATGGATTCCCGATCGGAGTGCTAACCGACCGCTCTCGAGGTGATTCAGATGAGGTGGTAATGCCGGCGGTTTACCGGCTTGGAAAGAAGCAGGACCTCAGACACGCCGCTTCTTCGGCGGGCGACATCCGTTGTGGGGCAGCGGAGTGATGTCTTCGATGCTCTTGACGTTCATGCCTGCAGCCTGCAGCGCAGTGATCGCACTCTCGCGACCGCTGCCCGGACCACGAACCCGGACCTCAAGATCTTTGACGCCGAACTTCGCGGCCTTCTCGGCTGCCTGCTGCGCCGCACACTGACCAGCGAACGGAGTCCCCTTGCGACTTCCCTTGAAGCCGCAGGTGCCACCACTTGCCCAACAGAGGGTATCCCCCTTGGTGTCGGTGATCGTCACCGTGGTGTTGTTGAAACTGGCGGTGATGTAGGCGATCCCCGCCGACACACTCTTCTTCTTGCCCTTGGCAACCTTCGACATGAATCGATGCTTCCCTGTGCGTACCTACGACGTCTGTAACCGAGGAGAAATGAACTACAGCAAGCCCCCACCAACGATCGCCATCCCGAGAGCACTCCGCAAGGGGCGCCATCGGAGGCAATCACTGAGAACCATTACTTGAGATCCTTCACGCCCTTCTTGCCGGCGACCGTCTTCTTCGGCCCCTTCCTCGTCCGAGCATTTGTCCGCGTCCGCTGCCCACGGACCGGCAACCCCCGACGGTGACGAACCCCGCGATAGCTGCCGATGTCCTTCAGTCGCGAGATGTTTTGCGCCACCTGACGGCGCAACTGCCCCTCGACGACGTAGTCCTTGTCCATGAGGGCCGCCAAGCGAGCCAACTCATCCTCATGAAGATTCTTCGCGACCCCCTCAGGATCGACGCCGGCCTTATGGCACAACTCACGAGCGACCTGCGGGCCGACGCCGTAGAGGTACTGGAGCGAATAAAACGTCTTCTTCTCCGACGGAATGTCGACGCCGAGCAGACGGGGCATGGGGAAGTACTACCGTTGGGATGACGGACAAACGGAACAACTGAATGACCGGACAGAACAAGCCCACCCAAGACACCACGTGCCGAAGCAACGAGTGCGGGAGGAAACAAGGCTGACAAGACCGGCCCTCGCACTGTTGACCGAAGCACGGCCAATGCGACGCTGGCTTCCCATCGGGGAACTCCGCCAGAACCGACCTCACCACCTTCAAACGTACCTAGGACAAGCCGCTTGCCCAACGATGCCAATCGGCCTCGCTGGAACACCACCGCCCAGAAGTGAAGCTTTGCTTCCCAACTGGTTACGGATTCCGTCGTCACCCTTGCCGCTGTTTGTGGCGAGGATCCGCGCACACGACGAAGACGACGCCGCGGCGCCTGACGATCTTGCACTTGTCGCAGATGCGACGGACGCTGGCGCGAACCTTCATACTTGCGATCGTGGCGACGGTCGCCCACGCCTTCAACGAGAACGGGGAATCTGACGGAAAGCCGTCAACTATAGAAACCCTCCCCCCTGATCCACAAGGGGGAGGTGCCGAAATGGCCGGAAACGACAAAAATATCTCGATTTTCCTGAAAATCACAGCCCAGGGACAACGGACAACGACTTCCCAGAGCTTCAACCGCCAGTCAGACCCCCCTGAAAGGGGGCGCCAGCTCTCCCGCCCCAGGCGCTCGCGTGAGGACTTCTGGCCCCTGCTCCGTCATAGCGATCGTATGTTCGAAATGCGCGCTCGGCTGGCCATCAATCGTCGATTGCGTCCAGTGGTCGGCCAGGGCCCTCACCTTTTTCGAACCCACGTTCACCATCGGTTCGACGGCGATCACCAATCCGGGCTCGAGATTGAAGTCGTAATTGCGCCGAAACGACGGCGAGCAGAAATTGGGAACCTGCGGATCCTCGTGCATCTTTTTGCCGATGCCATGGCCCACGAAGTTCTCGACCACGGAGAACCCACGATCGCGAACATACGTCGCCATTTCGGTGGCCACGTCGCTCCAGCGACTCCGCTTCCCCATCAGATCGATCGCCAAGTCAAGGACACCGGACGTGCAGTCGAGCAGGCCCCGAACTTCGGACGACACAGCCCCCACCGGATGGGTTCGCGCCGAGTCGCCGCACCAACCGGCAAGACTGCAACCGGTATCGATACTGACGGCGTCTCCCTCGAGGAGGATCCGGGGACCGGGGATCCCATGCACCACCTCGTCATTGACGGAGATGCAGCACACGGAAGGGAAAGGCACCTTCCCTGGAACCCCCTTGAACAAAGGAACCGCCCCGCAGGCGAGGAAATACGACTCCACGGCGGCGTCGATCTCGCCCGTCGACACTCCCGGCCGCACCATCGCCGCCGCGACTTCATGGGCGCCCCAGACGACAAGGCCCGCACGTCGCATCAGCGCGATTTCACGGGGAGATCGGAGATTCACCACGGCAGAAACACCCGTTCAAGCAGCCTCAGGAGAGCGGGGCACCGGACGACGCCCTGGAACCAACCTCCGTCCCTCTTTTCGCAGCATCGCAGCACTATACCGGCGTGATCACCCCCGCACCACGGCCGCACGCCCGCGACCGACGCGTCCCACAACGACCACCGCCTTTTGGCCCAGCGATGCCACGAACACCCGACGTGGGGTGGCCGAAGGGGTCAGCGTCGTCCGGCAGGACCGCGCCTGAACTGACCGAGCGCCTGCTTGACGCGACCGAAGATCTCCTCCGCATCACCCAGCCCATCGATCGTGGCCAACTTTCCCTGACGATCGTAGTACTCAAGCAGTGGCGCTGTCTGCACCTCGAAGCTCGAGATCCGCTTGGAGAAGATCTCAGGATTGTCGTCGGCCCGCTTCCGAGCGAGCATCCGACGCACGAGTTCGTCGCGAGGCACGGCCAGTTCGAGCACTCCATCAACATTCATGGCACGACGCTCGAGAAGATCGTCGAGCGTTGAAGCCTGCGGAAGGGTGCGGGGAAAGCCATCGAGAAGAAAGCCCCCTCGGCAGTCCGCCGACTCCAATCGCTTTGTCACCATCCCGAGAATCATGGAATCGGGGACGAGCTGCCCCTGGTCCATGTAGGCAGCGGCACGAAGCCCCTCGGGTGTGCCGGAACGAACCTCGGCACGGAGCATCTCACCGGTGGAGAGGTGCGGTACGTCGAGAAACTCGACGAGCCTCTGGCACTGCGTCCCCTTTCCGGCGCCGGGCGGTCCAATGAGGATGATCCGCATGAGAATCCCGCGCGACACAATAAGGAACGCCGTCACGCCCCACGGCGTTCCGGACCGGGACCATCCTGCGGATCAGGACTTTTCCAGCAATCCGGTGTAGTTCCGCATCACGAGGTGACTGTCGATCTTCTGGACGAGATCGAAGGCCACGCTAACGGCGATCAACAGGCCGGTACCGCCGTAGAAACTAGCAATCTGCGGGGGGATACCGAGCGCCCCACCGACGACCGTTGGAATGATGGCCACAAGGGCCAGAAAGCCCGCTCCAACGTACGTAATCCGCTCCATGACCCGTTCAAGGTAATCGGCCGTCCGTTTCCCTGGACGATAACCCGGGATGAAGGCACCGAAGTTTTTGAGGTTGTCCGCGACTTCCTTCGGGTTGAAGGTGATCGCTGTCCAGAAGTAGCAAAAGAAGAAGATGAGCGCGACGTAGAGAATGTTGTAGAGGAACGACTGCCCGCGAGTGAAGGAATCCTGGAGAGCCCCGAGGACCGTACTCCCCGGATAGGCGCTGTGGAGATACTGGAAGATCATCTGCGGAAAGAGAAGAAGCGAACTGGCGAAAATGATCGGCATCACCCCCGCCTGATTCACCTTGAGCGGAAGGTATTGGCGTGTCCCACCGTACACCCGCCGGCCACGGACGTGCTTGGCACTTTGCGTGGGTATCCGACGCTGCCCCTGCGTCATGAAGACGACGCCGGCCACCACACCGATGAACAACGCGATGAGGACAAGAATAGTCTCAATACCCATCTTTCCGCCGCCACCACCGAGTTCCCAGTTGGTATCACCGGCAAGCTGAACCAGCGCGCTCGGCATGCCGGCGAGGATTCCAGCCATGATCAGCAGGCTAATCCCATTGCCGATTCCAAACTCGTCGATTTGCTCCCCGAGCCACATCAGGAAAATCGTCCCGGCCGTCATCGTCATCACTGCGACGAGTTGCCAGAGAATCGGAAGCTTGCCATCGACGAGGAAGCTCGACTGGATGAGCGGCATCTCTCCAACGCTCGTGTTGGCAAGAAACGCAACGTAGGCCCAGCTCTGAACGAGGCAGATGAGAACCGTGGCGTATCGGGTGTATTCGTTGATCTTCTTCCGCCCAGCCTCCCCTTCCTTAGACAGTCGCTCCAGCGGCGGCCACACGGTGCCGAGCAACTGAAAGATGATCGATGCGGAGATGTAGGGCATGATCCCGAGGCCGAAAATCGTTGCCTGGGAAAGCTGGCTGGCCGAGAACACGGCCACCGTTTTGAGAATATCGGCGAAGCCGCCGGCTTCTTTGCCAAACGCCGCCATGGCGTCAGGATCGATGATGGGCAGCGGCACCTGCCAGCCAACCCGATAGATCGCCAAGAGTCCGAGCGTGAGGAGAATCTTCTGCCGGAGTTCCGGGATGGTGAAGATGATGCGAAGTTTTTCCAGCACGAGAACGACTCCTTTACTCCCTCCGACCAGCGACGCCCCCGAGTTCTTCGATCACGCGTAGCCACCGCCGCGAAACGTATGGCTCCCGTGCACAAGCCCAATGGCCTCAGCCACATGGCCCGGAAGATTCCTTCACGCTAGCTCTTTGTCGTCTTCTTCTGCGAGACCTTTTTTTGACGCTTGATAATCGGAGCAGGACCGGGAAGCTCAGTCACGGTGCCACCGGCCGCAAGGATCTTCTCACGGGCTTGAGCGCTGAAATGGTGAGCGGAAACTTTGAGCGACTTCGAGATCGCTCCCTCACCGAGAATCTTGACAGAATCCCAGACCCCCTTGGCAAGCCCAGTCTCCCGGAGCGAATCGGGATTCACCTCAGCTCCGGCAGCAAAGCGGGCCTCGAGGTCATCGACGTTGACGCAGGTGACGATGCGGCCGTGTCGGTTGTGGAACCCGCGCTTGGGGATTTGTCGAATGAGAGGCATCCTCGCCCCCTCGAAGATCCCGGCAGCACTCCAACCGGCAAGCTGTCCTTGCCCCTTGTGGCCCCGACCAGACGTCTTGCCGCGTCCCGATCCCGGACCACGTCCGATACGAAGTCGTCGGCGGTTCTTGTTGATGCCCTGATTGACGTCATTGACCTTCATCGAATCGTCCTCTGCTCAAAGCCGCCTGAACACACCAACCGGGTGCATCCGACAAGCCAAAGTTTCGTAATCCGGCGGAACCAATGCCGCCTCTCTTTCACTCCACCGCCACCGCCACGGCCCCCGCTCATCGCCTCGCCCGCCAGTGGCGGATCACGAAAGCGTCACGCCGCGCAACCGCTCGACTTCGCTCTTCGTCCTCAACTGCTTCAGACCGTCCAGCGCTGCTTTAACGAGATTGACTGGGTTGGTCGACCCGTGGGCCTTGGTGAGCACGTCGCGAATACCGGCAGACTCACAGACCGCCCGCACAGCCGCACCGGCGATGATCCCAGTACCAGGGCTGGCGGGAAGAAGAATCACCTTCGCCGTACCGCTGTTCCCCACGACGCGGTGGGGGATCGTTCCGGCTTCAACGGGCACCTCGATGAGGTTCTTCATGCCGTCCTTGATAGCCTTCTCAACGGCTGGCGGCACTTCGTTCGCCTTGGCATAACCGCAACCAACCTTGCCGCGGCCGTTTCCGACGACGACGAGACCGGCAAAGCTGAACCGCCGCCCACCCTTGACCACGGTGGCGCAACGCCGAACCTTGACAACCTTTTCGGCGAACTCACCGCCACGTTCACCGCCGCGATTGTCGCGATCCCCGCCACGGCCCTGACTGCTACTGGTCGACACGGTCTTCGATGCTCCGGATGGTATGGCTGATTGACGTCTTGTCCCTCACCACCCCTTCCCCGGTATCTCCGGGGAAGGCCAAATGAGGGACCGTGAAGATCAGAACTCGAGGCCAGCAGCCCGCGCCGCATCGGCCAACGCGGCAACCCTGCCATGGTAACGGAACTCACCCCGATCAAAGCAGACTTTCTTGACGCCAGCAGCTTGGGCCCGCTCGGCGACCGCACGACCGATCGCCTCGGCGGCTTGCTTGTTGCCACCGAACCCGACCGCATCGCGGATCTGCTTGTCGACCGAACTTGCCGACGCCAACGTCCGCCCCGTGGCGTCGTCGATGATCTGGGCGTAAATATGCTTGTGCGAGCGGAACACAGCCAGACGGGGCCGCTCCGCGGTGCCGCTGATGTGCCGGCGGACACGGAAACGGCGGCGGATCCGCTGCCTGAGAATCGTGCGGGCGTGGTCCATGGAAGCGTAACTGCGGGAGGTTGTGGAGAAAGGAAGCCAGAAGGGAAAACGTATTCCGTCGATCGATTACTTCGTGACCGCTTTGCCGGCCTTGCGACGCACCTGCTCGCCCTCGTAGCGGATCCCCTTGCCCTTGTAGGGCTCGGGCTTCCGACGCGCACGAACTTCGGCTGCGAACTGACCAACAAGATGTTTATCAATGCCCTTGACGACGATGTGCGTCTGATCGGGGCAGGTGACCGTCAGGCCAGCGGGAATCGGTAGTTGGAGTTCGTTCGCGAAGCCAACGCGGAGCTGAAGTGTGCTTTTCTGAATCGCGGCGATATAACCGACGCCGACGATCTCGAGCTTTTTCTCGTACCCCTTCGAAACACCCTCGACCATGTTGGCAGCGAGAGCGCGGGTGAGACCGTGAACTGACCGAGATGTGCGGTCGTCACCGCCGCGGGTCACCTTGAGGAGGCCATCCGCCGGATCGACTCCTACCTTGACCGCCGGGTGCACCTTGTGCTCGAGCTTTCCGAGCGGTCCCTCAACCTTGAGCGTAGCGCCATCAACGGCCACCTTAACGCCCTTGGGAATCACCACTGGAGCTTTGCCGATTCGCGACATGACCTCGACCTTTCGTTGCTCAACCAGCCCGCACTCGGTATCCCGTACCGCTCAATCCGAACACCTAACCGTCCTTGATACCCGAAAGTTTTCAGCAAAATGCTGCAACTTTGCGCCTAGTGCACATCACCACAGTTCGCAGAGCACTTCCCCACCGAGTTTCCGCTGCCTCGCCTCGCGGTCGCTGACCACGCCGCTGCTCGTCGACAGGATAGAAATTCCAAGGCCGCCCAGAATCGGACGGAGACGAACCGACCGGCTGTAGACACGACGGCCGGGAGAGCTCACCCGCCGAATATGGCGGATCAGTCGCTCGCCGTTCGGGCCATACTTCAGCTCGATCTGCAGCTTTGCGGCAGGCTCAGCCTCCACTTCCTTCCAGTCCCAGATGTACCCTTCACGCTTGAGTACGTCCGCCACGCCACGCTTCACCTTGGAGCTTGGTATCTCCACGATGGCGCGTTCGACGCGCACCGCGTTGCGGATGCGGGTGAGCATGTCGGCGATGGGATCGGTCATCATGTCGAGAGAACCCTTTCGGAACTGTAAACCCTGCCAGCGAATCCTTCAGTCTTCCGCACCCCTGCTAACCACAGCCGCCAAACCAGACAGCCACGGTACAGTCTGGTCGTCACCAACTTGCCTTCCTTACACCGGGGATATTCCCCTGATCGGCGAGCTTCCGGAAACAAATCCGGCAGAGCCCGAACTTGCGGTAAACCGCGCGAGGACGACCGCAGAGCATGCAACGCTGCACCTTGCGGGTCGAGAACTTCGGGGGCCGTTTGGCCATCGCGATCTTTGACTTGCTTGCCATAGATGATTCCAACGAAGGCCGCAGGTACGGCCGCAACTGATTACCCCAGGGCCCACAGGTACGACAGCATCTGCCGACTCCCTGGACCGCTCAAGACCGACCGTGCCACTACGCCGCGGCACCCTCATCGCCATCCTTCTTCAACGGTACGCCCATCGCACGGAGGAACTGCCTCGCCTCGTCGTCATTCTTTGCCGACGTGACGAGCGTGATATTCATTCCCTGCGGACGAGTGTACTTGTCCGGATTGATTTCCGGGAAAACCATCTGTTCGGAAAGCCCGAGACTATAGTTGCCGTGGCCGTCGAACGCAGTGCTCGAAAGCCCGCGAAAGTCGCGGACACGCGGCAGAGCCAACGAAACGAGTCGATCGAGAAACTCGTACATCCGTCGACCGCGAAGCGTGACCTTGCATCCGATCGGGAGATTCTCGCGGAGTTTGAAGCCCGAGACGGCAGCTTTTGAAAGGGTGGCAATTGGCTTCTGGCCCGTCACCTGGGTCAGGGCACTGATGGCCTCCTCGAGATACTTCTTTTCGGTGACCGCCACTCCGACGCCCATATTCACGACGATCTTCTCGAGCCGTGGGATCGCATGGGCGTTGGTGCGATCAAGCGCCTTGCTGAGAGCCGGCTGCACCGTCTTGAGGTAATGCTCAAGCATGCGCGGCGTCTCCAGCGGCCCGGTCGCTTCCGGGGCACCCTTCTCGACGTCACTCGCTTTGGTCTTCTTCGCCATCACAACCGTCCTTTTTATTGTCCTGTCCGTCGCCCCGAGGATCCCCGGAGCCCATCTGTAGAAGCCGCCGTATCAATAGCCCCGACACCACTCATCGTGAACTTTTTTCCCACGATCCGAGCGTCCGAGCCCATCGATCACTTCGCCGCTTTTGCCGCCCGAATCTTGCCGTTGTCAGCGCCGCACTTCCTACAAGACCTCACTCGTCCGCCGTCGGCGAGCACCTTCACACCCAGCCTTGCCGCCTTATCACACGACGCACAGACAACGAGAACGTTGGAGGCATCGATCGGCATCTCCTTGCTCAGCCGTCCCCCCTGGGGATTCTTCTGGCTGCGACGCATGTGGCGATAGACGAGGTTCACGCCCTCCACCACGATTTTACCGTCGGCGCGTCGGACCGAGAGCACCTTGGCAC
>CAMARC010000019.1 GCA_945860405.1 Candidatus Kuenenia stuttgartensis | reverse complement strand
GATGCTCGTCCAGAGCTTCTCCCGCTTCTTCCCCTCGGCGAGGTAGAGGTCGGTGACCTGCTCGCCGAGCCGCTGGAGGAGGGCGGTATCGAGGTTGTCGTAGTAGTTCTTGACGATCTTCTGCTGGTACTTCGACAGTTCGGCCATGGTGTGGTGGACCCCCGGGGAGGGTGGTGAGGCGGAAACGGGTGGAAGGAGTTCGTGACAGGGACTAGAGTATTCGATATCGGACGACGCCGGGACTATCGGCCACGATCCGCCTCGACCGGGAATTCTCCATGCCGAAGATCACTTTTGCCAACGAGAAAAAGGAAATTCAGGTTCCGGAAGGGGCCAACCTCCGTCAGGAGGCCCTCCAGGCTGGAGTGGCCCTCTATCCGGGCGTCCACAAGGTGCTCAATTGCCACGGCTTTGGGAGCTGCGGAACCTGCCGCGTGCTGATCACCAAGGGGATGGAGAATTGCTCCTCCAAGGGGATCATCGAAGGGGCCAGGCTCGGCGTGTCGCTGGCCTACATTGGCAACGAGGAGACGATGCGGCTGGCCTGCCAGACCCGCGTCAACGGCGACATCACCGTCACCACCTGCCCGCCGCTGAATCTCTTCGGCGACAACTTCTTCAGTTGATGGCTGTCGTGACGCCGATCGACGGCCGGAAGGGGGCGCGGTGAAGGAAGTCATCGCCGTCGTCAAGCCGTTCCTCGCCGAGCGCGTCCTCGAGGCGCTGAAACTTGCCCCACTCGAGGCCTGCACCGTCCGCGAGGTGAAGGGCTACGGCCGGCAGAAGAACTATCTCGATCGCTACGGCGACAGCGAGTATTCGCTGGCGTTTCTCCCCAAGGTCGAGATCCAGATGTGGGTCGACGATGCCCGCGTTGATGAGGTCATCGAGCGCGTCCTTGAGGTTGCCCGCACCGGCCGGATGGGGGATGGCAAGGTGTTCGTGATGCCTGTCATCGACTGCCTCCCGGGCTGAACGGCCTGTTTTGGCCTCTTTTCCGCCTCCCGAAGCTGGTGTAGAGGCCGATCGGGCCACCGACTACACTCCGGTCGGACTTTCCCCATCTTTCCCAGGCGTCAAATCCCATGCAGCGCATTTCCATGCCCTCCTCCCGTCGTGGCCGTCGGTTTGCTGGATGGGCGGGGGGATGGCTCGTGGCCGGCGCGGCGATGACCGCCGTGGCGCAGGATGCCGCCAGCCGGCGTTTCGAGGAGATTGCCGGGGATGCCGCCCGGGCCGTGGGGAGCTTCCGGCCCGTCGGTGAGGCCTCGCTCGACGCTGCGGCGAGCAACCTCCGCTCGGCGCTTTTGCCGCTCGACGCCCTGTTGGGGCGGAGCAAGAGCGGAGCCGATTGGCGGACGTATCTCGATTGGCCGGCGCTCGAGGCCCAGGCGTCGTCGGGTCAGGCGGCCGATCCGAAGGTCCTCCGTGACCTCGAGAAGAAACTCGGGAGCCCTGAGATGGGGCTCGACATGCCGCAGTTCGTCCGAGTCCGCAAGGCGGTGACGAAGTATGCCGAGGTCGCCGACGTCGCCCGCGGCAACGGTGCCCAGCAATTCAGCGACCGGCTCGACAAGCTCTCCTCGGCTCTCCTCACGGCGAGCGCCTCTGGCCAGGCCGAGGCGCTGGCGCCGGTGGCGCCGATCCTCGATCGGCTCGTCGAGTCGGGGCAGGCGCCGGGCGTCGTGGCCGCTGTCCGCGGGGCCAACTCCCGCCCCAACATCCACCTCGAAGTCGCCGAGGCTCTCCTTGCCCCGGCCGTCAACCGCCCGATCGACCAGGTGCAGCCGGTCGATGACGTCGTCCTCGGAACGCGGATCCGCGGCACCGGGCACACCACCGGCAACGTCCGCCTCGACTTCGTGCCGTCGGGGGAGAAGGCGGTGTTCGACATCATCCTCGGGGCCACGAACATCTCCCACACCCGGGGAACGCAGGGCCCGGTCACGGTCAACAGCCGCGGCGTCACTGCGATCGACGCCCGGCGGCGGATTTTCCTCGACGAGCACAACGTCTCGTCGTCGCCCGTCGAGGCCTCCGCCGACACAGACTCGACAGTCACCGGTCTGGGGATCAACGCCCGCTTCGGTAAGCGGCTCATTCGCCGGATCGCCAGCAAGAAGATTGCCGAGAGCAAGGCCCAGGCCGAGGCCGTGGCCGAGGGGAAGGCCCGCGATCGGATCCGGGCGCAGTTCGGCGAACAGACGGAGCCAGCCATCGGGCAGATGCGAGATCAGTTCCGGCAGAAGGTGCGCGGGCCACTTCAGGCCCAGGGCCTCTACCCCGAATCGTTCCACATGCACACCACCGATAGCCACCTGCGAATCGTGGCCCGGAAGTCACTCGCCAGCCAGTTGGCCGCGTTCTCGAGCCCGCCGCCGGCCGCCGCCGGAAACCTCATCACGGCACAGATCCACGAGTCGGCCGTCAACAACGTTCTCGAAGAGAAGCTGGGCGGAAAGATCGTCACGCAGGCCGACGTTGCCCGGATCGCCAAGGAGCAGAATCTGAAGATGCCGGATTCGCTCGGCAGCGATCCCGACGCCGAGCAGAAGACCTGGGCGATCACGTTCGCCAAGTACCGCCCGGTGACGGTGGCCGCCGACCAAGGCCGCGTCAAGGTGACCGTCCGTGGCGACAAGTTCGTCTCCGGCGAGCGGAGCTTCCCCGGCATGGACATCGCCGCGGTCTACGCTGTGGGGCAGGGGCCGAAGGGGCCGGTCCTCGTCCGCGAGGGGAACGTGCAGATCAGCCCCCCCGGCTTCAAGTCGGGCGATCGGAAGCTGACGATGGCCGAGACCTCGCTCCGCCGCATCCTCCAGAAGCGGTTCGACAAGGTCTTCAAGGATGCGATCGAGATCGAGCCGCTGCCGCTCCAGGGGGAGCTTGCGAGCGTCGGCCCGCTGCCGATGAACCAACTCGAATCGCGCAAGGACGGCTGGCTCGTGGCGGGCTGGCGGAAGGGGCCGGCCGGCGGCGGCGTCCCGACGGAGGTGGTCTTGAGCGAGCGGTTTGTCGACAGCGCCGCTGACACCGGCAAGGCGATGTTCCGCCGCGTCGCGGCCAAGGTCGCCGAGCGGATCGACACCGCGGCAGAGTGAGGAAGGTCGTGCGATTCTTTTTGGAGTCGTCCGCGATTTTGACCGAGCAAGATGTGGTGGGCGGGGAGGCCCTTGATTCCTGCTTCCCGACCCACCGGCTCCCATGGGGCCGATGAGCCTCGTCGGCGGTTACTGCCCCGGCTTGGGGTCGTCGTTCGGCGTCGGGCTCACCTTCTCGAAAGGCCGCACCCACAGCGAGCGGAACTGGATCGGGTTGCCGTGGTCCTGGAGCGACAGCGGCAGGGCGTCGGCGTGCTGCTCATAGCGCGGCGGATCGGCCCAGCTCGTCGTGCCGAGGATCACCGTGTCGGCGTGGATCGCCACGCCATTGTGGAGCACGCTCACGCGGCCGGGCTTCTCGACCGACCCGTCGGCGGCGAAGCGGGGACGGGTGAAGAAGATGTCGTAGGTCTGCCATTCGCCAGGCGCCCGGCAGGCGTTCACCGCTGGCGGCTGCTGCTTGTAGAGCGAGCCGCACTGGCCATCAGGGTAGGTGAGCGGGCCGTCGGTGCCGTCCTCGAAGGAATCGAGGATCTGGATCTCGTACTTCCCCATGAAATAGACCCCCGAATTGCCACGCCCCTGCCCGGCCCCTGCGGCCGGCTTTGGCGTCCGGAACTCGACGTGCACCTGGCAATCGCCGAAGTCTTCCTTCGTGGTGATCGTGGCGCCGCCGACGGTAGCAATCCCGTCCTTCACGGCCCACTTCTCGCCGCCGTGCCAGGCGTCGAGGTTCTTGCCGTCGAAGAGGGGAATAGCGTCGGCGGGAACCGGCGCCGGCTGCTCCGGGGCCGGCCCCGGATTCACCACCCGTGGCCGCGGCCAGGAAATCGCCGACTTCCACTCGCTGCTTGGGAACTTCTTCCCGAGGAGATAGTCGTGGCGGGAGCGGAGGGATTCGGTGATCCGCCGGGCTTTGGCCTCGGCGGCGCCGATCGGCAGGCCGGGGGCGATCCCCGGGCGGAGATGGCCGGCGGCGGAGAGGTAGGCGTCGCGGAGGAGCGTCATCCGCTCGTGGCATTCGGGGAGGAAGTTCGCAAACCACTCCGGCTTTTCCTCGGCAGCCGTCGTCGCGTCGCCGAGGGCCGCGAGCACGCCGCGGCAGATCGCCCACTGGCCGGCGTCGTCGGGATGGACGGCGTCGGGGATGAAGGTGTAGGCGGGGTCCTCTTTACGCTTGGCGTCGAGGAGGGCCTTCATCGGCGTGTGGGTGTCGATCACCGTCCAGCCATCGGCCCGCTTCGAGAGAAGCCATGTCGAGTATTCCTGGAGCACCCCCTCGTAGTCAGCGTCGCCGGCGGGGTGATTCGTGCCGGGGCGACCGTCGTAGACCGGCGGCGTGAGATGAATGATCTTTGCGCCGGTCTTCTCCACCTCGTCGTGGAGCTTTTGTATGCCCGACTTGTAGGCGTCGAAACGGGTGTCGTCGAGCGGCAGATAGATGCCGCAGTTCATCCCGTAGCAGGCGATGACGAGATCGGGCTTCACCACCGAGAGGACGCGCGCGAGGCGTTGGTGGACATCGGGGCGAGGGAACTGGCCGCCGGCATGCCCCTCCTCGGAGAGCCCGGAGCAGGTCTCGCTCGGGAGCCCGACGGCGATGACGTCGCCCGTCAGTCCCTTGGCCTCCATCCAGGCCGAGAGCGCCGACACCCAGCGACCGTCGTAGGTGATGCTGTCACCGAGGACGCAGATCCGCTTTGCGGCCGCGAGCATCTCGAGGGGGCTTGCCGCCGCGGCGGCGACCGGCTCGGCGGCCCCGGCCACGGCGATCGGGGAAACGCCAGGAATGGCGAGGGTGAGGAGCAGTGCGGCCACCGGGGCGCAGGAGCCCCCACGGATCGAAGCGAACATCAGAGAATCCCCCCGGAAAAGGACCGCTTCCCACCGATGGCAAGCGGCAGATGACGTGGCATGCCCCGCCGGCCCCGCCGCACCAGACGGGCGGCAGGGCCGGGGGCTCGTGCGTCTGGTTTACTTCGCCTCGGGCGTCGCCCCTTCGCGGATCGCGAACAGGTGGCTCTTGTTGGCGATGTAGAGCGTGCCGCCGGCAACGATCGGCGTCGAGTAGACGCTGTTGCCCATGTTGACCTCGGCGACGAGATTCTTCTCCGGCGAAAGCTCGAAGATCGAGATGTCGCCATCCTCATCACCGACGTAGATCTTGCCGTCGGCGATCATTGGAGAGCCCCAGCTCGCTGCGAGCATGTCGTGCGTCCAGTGCGGCTTGCCGGTCTTGACGTCGACGCAGTGCACGAGCCCGCTGAAATCGGGGATCACGAGGAGGCCGTCCTTGATGGCGACGGTGCCGCAGGTGCGGTGCATCGTCTCGTCGAAGTCGAGCTTGCCGTTGCCGTTGGCGTCGAAGCCCGAATAGTGCCAGACGGCGGCGGAGTTGGGATTCGGACGGGCGACCTCCCCTTGCTCCTTGATGATCGCCTGATTGCGACGGTGCGGGAGAGACTTGGTCGGGTCGGCGACGTTGACGGCGAGCTCGGGGCTCGTGTCGCCACGCTTCGTTGGATCGATGCACCAGAGGTGGCCGACCCCCTCGCCATGCTCCGGATCCTCACCGACGGCCACATAGACCAGCCCGTCGTGGATCACCGGCGTGCCGATGATGTGGTTGCGGTCGGCCCGGCCGCCGAGGACATACTTCGATTCCTTCGGATTGGCATCGAACTGCCAGAGGAGCTTCGCCTTGCCGTTGTCGCCGCGGGCATCGAAGCCATACACCCAGCCATCGCCGCCACCGAAGATCACCTGCGGGACGTCGTCGATGACGGCGTAGGAGGGGCTCGACCACTGACCGTGGAGGACGTTGGCCCCCGGAGAGCCGTCGGCCCACAGCACCTTGCCATCGCGCTTGTCAACGCAGAGGAAGCTCGGAGCGGCAGCGTTGGGGAGGTTGAGGTGCCCCTCGTCGACGCCGTTGCTCGTATTGACGAAGAGGAGATCGCCGACGGCCGTGACGCTGCAGGAACACATGTTGTGCTGCGAGACGCCGAGTTCCTTCATCATATCGAGGACCCAAACGGTGTCCGACTCATCGGAGCCCTGCATCTTCTCGCCGGTGAACGGGCCGTCGTTCTCACCGTCCCGGAAGCCCTCCGTATCGAGGCACTTCACCTCGCCGCGGCTGGTGACGTACCACAGCCGGTCGCCCTCGACATACGGCGAGCAGCAGATCCCCTGGAGCGGCCAGTCGTGGACGCGGCCGGTGGGGAGCTTCTCGCTGGAATCCTGCCAGAGGAAGCTGCCGTCGTTGGTGTTGAAGGCGAGGAGGCAGCCGAGATCGATGCTCGATGGATAGCGGCCGATCCAGCCCTTACCGTTGTTGGTGCCGACGTAGGCCTTGCCCCCGGCAACGACCGGGTTGCCGTAGCTCTGGCTCCCGAGCTGGGCCACCCAGGCGATGTTCCGGCTCGTCTCCGGCTTCCAGGCGCCGGTTTCGGCGTCGAACTGGCCCGGATCCCAATCGATCGGCAGCGGGCCCGACTCGGGGGCGTTGTTGCGCGAAGCGGATCCGCCCCACTGATTCCAGTCGCCATCCTCGGCGAGGGTCGGAGCGATGGAAAGCACGCCCGCCACGGCGATCGCGCCGAGGGAGCGGAGAGCACAACGGGGTGAAAGACGGGGACGGGACGTCATGGCTGCTTGTTCCCTGGGGTGACGGAGGAGACCGACACGTTGTCGATGAAGATTTCGGAGTCCTTCGACTGACCAAAAAAGCCGGGGCTGCCCTGGAGGTTGCCGCCGGCATGGATGCCTTCGATCGTCCATTCGGACGGCTCAGCCTCGCCACGGGGCCAGACTTTGCCGCGGAGGATCGCCCCCTCGGGCGACGTGCGGGCCTCGAGGACGAACGTGTACCACTTCCCCGCCTCCCAGGCGAAGGGAACGGTCTTGGAGAAGTGGGTGGCGACCTGCGGCGGCCAGGTGCGGAGTTGGAGTTGCTGGCTGGCGCCCATGAGATCGAGCGTGTAGCGCTGGGCGATGAGCCCCATGTCGGGCATCCGCGCCTTCTCGAGCGCCGCGGGATTGCCGAAGGCCTTGGCGAAAGCCTCGGCGTCGCTACCGGCCGGCTTGGCCGCGTCACCGGCAACCGGCGTCGCCGGATCGCCCGGCTTGCCGACCCCCGATTCCGCCGCGCGGAAGTCGGCACGGATCGAATAGTCGTGGAGATCGATCGGGCCGATCCAGCCCTGCGACCGCGTCCCCTTCGCGATCGTCGTGATCTTCACGAGCACCTTGCTGCCGTCGACCTCGCGGACGACGTGCCGGTACCGCATCCCGATCCAGGGGAGGGGGGGCTCCCCCTTCACGACGCCCGTCTTCGCATCCTTGTCGAGCGCGATCTCCTCGAAGTCAAACTTCCAGGGCAGCGGCGGCATCGAGCGGATCCGCGCCCTGCCCGCGAGCTTGCCGACCTTGGCCGTCACGATCGAGGCGGCGTGCTTGCCGGCCGGAGCCGTGTAGGTGCCGTCGGCGGCCACCGCACCGGCGGTGGCCGCGAACTCGGCCGGAGATTCCTTGACGAACCGGCCAGCCGCATCGAAGAGGCGGGCCTTGAGCTTGAGTGTGCCACCGGCTGCCACCTGGGCCTCGGCCGGAACGATCTGCACGGTGACAGGCTCCCCGGGCTTCCCCGCCGTGGCGGCGGCGACCTTCTCCGGGCTCGTCTCCACCGCCGCGTCGCTCCCTGCAGCGTCGGGCTTGCCGATGCAGATCAGCCGCTCGCCGGTCGTGAGAAAGATCCGGCCATTCCAGGCGATCGGCGAGGCCGTGACCTCGTCGGCCTCCGGGAGCCGCATCCGGTTGACGAACTTCAGGCCATCGGCCGTCGGTGCGAGGACGTGCCAGCCGCCGGTCGAGCAGACGTAGAGTTTGCCATCGGCCACCAGCGGGCTGCCGCGGACAATCGTGCCGAGGAGTTTCTGTGGCTTGCCGACCGGTTCGCCGGTGTTCTTGTCGAAGGCATAAACCTTCGCGCCGTCGTCGATGAAGTAGATCCTCTCCCCGAGGATCACCGGCATCGCCCGACCGTCCATCACGCCCTTCTTCTGCCACTTCACCGCCACCGTCGTGATGTCGGTGTTCGGGCTGGGGGGGCCGGGCGGCGGCGTTGCGGCGCCAGCCGTCGGGGCCGCGGGAGCCGCCGGCGGCACGGCCGTGCCGTCGAAGGCGGTCACCGATCCCATCGTCGTGTTGTCGAGATTCTCCTCGGCCTGCGACATGTAGACCGTCGTCCCCTCGACGAGCGGCGACACGTTGAGGCCGCGGCGGGAGAGCTTGAAGCTCCAGACGGCCTTGCCGGTGCGCGGCTGGAAGTTCCACACACTCCCGTCGCTCGAGCCGAAGACGAGCGCCGCATGACCGCCGAAATCGGCGATCGAGGGGGTCGAGTAGGTGGTGTCTTCGGGGAGTTCCTTGGTGCCGTTCATCCACCGCACCTCGCCGGTCTTTGCGTCCATCCCGAGGAAGCGGTGGGCCGGGCGGGCGGTGTCTCCCCAGCCGGTAACGACGGCGCTGGCGATGACGAGGTCTTCGAAGACCACCGGGATGTTCGTGCGGCCACCATAGGTGGAGAGGAAGCCAAACTCCTCATGGAGGGAGCGGTTCCACTTCGTCTTGCCAGTGACGGCATCGATCGCCGAGAAGGCCCCACAGACGCCATGGGCGAAGATCGTCTTTGTCGCCGGATCGGCGACCACCGCCGACCAGCCGACGCGCTCGGAGGGGACGTCGGAGAGATAGACGTTGAAGACATTTTCCCAGATCTTCTCCCCCGTCACCGCATCGAGGCAGACGACCTTCTCGGCTTCCTCGGCCGTGCCTGCCTTGTGGCGGACGAGCGAATAGAGCCGGCCGTCGAGGATCACCGGCGTCGAGATCCCCCCCCCCTCTTCGCTCGTCCAGAGGACGTTGGTCCCCTTTTCGGGGTCGAAGGAATCGACGTAGCCGGTGCCGGCGGCGTGGCGGTCGGCGCTGGGGCCGCGCCAATCAGGCCACTGGTCGCCTCGCGCTCCGGCAGCGGCGATGAAGACGCCGACGAGCGGGATGAGGAAGAGGAGCGGCCGGAGGAAAGGGCCGGCGTAGGAGCGGTCGGCGGACTGGGTCATGGGGATTCCGTCATGAAGGGGACGGGAAATGCAGGAAATGCAGGCCTGAATGGCTGTCGGACCGTGTGCCGGGAGTTGGCCCCCCGGAATCGCTCAGTTGCCGATCCCTTTCGCCTTGGCGTCGGCGGGGAGTTGCGGATCGACGATGGCGCGGGCACCGCGTCCTTGGAGGAGACGGTCTTGGGCGTCGAGGCGGATGCTCTCGATGTCGGGCTCCCACCACTTCAATTGCGCTGCCTTCTCCGGCACCGTGAAGGGGCGCACAACACGGAGGCCGACCCCGAGGGCGGGTTCCTCGGTGTACCACCACGGGCTCTTGGGGAGGTTGGGATCGACTTCCTTCCAGGCCACGTCCTCGGAGCCGCGGCGGGCGGTCGTCCGGCAGCGGTCGGGCTCGTCGTAGTAGGAGCCGCCGCGGACAACCCGCTGCTGGAGCTTGGTCGGCCACTGGATCGCGTCGGCTTCCGCCACCGGTTGCGGGAGGGCCGCCTGGCGGGTGTATCCCCCGGCGACGAGTTGATCGACGACCCACTCCCCGACGTTGCCGTGCATATCGTGGATCCCCCAGGCATTCGGCGTCTTGCTACCGACGGGATGGGTGGTCTCGTCGGAGTTGTCGGCGATCCAGGCGTGGTCTGCAAGCGCAGCCGGATCACTGCCGGAGGACCACGGGGTGAGGCTGCCGGCGCGGCAGGCGTATTCCCATTCGGCTTCGCTGGGGAGCCGGTAGAAGCGGGCCGTGAGAAGGCTGACCCACTTCGTGTACTGGCGGGCGGCGTACTGCGTCATCGTCGCCGCCGGAAGCTCCGGCTCCTCGCCGTGCGTGAAGGTGGTCGTGGGGTCGTAAAGATTCGAGGGGGCGGTGACCGCGTCGGCGAGATTCGTGGCCGAGACCGTCGGGCGGATCCGGGCCGACTCGACGGCCTTGAAGAGATCGCAGGCGGCCATGAAGCCCTTGTATTCTCCCCAGGTCACCTCATGAACGCCGATCCAGAATGGCTCGATGGCGACCTCGAACTGCGGACCTTCGTCCTCGCTACGCCCCTCTTCCCCCTCGGGGCTTCCCATCCGGTAGGTGGCGCCGGGGACCGGGATCATGCGGAAAGTGACGTCGCTGCCGGGGATGGTCTCCGCATACGACACCATCCAGCCGCCGCTCACCTGGACGACCGGGCCATCGACCGCCGGCTTGGCGTCGCCGGCGACGAATCCGGGAATCTCATCGGCCCGGCTGGCGGGGACGCTCCCGGCCAAAGCAGAGATCAGCCCCGTGGCGAGGAGGGAGACGAGGGCGAGCAACCGGCCAAGCGGTGCCGGCGCGGAGGTCAGGCGGCCTTCAAGCATGATGGAAGGATAGAATCCGGAGGTTCGGGATGGAGTCTTTCAGTGTAGCCTGGGAACACCCCGGCCGGAAAACCGTCACGGGCCTCCTTCCCTCGCCGTTGACCCGGAGTTCGATCTGCCGTGCCTGCCCCCAAACCGACCCAACCTGGAGCCGGGAAGTCGAAATCCGCTGGGAAAGCGGGCGCCGGCAAGGGGAGCGCGAAGGGGAACGCGAAGGGGGGGGGCAAGGACGAGAAGCCGGCCGAGCGGGTCGTGGCTGAAAACCGCAAAGCCCGCCATGAATACGACATCATCGACACCCTCGAGTGCGGGATCGCGCTGGTGGGGAGCGAGGTGAAGAGCCTGCGCGTCGGCAGGATGTCGCTCGATGAGGCCTACGGGCGGATCGAGCGGGATGAAGCCTGGCTCCTCGGGTGCGACATCCCCGAGTATGAGAAGGCCAATCAGCTCAATCACAAACCGAAGCGTCAGCGGAAACTCCTCCTCCACCGCCGCGAGATCAGGAAGTTTGCCGGGCAGGCGTTCGAGAAGGGGCTGACGCTCGTGCCTTTGAAGATGTACTTCAAGAACGGCCGGGTGAAGGTGCTGATGGGGATCGGCCGGGGGCGGAAGCTCCACGACAAGCGCCAGAAAATGAAGTCCGATTCGGCCCGCCGCGACATCGAGCAGGGGCTCAAGGCCCGCCGCGGCGATTGAGGGGGCGGGCTAGAGCACCAAGATTGAGGGGGCGGGCCGGAGCACCAACGAGCGCGGCCGTCGCGACGAACGGTTGCCCATTCATCGCGACGGCCGCGGTATGGATGCTGACGCGGGGATCACTGCCAGCCGTTCCCACGGCAGGCCGTGGGATGATGGCTCTGATGGTCAGCGTCCGTCGCCGGCGCCCACGAGGAGCGACGCCGAGGTTTCCGTCGAGTCTTCGGGGTGCCACAGCGGCATGCCGCGTTGGATCCTCTCGGCGAGGATGTCCAGTTTCTGCCTCGAGCCGGCAGGCGCGCTCGTGGGAGTGAACTCGGCCGTCGACTGCGGCTCGAAGTTCTCGTCGTGACCGTACAGCTCGATGATTTCGAAAACGTTGCGGATCCGGGCCATCGGGACGACACAACTCCTGATGAGATGGGAGGGATTCACCCGACCGTGCCACGGACAATCCGCGGACTCGGGTGAGATGGGGAAGGGGGGGCGAGGGGAGGACCGAAAGCCAGATCGGCGGGGCGCGGGAGAAGCAAACTGGAAGGCAGGTCGAACAAAGCGTTGTCGTGCAGCAGGTCAAGCCAAGCGGGCGAGCCAGGTTGACCGCCGCGGCTGTCGGAACGAGATCGGGCCCCGAGGCCCCGGCCGCACCAGCGGACGGTTGCGGTCAGTCGTCGTGATGGGACCGACACCCGCCATCGACCGACTCGATCGGGACCCGCAGCGAAGGTGTTTTCCGCTGCGGGAGAGGCCCTTGCCATCCCGACGACGCCATTATGGAGCGACGCTCGCGCGAGTCAAACAATTCTTCGCGCTCGGTCAGGTTTTTTCAGGCCCGCAGGAATTCTGCGGACGAGACGCACGGATTGCGGTGACGTTGCGGTCGAAGGATCGGGAGCGGACGACGCCTACCGAGGACAGCCCCGTCCACTTGAGCCTCAACCCATGAAGGCTCAGCGCAAACTCAGCGCAGGCTCAAGCATGCGCGTCGTGGGCGCGACACCAAGCAAGCTTCTCCGCGGTCGTCGTGGGAAGCGCGCCGCCGGCGGCAGGCTTGGCAGTTGCGGCAGGCTTGGCGACCGGCGCCGCGGGCACGCTTTCACTCGGCTCTTCTGCGGCCTCAGGCGCTGGGGGCGTGGCGGCCTTGGCGGCACGGGCACGGGCGAGGATCTCTGCCGTCGACGGCTTCGCGCCGGCGGGCTTTGTCCCCTCGTCGCCGGCAGGCTTCGCGGCAGGAGCCCCTCCCTTGGCACGCGCGGCCGCGAGGATGTCGGCCGTCGAAGGCTTCCCTCCGGCGGGCTTCGCGGCGGCGGCAGGAGATGCCCCTCCGGCGGCCTTGGCGCGAGCGGCCGCGAGGATGTCTGCAGTTGAGGGCTTGCCGCCCACGGCGGGCTTTGCCGCCGGCTTATCGGCAGCAGCCGGCTTCGGTGCGGCTGGCTTCGGTGCGACTGGCGCCTTCGCCGCCGGGGCCGCCTTTGGCTCCTTCGCCGCGGCCGGCTTCGGCTCCGGCTTTGCGACGATCTTCAGACACGCCGGGTCGATGTCATACCAGCCGGTGTTGTTGAATTGGTCGAACTCGACCAGGCAACGGCCGTTCATGTTGACCGTCTTCACGATCCCGGTGGTGCGGGAGAAGCGGGCCAGTTCCGGCGCGGGCGAACTGACGACGACATACTTGTCGGTCCACTCGGACTTGAGACGCTCGATGACGTCGAACATGACAGGTTCCAGGCTGCTTCGGGGCTCCCTGCAGGCACCGACCACGCTGCCCTCAGGCTTCCCGTGGAGGCCGTTTTCCAGGAGGACGGGGATGGTGCCGCTGGGATGATCGGATCCCACCTGCAGGCGGGATCGTGACTTCCGAATGTGACCGATCGACCGGCGGGATTCAAGCCGACGCCGAAGCGCCTGAGGCGAGCCGGGCGCCGGGCAGGGGTTCGATGCCGTGCGGGCTGATGCGGTAAGACCACTCGACCGTCCGGGGAAGGGGGGCGGCGGCGAGCGGGAACGGTTCCACGCGGACGATCGCTGCGGCCGGGCCGCCGGATCGGTAGGTCGAGCCGAGCTGAACCGGGGCCTCGTTGATCCGGGCTGCGATCTCGAAGCGGAGGGCGCCGGGCACCCGGGGATCGGGGGCCACGCTCGCGGAAAAGTGGGATCGGCCCGCCAGCCCCAGCCCCATCACCGCGACCTTCCCCGCGGCGGGGTGGGAGTGGACCTCGACCAAGACCGGTGAGGCGGGCCAGCGGTCGTCGCCGCTGCTGTCGCCTGGGCCCTCGATCGAATGCCAAAGCCCTGCCATCGGTCCCCCTGCGCAAGAGTCGAAACGGACCGCGTGGGCCCAGCGGTCTCCCCGCCACTCGAAGCGGACCTCGGCACCCTCGATCGTGAAGAAGAGGTCGGGGCGGGGCCTGGCCGGCCGGGGTGACGACGGCATGGGGGCGGCTGGGGAGGGGAAACGGGGCGGGAAGGAAGTCGGCTATTGTAGCCGGCGGCAAGGGAGTCTGGCTGCGGGGGCCGATCCACGGCAGACTCACCGTCCGCGGAAAAAGTCATCCGTGGCTTTTTTGACGTGAGACACTCCCCCCAAAAGCCGAGGTCTTTCGGGGGGGCGGCCGCCGCATCCAGCGGCGGCGCCTTTTTCCACAGCCTGCTCCGCGTCGGTCCCGCTGCCTCCTTCCCTTCGAGCGTCACCGATGGAACCCCGCCGCTCGACCGGTTGGCCGATCCTTCTCGGCGTCGTCCTCATCGGGTCGATCCTCGCCCTCGGTGTCGGGTGGGTGCTCGTCAGCATTGCCGCGGCGTTCGGGTCGGAGAACGCCGCCTTCTACTGGGTGATCCTCGGGGTCGGGGTCGCCCTCCTCGTGCTCCTCCTCATCGGCGTCATCGTCTACCTGTTCCTGACCGTGAAGGCGATTGCCCTCTCCCAACGGCAGAGCAACTTCATCGACAGCGTGACTCATGAGCTCAAAAGCCCGCTGGCGTCGCTCAAGCTCTATCTCCAGACGCTCAACCGCCGGCAGGTGTCGCCCGAGCAACAGGCCGACTTCCACCGCTTCATGCTCAAGGACGTCGAGCGTCTCGACACCCTCATCGATCACCTCCTCGACGCCGCCAAGACCCACAGGCGGCCACGCTGGGACGAACAGGCCTGCGAACTCGAGCCGATCCTGCGGGCGGCGCGGGAAGGAGTGGCGGTGCGGTATGCAATAGCCCCAGACCGAATCCGCATCCTCCCACTCCCGGACGGCGCGATCCCGCAGGTCCGCGGACGGTCGGCCGATCTTGAGATCGTGTTCCGCAATCTCGTCGACAACGCCGTCAAATACTCGCTGCCGGAACCGGACGTCGAGATTGGGGTGGAGTGGCAGGAGGGGCGCGAACTGATTGTGCGCGTCTGTGATAATGGTCCCGGGATCCCGCTGGCCGATCGGACGCAGATCTTCGGCCGGTTCGTCCGGCTGGGGAACGAACTCGAGCGCTCGACGCCGGGGACGGGGCTGGGCCTCTATCTCGTGAAGTCGATCGTGGCCCAATTGCGGGGCCGGGTGAGCGTCAGTGGCCGGCCCGGCCGGCGAGGGACTGTCATGGAGGTGAGGCTCCCGGCCGCATGAGGCTCCCCCGCGGCGCCCGCACCCGACCCTTTTCCGAGCCGCCTCCGGCCAGTCTAATCGGCCCCATGAGCACACCCCACCACGCATCTGTTGCCACCGTCCCCGTCTCCGACCCGATCCCGCTCCGCCGGGTTCTCGTGAGCGTCTATGACAAGGCGGGCCTCGACCAACTCGCCACCGCGCTGAAGGCAGCCGGAATCGAGGTGGTCAGCACCGGCGGTACGGCCCGGGCCCTGGAAGCGCACGGTGTGAAAGTCACCGACGTCGCCGCGGTCACCGGCTTCCCGGAGATCCTCGACGGTCGGGTAAAGACGCTCCACCCGAATGTCTTTGCCGGCCTCCTCTACCGCCGCGACCGTCCCGACGACATCGAGATCGTGGCCCAGCACGGGATCGGGCCGATCGACGCCGTGATCGTCAATCTCTATCCCTTCGAGGCGATCGTCGCCCAGTCCGACTGCCGGCCCGCCGACGCCATCGAACTGATCGACATCGGGGGCCCGAGCCTCGTCCGGGCCGCGGCCAAGAACCACGCCTTTACGGCCGTGGTCACCGGCCCCGATCAGTATCCCGAACTCATTGCCACGATCGCCCGTGGCGGCACGACCCTCGCCGAGCGGCGCCTGCTCGCGGCCCGCGCCTTCGAGCGGACCGCGGCCTACGACACGGCGATCGCCGCCTGGATGGCCCGGCACGCCGGGCTCGTCGCCGATTCCCCGGCACCGGCTCCGGCGACCAACACCCTCGACGCCGCCCCGCTGCCCGCCCGCTTTTCGCTCGAGCTCCAGGAACGCCTCCCGCTGCGGTACGGCGAGAATCCGCACCAATCCGCGGCCCTCTACGCCCCGGTCGGGTCGCGCGTCGGTCTGGCCGGCCTCAAGCAGCTCTGCGGGAAGGAGCTCTCCTACAACAACCTCCTCGATCTCGACGGCGCGACGCGTCTCGCGGGGCTCATCGAGGCTCCGGCCGCGATCGTCGTCAAGCACACCAACCCCTGCGGTGCCGCCACGGCCGCGACAATCGATGCGGCCCTGGCCACGGCGATGGCGGCCGATCCGACGAGTGCCTTCGGCTCGATCGTGGCGGTCAATCGCCGGTTCGACAGGGCCTGTGCCGAGTTGCTCCTCCAGCCGGGGTTGTTTGTCGAGGTGATCGCCGCGCCGGCCTTCGATCCGGTGGCGGTGGAATTGCTGACCACGAAGCCGACCTGGAAGGCGAGCGTCCGGCTTGTGGAAGTGCCGGCCGGTGATCCTTGGGAGCCAACGCACGGTCTGGAGTTGCGGAGCGTTGCCGGCGCGATCCTCGCCCAGCGTCCCGACGACTGCTGCGACGATCCCGCGACCTGGAAGGTGGTGACGAAGCAGGCGCCGTCCCCGGAGCTTACGCCGGTCCTCGACTTCGCCTTCACCGTCGTCAGGCGGTTGACGAGCAACGCCATCGCCGTCTGCCAGGGATCGAGCCTCGTGGGCGCCGGCATCGGGCAGACCAGCCGCGTCGATGCCACCCGGATCGCCCTCGAGAAGGCGGGGAGCCGGGCCCGCGGCGGCGTGCTCGCCTCCGATGCGTTCTTCCCTTTCGCCGACTCGATCCCGCTCATCGCCCGGGCCGGGATCGTGGCGATCGTCCAGCCCGGCGGCTCGAAGCGCGATGCCGAGGTGATCGCCGCGGCGGACGAGGCCGGGATCCCGATGGTGTTTACGTCCCGCCGCCACTTCCGGCACTGATTCCGCGGGGGAGCCCTCCCCGCTTTACCCCGGCCGCTTGACCAAGAGCCCGCCTTCCATGCTCCGGCATGGCCTCCCCCCATGCCCACCATCCTCGATCGGATCGTCGAACGGAAACGCCTTGAGGTGACTGCTGCGGAGGCGCTCGAGTCGACGGCGAGCCTGCGCCAGCGCTTGGCCGACGCCCCCCCCGTGCGCGACTTCTTCGCCGCCGTCTCCCGTCCCGGCGCCATCCGCCTGATTGCCGAGTTCAAGCGACGGAGCCCGTCGGCAGGTGAGATTCGCCCCGGCGCGACCGTCGAGGAGGTCGTGCAGGCCTACGAGCGCGCCGGAGCCTCGGCCCTCTCGGTGCTCACCGACGGCGAGGGATTCGGCGGGGCGCTTACCGATCTCGTCGCAGCACGGCGGGCGGTCTTGCTGCCGGTGTTGCGGAAGGAGTTCGTCGTTGATCGTCGCCAGGTGATCGAGGCGCGGGTCCATGGGGCCGACGCGGTCCTCCTTATCGCCGAGTGTCTGGACGATTGCCTGCTTCGCAGCCTGTACGCCGAGATTCTCGATCTCGGCATGACGCCGCTGGTGGAGCTTCACGACGAGTTCCAACTCGATCGCGTCCTCGACCTCGGCGCGACGCTCGTGGGGATCAACAACCGCGACCTCCGCACGATGACAACCGACCTCGACCATGTCCTCCGACTCCGCTCGCGAGTCCCCGACGGCTGCACGCTCGTCGCCGAGAGCGGAATCCGTAGCCGCGGGGATGTCCGTCGGCTCGAGGCGGCGGGGATCGGGGCGATGCTCGTCGGCGAGTCGCTCCTCAAGCAGCCAGACCCTGGCGCCGCCGCCGCGGCGCTCCTGGCCGACGACTGACATCACCCCGTGGCACTCAGCCCGGCGGAGGGGCGTTCTCGGATGCCGTGAACACCGGATCGGTCGCTTTGTTGCGGCCGACGAAGCGATAGCCCATGCCGCGCACGGAGAGGAAGTGGACCGGCTTGGAGGGATCCCCCTCGAAGTACTTGCGGAGGTTGAGCATGAAGGTGTCGATCGTCCGCGTTGCCGGCGGTCGTGCCATGCCCCAGACGCGCTGGAGGAGTTCGTTCCGCGACACGACCTTTCCCTCGTGATCGACGAGGTAGCGGAGGAGTTTCATCTCCAGGTTCGTCAGCCGCACCGGCCCTCCCTGGGCCCGTGCCTCCCAGGTGTCGAAGTTCACCTCGGCGGCGCCGAAGCGGTAGACGGCCGGAGCTGATTCCAGCGGCAGCAACGCAGGGGAGGCGATCGCTTCGACGGGTGTCGGCGGAGCGGCGGGGGCGATCGCGGCCGCCGTGCGGTTGGCGGGACCGCGGCGGGAGATGTGGCTCCGCACGATCGAGATCAGTTCGTCGAGATCGAACGGCTTCTGGAGATAGACGTCTGTTCCGGCGTCGAAGCCGCGGATCCGGTCCTCGACGAGCGTCCGGGCGGTAAGCATGACGACCGGGACTTCGTTCCCCTGCAGGCGCACCGCCTCGCAGACGGCGTAGCCGCTCATCCCGGGGAGCATGACGTCGAGGATCACCAGGTCGAACGGCGTCGATTCGGCGGCCAGTGCCGCCAGCGCCGACTGGCCATCGGCGGCGGTCTCGACCTCGAAGCCCTCGGCCTCGAGGTTGAACTTGATGCCGATGGCGAGGTGGTCTTCGTCTTCAACGACGAGAATGCGCGGCATGAGGGCGGGCCCGGGGAGGGGGGGGAGCGTGTCCATTCTACCCGCCGCGGCCCGTGCGTCCGGCGTCAGCGGGCCATCACCTCGCGCCCACGGACGGCCTTTGCGTAGCCCCGCGTCACGAACCACTCCCAGGCGTCGGCAACCGTCTCGTCGAGCGACCGGAAGGCATAGCCGAGTTCGGCCTGGGCCCGGCGGGGGGAGAAATTGTGGGGGAGCATCGACATTCGCGTCGCCGCCGAATTGACCGGGAGCTCCCGCGCCGTAAACAGGCTCACCAAATCGCCGGCGAGGCCGGCCATCCGCACGATCCCCCGCGGAGCCGTGCCGAGCGGCTGCATCCGCCCCGCGATCCGCGCAAACACCCGCCAGGCATCGAGATAGCTCATCGAGTGGCCGCCGAGGATGTAGCGGCGGCCGAGCTGGCCGCGGGTCACGGCGGCGAGGATGCCGCCGGCCACATCGCGGACGTCGACGAAATCGTTCCCGCCCGGCGGGGCGAAGAGCCCCTTGCCGGCGCCGACCTCGAGAAGCATCCGTCCGCTCGACGGCTTCCAGTCCCAGGGGCCGAGCATGTAGACAGGATTGACGATCACGGCATCGAGCCCGCGAGCGATCTCGTCGTGCACCGCCCCCTCGGCAGCGCGCTTCGTGACCACGTACGGGCACTCCGGCATCCCCCCCGGTGGGGTCTCCTCGTCGGCGGGGACGCCATCGGCGCGAAGGCCGATGGCATCGACGCTCGAGACATGGACGAAGCGGGCGCCGGCACGGCGGGCCACGGCGGCCACGATCCGCGTGCCGTCGACGTTCGCGGCGGCCATTTCGTCCTCGTGCCGCCAGCCGCAATGGACCATCGCCGCAGCGTGGATCACGATCCGGGCCCCGTCGACGGCGGCCTGCACCCCTTCATGGTCTCCCAGCGCGCCCTCGATCGTCTCGACCGGAAGCCCGGCGAGGCAGCGTTCCGCGGCCCGCCGCGAGCGGACAAACGCCCGCACCGACTCACCGCGGGAAACGAGCATCCGCACGACGTTGTTGCCGACAAGCCCGGTCGCCCCGGTCACGAGGACGTCGACGGTGGCCGGGCGGCGGTGGGGAGCCGGCCGGAGGGCGGGGACTGGCGTTGGATTGGGGGTGGAGTTGACCATGGGGGATCGTCACCGAAATCCAGTGTGGAACGGGCGGCGCGGTCGATCCATACTCCGCGCCTTCTCCATGGTAGTTCGGAAAAAAAAAGGGGAAGACTTCGGTGACGGTCGGTGGTGCTGCCGTTGACGGATATGAGGCCTCCCCCCGAAGATGCCCCGTCCGGCAGGCTGTTCGGGCGGGCCTGCGATTGCTGGCCGATCGCCGCAATTCCGGGGGCATCGTCGCCCCCGCAGGCTGCCGGCATTCGAGGCTCCCGATTGGCATGGAGGATCCGTGGCGGAACTGACCATTCGGCCGGTGGACACCCGGTCTGAACAGAAGCGTTTCGTCCGTCTTCCCTGGCGGATCTACCGCGACGACCCCTGCTGGATGCCCCCCCTGGTGATGTCCCAGGAGGAGCTCCTCAACTTCCGCCCCCATCCCTTCTACGAGCGGTCGAAGGCGCGGAGCTTCATCGCCTCGCGCGGCGGGGTCGATGTCGGGAGGATCACCGGCATCGTCAACGCCGGGCATGTCGAGCGCTACGGAGAGAACCGGGGATTTTTCGGGTTTTTCGAGTGCGACGACGACTCCGCGGCGGCTCGGGGGTTGTTCGGGGCCGCCCGGGACTGGCTCCACGCCCAGGGGATGACCTCGATCCGTGGTCCAGCCAATCCCTCGCTCAATTACGAGTGCGGTCTCCTCATCGAAGGCTTCGACACGCCCCCGTTCTTCATGATGACGCACAACCGGCCCTGGTACGGCCGGCTCGTCGAGGAGAACGGCTTCGGCAAAGTCGAGGACATGTACGCCTTCTGGGGCGAGACGGGGATGCTGTCGTCGCTCGATTCGAAGCTCGGCTCGATGATCCAGGGGGTGAAGGAACGCTTCGGCGTCACGGTGCGGCCGCTCGACCGGAGCCGCTTCGACGAAGAGGTGCGGATGTTCCTCGAGATCTATAACTCGAGCCTCGGTGGCACCTGGGGCTTCGTGCCGCTGTCGGCCGGCGAGGTGAAGCACATGGCCGAGAGCCTCAAGCACCTCATCGTGCCGGAGTTGGCGATGGTGGCCGAGGTCGGCGGCAAGCCGATCGGCACCGTCTTCTGCCTCCTCGACTACAACCCGCGCATCAAGGCGATCAATGGCCGCCTCTTCCCCTTCGGCTTCGTTCGCCTCCTCTGGAACAAGAAGGGGATCAAGCGGATGCGGGCGATCAGCACGAACGTCGTGCCGGAGTATCAGGCCTGGGGTGTGGGGCTGGTGCTCATGGGGGCGCTCGTCCAGCCGGTCATCGACTGGGGGATGAAGGAAGTGGAGTTTTCCTGGGTGCTCGAGTCGAACCACCTCTCGAAGCGGACGCTCGAGCGGGGTGGCGCCCTCGTTACCAAGAAATACCGGATGTACCAGGACGACCCGCCGGCTCCAGCCGGCTGACCGGCCTCAGCGCCGCCCACGCCGCCATCCGCGGCCGCCGTTTGGCCGCACCACAGCCCCTCCCACCCCGCCGCCCCAGCCCCCGGCCGACACCGTCGAGCGGGCGCCGCCACCGCTCGGCTGGTTGTCGTAGGGCCAGACTCGCTTCCCCGCGCGCTGGTCGCGCTCCCATTGCATCGAGCCGTAGTTGATGCCGGAGAGGTTGAAGCTCGAGTAGGGATTGGGCGGGTTGCGGGCCAGGGCCGGGGGGGCCAAGAAGGCCAGGCCGGCCAGGCCGGCCACCACGGTGGCCAGCATCGGGAGGAAGCAGCGACGGAGCATGGCGATCCTCGTGGAGCGGTGTGGGGACAAGCGGGAATGAGGGGGCGAGGTTCTCGTACGGCTTTGGCCCCCGGCCGGTTCGGTCACTCGAACGGAGTGTTTCCGTAGGCCTCCGGCGGCACCGGGCCGAGGTCGTCGACCTCTGCTTCGAGTCGTTCGAGCTCCGCCCGGAGATCGCGGAGCGTATCGGCGTAGGCGGGATCGTCGTGGAAGCTGCGCGTCTCGGTCGGATCAACCTCCCGGTCGAGGAGCTCCCACTCGTCGAGATCCCCCTCGTAGTGGACGAGCTTGTGGCGATCGGTGATCACGCCCCGGTGAGGGCGGACATGATGCGGCTCGGGAAACTCGTAGTAGTGGTAGTAGAGGCTCTTCCGCCAGTCGGCGTCGGCGTGTTCGGCGAGGAGCGGCTGGAGAGCCTGCCCCTGCATGTCGGGAGGCACAGGCAATCCGGCGAGCGCGAGGAACGTCGGGGCGAAGTCAACGAGCGATACGATCCGGTCGCAGCGGCTCCCCGGCCTGGTCAGTCCCGGCCAGCGAACGATCAGCGGTGTCCGCACCGATTCTTCGAAGATCCAACGCTTGTCGAACCAGCCGTGTTCACCGAGGAAGAACCCCTGATCGCTCGACAGGACAACGACGGTCTCGTCGGCGATCCCCGCGCGGTCGAGTTCGTCGAGGAGCCGGCCGACGCTCTCGTCGATCGCCTTCACGCAGCCGAGGTAGTCGTGCATGTAGCGCTGGTAGCGCCAGCGGACGAGGTCCCTGCCGGCCGGAGCCGCCGCCCGGAAGGCTTCGTTGCGCGGTTCATAGTGGGCATTCCAGGCGACGAGATCCTCGCCATCGATCCCCGACGGCGCCACAAGCTTGGCGTCGAGTGGGGTGAAGGTGCGATCGAGCCCCATGTCATGGTCGCGGACGGCCGTGCTTCGGCCGGCGAAGTCATCGAACAGCGTTGCTGGCTCGGGATGGGGGAGATCGTCGTCCCAGCCGAGGTGCCGGATCGCCGGCGACCACTCGCGGTGCGGCGCCTTGTGCTGTGTCATGAGGAGGAACGGCCGGTCACGGTCTCGCTGCCGCAGCCACGCGATGGAACGATCGGTGATCACATCGGTGACATATCCGCGCTCGATCGCCTTTTCCGTGGCCGTGATCATCGTCGGGTTGTAGTAGATCCCCTGCCCCGGAAGGATCCGCCAGTGATCGAAGCCGGTCGGATCGCTCCCGAGGTGCCACTTGCCGATCACCGCGGTCTGCCAACCGGCGTCCTGCAGCAGCTTCGGGAAGGTCGGCTGGGTCGAGTCGAACCGGCAATTGGCGTTGTTGTAGAAGCCGTTCTTGTGCGAGTACTTGCCGGTGAGGATCGTGGCCCGGCTCGGCCCGCAGATCGAGTTGGTGACGAGGCAACGGTCGAACCGCATCCCCTCGCGAGCGAGCCGGTCGATGTTCGGCGTTTCGAGGAGGTGACGTGACTCTCCATAGGTCGACAGCGCCTGACAGGTGAGGTCGTCAGCGAAGATGAAGAGGATGTTGGGCGGGCGGCCATCGGCCGCCATCGTGCCCCGGAGTGACGGCAGCCAGAGGAGGGCGAGAAGGAGGGCCGTAGCGACCACTCGGAGCGCCGAGGCGATGAGGCGGAGGACGGCCATGGTGTCGAGATTCCCAGGGGAGTTTTTCCCGTAGTTTACGTTTTCATCCCCAAATCCGAGCCTTGCCCCTTGGGCCGCCATCGGAGGGGGAGGGAGTCCTCCATCGATTCCGCCGGACTGCGATGGGAGAGTCGTGGAAGGTTGGGTAAACTCGAGAACATCGGCCGCGGAATCCCCGGATCACTGCTCCATGCCTGCTGGCAACACAGCCCTCATCCTCGGAATCGGCCACGAGGATGTGGACGCCGATCGGGAGCCGCTCTGGCACCGCGGCGCGGAACTGGCGGCCGTCGCCCTCTTGTCGCTGGCGGCGATCCTGGGGCCAATGGCCCTCGGCGGCACCCATCCGCTCGGCAAGTTGGGGATCAATCTTCTCGTCGGGATGGCCACCCTGCTGTGGGCCGTGACGGCACCCCGCTCGGGATGGTTGGCCTGGCTGCCGATCGCCGTGGCCGGAGGGGCGCTTGTTCAGATCGTTCCCCTGCCGGTACCGCTCCTCGCCCTCATCGCCCCGTTCTCGGCACAGGCCTGGGCCACGGTTTCAGAGGGGGAACCGTTGCGGTGGGGCACGATCTCCATCGATCCCGGCGCCACGGCCGCGGCGATCCGCCAAGTGTTCCTCGGGCTCTCGGCAACTGTCGTGACGATGGACCTCTGCCGCCGTCCCCGGCGACGCCTCGTGCTCTGCGCGGCGATCGCAGCGGCTGGCTTCATGGTCTGGGGGCTGGGGATCGTCTATCCGATGAACGACGATCATGTCGTGCTCGGTCGGCACGACCTCAAGGGCCCCGAAGAAAATCTATCCTGGTGTACCACCGTGCTTCCGCCGGTGCGCACGGCCGGGATCGTCGAGTCGTCGCAGTCGGGGCCGGTCCGGGTCGGCGAGGAGGAATACCATCTTCCCCGCTGGCAGATCGGCGACGGGATGGGATCGTACGTCGTCAGCAATCATTTTGCCGCCGGAATGTATCTCACCCTGCCACTGCTTCTGGCCCTCTGTCGACAGCGCCTCCGTGGGCCGGTCTGGTCGTGGGCGGGGGCGACGCTCTCCCTGATCATCTTTGGTGGTGCGTTCTGGACGGTCGGCATGGTGGCCCATTCCCGCGGTGGGGCCGGGGCGATCATCCTCGCGACCGCCGT
>CAMARC010000018.1 GCA_945860405.1 Candidatus Kuenenia stuttgartensis | reverse complement strand
ATGACAGGGGAAAGACGCACAAGGACCTCCAGGATTCACCCGCCCCGGGGAGAGGCGTGGAAAACGATGATGAGCGGAAACGTCACCACAGCCGGAAGAGGATCTGAGACTGGATGAAGGCGAGCACGTCGTGGAACCACACAAACCCCAGCGACCGCTTGCCGCAGGCGATTCGGGCCGTCACGGTCGCTCCGGCGCCGAGCTCTTCCCGGTCGTGATTCGAGGGATCGATCGTGATCCGCACCATCACCGTGTTGCCGGCCTCGCCTCGCACTTCCGCCTGCTCGTGGATCTCCTTGACGGAGCCGTAGTGCCGCGTGCCGGGGTCGGTGGCGAGGACATAATCGACGTTCAGCTCTCGGCCATCTTGGCTGGCCAGGGCCGCTGCCCGGTTCACATGGCCGAGGCGGTCGTCGGGCATGTGGACCTCGAGTTCCCACGGGCCCGTCTTGTCGGCAACAGCGAGCAGCACCTGCCCCTTCTCGACCGGACGGAGGAGGAGCCGGTCGCGGACCTGCCAGGTGACGACGACGCCATCGATCGGGCTGCGGACCTCGAGATATTTCTTCTTCGTGAGGAACAGCTTCCGCTGCTCTTCGAGGCTCTCGATCTCACGCCGTAGTTGGGCCACCCGGCCCGACATCCGCGTCCGCTCGTCGGTGGAGATCTTGTTGTCCTCGAGGAGGGCCCGCTGCGTGGAGACGAGTTGCTCCTCGCTCGACGCCTTGCGGCCGAGGACGTCGGTGAGCGCCACCTCGAGATCGGTGTTGCGGAGCGTTGCCAGGAGTTGTCCTTCGGACACGTTCCTCCCGTGGACGATGCCGTCGGCGATCGACTCGACCACGCCATCGATGCCGGCAAAGACGTCGCGGCGATGGACAGGCTCGAGCGTTCCCTTCCCCTCGAGTCGCAATTCGGCGGGGATGAGGATGAGGGCGGCCAGGGCCGTCAGCGCCGCCACGGCTGCGGTCACCGTCCGGGGGAGATTGCGGGCGGTGGTCAGCACGCGCGACTTGCCGAGGAGATCGAGGAGGCCGAACAGCGGCAGGCTCGTGTGATCCAAGGCGTTTGCCAGTGCCACCCGCCCGTGGTCCGAGACGAGGTCGACGCGGGCCCGCTTCCCGCCGTCAAACGACGAGGAGGAAAACCATTCGGCCACGAGCACGCCGACCGGCTCGACATCGGCATCGGCGTTTGACTCGGCGCGGGCGACCGCCACGGCATCCACGCCCCCCTGCTTGACGACCGGCGTCGGCCTGGGCCGTTCGAGCGGGATCACCGCCAGGGCGGTGGCATGCGACTCGTCGATGAAGTGCTCGAGTTCCTCCTCGATCTGCGGGGGGAGCTCGCGCCCCGGATCGGGGTGCCAGAGCGGATCGCGGGCACGGGAAACGACCCTGCCGAGAGCCTCGATCGCCTGCACGGCCGTGGCCCGTCGTTCCACCGATTCCTGCCCGCTGACGGCCTCGAGGCGGAGGCGGCGGCCCTGGCGGACAAGCACGCTGACGCGGTCGCAGCCGATGATCCGCCGGGCTTCGTTGGCAAGCACGAAGGCGGTGGCGATCGGATCGAGTGACTCGTGGACCGCCCGGCTGAAGCGATCGACCTGGGTGAGCGTGGTCTGCTGGGCGTCGATCGTCTTCGATTGGCGGCGGGCAAGAAAGGTTCCCGCCACCGCCCCGACCTGGGTGAGGAAGGTGAGAAAGCCCTGCTCGACCTCGGGGGGGTGGGGTTGATGAAAGATCTCGAGGAGGCCGGCCCGCTGGCCGTTGCGGTCGATCGGTGCCGAGACGAGGAGGAGATCGGTCGGATTGCTGGCCACCGCCTTGCCGTCGGGGCCGGCCAGTTGGGCGCGGGCGGGGATCAACATCCCTTCGGTTCCCGCCAGAAGCGACTCCACGAGGTGGCCATGCGCCTCCTGGGCCTCGGGAGAAGCGGTCAGCCCGGTCGATGGGACGCCGGCGTGGCAGATCGGCTCACACCGCCCCCCTTCTCCGACAATCCACACCAGCCCTGCCACCGCCCCCATCGCCTCGAGGACCCGATCGAGGAGGCCACGGAAGAAGTCGGCCTCCGCCAAATCGGAGCGCCCGAGTTGATCGATCTCCGCCACGATCGCGCGGATCTGCTGGCGGGCCTCATCGACGGAGCGGGGATCAACGGTGCTCATCGGGCTTTGACCGGAATGGGGCTAGGCGTCGCCGGCGGTGGATCCGCCGGCGACGCTAGCCAGGTGGCGTTTGTCATACGTGGCAACTCCGCATCGGGGTCGCCTGACAGGATCGCGAGGATCCCTGGATCGGCAGGCACCCCGGAGGCGGATCGCCCGGAATCGTCACCGTTTCCGAGCTTTCCCGAATCAGGCCTTGGCCGCCTGCTGGTGGATCACGCGACGCTGGACATCGGTCTCGAGGACGCCGAAGGCCTGCTCGTGGCGGGCAACCGCCATCTGGAGGGCGTAGGCGAGCCGCTTGGCTGTGAAAAAGTTGACGATGATCCGCTGGGTGAGCTGGATCGTCTCTGGGGAAGTCCCGGCCACCTGCTTGTTGAGACCGAAGTCGACGATCAATTCCTCCGGCGTGCCGGTCACGCGGCAGAAGTTCGCGTACGTGGCAACGATGTGGGACTCATCGACGGGAACCTGCATCGGCTCCTGGGCGGGGCGCTGGGCGGAAGACTCGGACATGACTGGCTCCCTGGGGGACTCTGAGATGGATCGGCCATGGACCGTGGATCCCGCCGTCGGCCAGGTTCCCCGGAAGGCGGACAGTCTACCCCCGCCGTCCTTCCCGGGCCAATCGCCCGCCTGCCCGCACCGGCCAGGCGTGGCGACGGAGCCATTGGCTCGACACGAACCGTTGCAGGAGGGCCCCCAACGCCCGCTGGGCATCCCGCTGCCATGGCCCGTCCATCGGGGTGTCGGCAGGATGGACGCCGTCGAAGTGGAGCCGGCATGGCCAGCCACGGCTCGCGGCGATCGCATCGAAACGCTCGGCAACGCGGAGCGTCCAGGCGGCCCCGAGTGTCTCCCGGAATCCGAGGAAAGCCGGTTCAACCGCGGCTGCGAAGGTTCCCGCCGCGGCCAGTGACGGCCGCCGCCGAGTGCTGCTGATCACCACGGCGAGAAGGCCCCCGCCTGCGGCCAGGCAGCCCCCCAGACAATCGACCGAAGCAGCCAGCGGAGCTGCTGTCGAGGCCGTTGGCGGGAAGGCCTGTTCACTGTCGACCAAGGGAAGAAACCCGCGGACCACGACCAACTGACCGAGCGTGACGAGCGTCGCGGCGGGGCCGTGGCGGGTCGCGACGAAGTTCATCCAGCCGACGAGCGACAGGATGACGACGAAGCCACGGCCGAGGAGATGGGCATCGGGGACGCTGTCGGGGCGCACAAGCGCGGTGGCGAGCGTTGGGAGGAGGAGGATCACCGCCAGCGCCGCAACGATGAATTGCCAGACCCCATGCTGGGGCCGTTTTGCACCGAGGAGCGACATTGCCGGGCACAATGACAGGGCAACCGTCACCATCCGCAGCGACGCGGCAGCGGACGGTTGCGAGATGGCCCCTGAGGCGCGCAAACCCGTATCAAGCGCGAGGGAGAGGCAGGCAGCGATCGCCCACAGGGTCGCCGGAACGGCCGTCGAGCCCCGCGTGGAGACGGCGGCGCGCATCGCCGTGCCGGCGGTGACCAGCGCCGCCACGGCGGAGACTGCCCACCAGACCGTGGCGGGGATCGTGAGAAGCGTGGGGGCAAGCATGCCAACCAGCCTACCGCGGCGCGCGGCCGGTGCCTCCCGGGTCGGGTCGTGACGGTCGTACCGGTGGCGACCAAGGAGCGGAGGAATCGATGAGCGGGAGCGCTGAATGATCCGAAGACACCAGTGGAACGGGGTGTGCGTCGTCGGCGGGACGGCTGCCCCTCGATCCACCGAGGCAATCGGCAGGGAGGCCGATCCATGACTTGTACGCCACGTCGGTGGCCCCGGGGGGGCCGTTGGTTGACCGGGGCGACGCTCCTGTCGCTCGTCCTCGTCCTCCCGGCGCGGGCCATCGAGATGTTCACCTATTTCGGCGACGGCAGCCGGATCGGGCTGCCGAGCCTCGAAGTGCCTGTTCAGGCCTACCCGGGGATCCCCCTGCGGAGCGACCGCATCCGGGCCAGATCCCGGGCCCAGCAACTGCGGCGTGCCGCCGCCAGCCAGCCTGGCGTTACACCCGCCGGGGACGGCTTGCCCGGGATTCCTGGCGGGGGGATCACCGTCCGCCCCATGAACCCACAGCCGACGTATCCGTCTGCGGCGACTGGTCCGGCAAGGTCGGGGAACGGATTCCCGCAGGCCCCGGCACCGTCGGCGGTGCCGGGCTCGACCGGGGCGTCGCCGAACACACCAGGGGGGACGAATTGGTCGAACCTCGTGCCCGCACAGCGCGCCGTGGCCGAGCCGGTCGCGCCACTACGGCCCACGCCCAGTCTCCCCGGACGCAATACCCTGCCGGGGTTTACGCAGCCGGTGTTCCCCGGCACGCCGCCAGTGCAACCCGGCGCGACGCCGACTGCCCCAGCCACCGGCGCGCCGGGGGGAGGACAGGGACGCTGACAGCGGGATCCAGGGGTGGGGGCGGTCAGCCGCCGGTCACTTTGCCGACGCCTCGGCTTCGGCCTTGAGCGCCGCTTGCAGTTCTTCGGCTGCGGAGCGGTTGGCAAAGATCGGGTCGTTGGTCATCAACTGCTCGAGGAGCCGCTGGGCCTGCTCCTTCTCTCCCTTGTCGGAAAGAATCTGGGCGATGTAATAGGCGCCGTCGGCGGTGAGCGCGTTGTTTTGCGACACCTGCGCGAGAATCTTCTCGGCGTCGGCCATCCGCCCGAGCTTGTAGAGCACCCACGAGAGGGTCGTCAGCGACGCGATCTGCAGTTGCTGGTTGTCCTTGACCATCGCCACGTTCGTCTCGGCGATCTCGAGCGCCCGCTGGACATTCTCCTTTTCCGGCAGTTCCGCCAGGGAGAGGGCGAGCGAGTCGGAGGCGACGAAGTTTCGTGGCGACTGAGCGTGGGCCTCGCCGAAGAACTTCGACGCAGACTCGAAGTCACGGGCCACGCGGGCGATCGTCCCATTGACGATCCGGGCCTCGAGATTCTTCGGATCGAGATCGATCGCCTTGTCACCGTTCTCTCTGGCGGCGACCGTGTCGCCATGGGTGAGGAACCAATTGGCCGCACCGAGCCGGACCACGGCGTCGTCGGGGGCGGCCTTCACTGCGGCCTCAACGAGCTCGCGGGCCTTGTCGGTTTTCTTCGCCTGATCGTAGAGGCGGGCGAGGAGCATCTCCTTGCGGGGGAGCTTGCCGTCGAGATCGTGCGCCTCCCCGAACGCCGTCAGCGCCTCGTCGGGCTTCTCGAGCTGGAACAAAGCGCTGCCGAGCCGCTGCCGGGCGCTGGCGCTGTCCGGATCGATCTCGACCCACTTGCGGATCTCGGCAAGCGCCGCATCCCACTGACCGCGGGCCTCGTGGACCGCCGCCTTGCCGGCATGGCAACGGATATCGAAGTCGCGCTTCCGCTTGGCGTTCGAGGTGAACTTCGCGGACAGCTCCTCAGCGCGATCGAAAAGTACGGATGCATCGGTGACCATCCGATCCTGGAAGGCGAGATCCCCGAGAACGAGATAGGGCTCCGGATCTTCCGGGAACTTGGTGACGGTTTGGTCGAGTTCGGCACGGGCTGCGGCAGCCTGCTTCACGCTCAGCCACAAGGTGGCCATCATCACCCCCGGGGGCGGCACTTTCGGATCGTCGGCGTGAACGCGCTCGAGCATCGCCCGGCAGCCGTCAACGTCGCGGTCGCGGACGCGGGTGATCGCGCTGTTGATCTCCGTGGCGTGGGAGTCGTCGGTCACCGCCCTGCCGATGAGCGTCTGGACGGTCACTTGGGCCGAGGCCAGGGTGGACATCCCGACCACCAGCCATCCCATCCCGAGCAGCAGCGTGGCCAGGCCGGCGAGCCTCGTGATCAGGCCGCGTGGGGGGGTGACGTGATCAGCGCTGGTGGACAGGAACATGGGGCGTCCCTCGACAGTGAAAAATGGATTGGGGCGGGAATGTGAAGGTGAATTTGGTACTGTACTCTGCGGCATGGCGGAATGCCACAGCCGTCAATACGGGAGGAATCATGCTGCTCGGGGCCGTGTTCGAACGCGAAATCGCCTTCGCGCCACGCTCCCGCGGCCTCTACATCGCTCGGGCTGTCTATGCGGGGGCCCTGCTGGCGATCATTGCCACCTGCTGGCTCGTGGTGACCGGCACCCAATCGGTGGCCACCGCCGGCGATACCGCCCGGTTCGGGGCGACGCTGACGCGGATCCTCGCCCCGCTCCAATTGACGCTCGCGATGCTGGCCGCCGCGATGACCGGGGCCGTCGCCGTCAGCACCGAAAAGGACCGCCGCACCCTCGAGCTGCTTCTCGTCAGCCGCCTCACCGACCGGGAACTGGTGCTCGGCAAACTGGCCGCGAGCCTCGTGAGAGTGCTCCTCCTGCTCCTCGCCGCCGTCCCGATGTTCGCCATCGCCGCCCTTTTCGGTGGCGTCACCTTCCCGCAGTTGGCACGGATGTTCGCCGTCACGGTGGCGGCAGCGCTTGCTGCTGCGAGCATCGCCACCACCGTGGCGTTCTGGAAGGACACGACGTTTCAATCCCTCGCGATCACGCTCTTTGCCCTCGTGGCTTGGGTGGCCGTCGGCGAGACCGTGACGGCCTCGCAGGGAGCGGCCGCCGCCGCGATGCTCTCCCCTGCTCGGGCCGTGTTCGCCGCCCTCAGTCCGTCGGGAGGAGCGACGCTGCTGCCGTTTCTCGCCACCTGCGCCGTGATCATCGTCGTCTCCAACTCGGTGGCGGTGTGGCAACTGCGAAGCTGGAATGTGGCCCGCGAATCGCGGGCCAGAGGGACGCTGGCCACGGACGCGCGGCCTATCCGCACCCCTTCGCGGGAGGTGTGGGACAATCCGATTCTGTGGCGGGAGATGCGCACCCGGGCCTACGGCAGGATGATCGTCGTCGTCCGCATCGCCTGGCTGGTTCTCTTCGCCGTGGCCGTTGCCGGGATTCTCCGCGAGGCGGGCCGACCGCGGCCTGATCGGCTCGCCATCGCTCTGGCTGTGGTGCCGATGGCTCTGGCGAGTCTCGTCGCCGTGACGGCGCTGGCCGTGACGAGCGTGACGACCGAGCGCGATCGTGGATCACTCGACCTGCTGCTTGTGAGCGACTTGGAGCCGGCGGAGTTCGTGTGGGGAAAACTCCTCGGTGTCCTTTCGGTCGCCCGCGAAATCGTGATCCTTCCGCTCGTCCTCTGTGGGGCGCTGGTCGCCGCCGGGATCACCGGTGTCGAGGGTGGGCTGTGCCTCGGCTTGGGGATGGCGGTGCTGTTGTTCTTCGCCGCGGTGCTCGGCTTCCATGTCGGGCTCTCGTACGATTCCTCCCGCCGCGCCATCGCCGTCGCCCTCGGCACCGTCACGTTCCTGTTTGTCGGTGTGGCGACCGCGATGCGGATCATGGTCGCGTTTGGATCGAGTTTCGAGCTCCAACTCGCCCCCTTCCTGGCGGTCATTGTCGGGGGGGCCATCGGCCTCTACGCCGCGCTCTCGGCCCGGAATCCCTCGCCGGCGATCGGCTGGGCCTCCGCCCTCCTTCCGGCCCTCACGTTCGTGGCGATCACCTCGTTCCTCCAGGGGAACACCCTGCAGGTGGTGTTCGTCACGACCGTGGCCTACGGCTTTGCCACGCTCGCCCTGCTCGTCCCGGCGATCGGGGCCTTCGATCTCCTCACCGGGCGGACGACCTCGGGCGAGTAATCCGGGGAGTGAGCCGTCAGCGCGAGGGCTGGCCGGATGGGGTGGCAGCCACCGGTCCGGCGGCGGAGCGAACGTCGAGGTTCGCCAACCGCTCCGCGGTGTCTGCCGGAGCGCCGCCACGGGCAATCGCCGCTTGGTAGCTGTCACGGGCGTCGTCCGTGCGGCCGAGCG
Organism: Candidatus Kuenenia stuttgartensis; assembly: GCA_945860405.1. Classification (GTDB taxonomy): domain Bacteria; phylum Planctomycetota; class Planctomycetia; order Pirellulales; family UBA1268; genus QWOP01. Next base: position 16,414 of record CAMARC010000018.1, on the reverse strand, counting down.
CCTCCAGCGCCATCCCTTCGAGGGCGAGGACGAGTCCGGGGGTTTGCTGAGGCCCGTACGATTCGCCGAGGGCCGCCAGGGTCGAGAGGGCCCGCCGGGGGCGACCGAGGCGTCGGTAGACCTCGGCCGTGTCGAGGAGAAGGCCACGGTCGTCGGGCGCGATCGCCAAGCCGTGATGGAATTCGGCAAGCGCCGTTTCGTCCTGACCCCGCGCCAGGGACACCTGCCCCCGAAGGTGCCAGGCGTCGGCCGATTGGGGGGCCGCGTGGAGCGCCGCGATGGCAAGTCGATCGGCGTCATCGAGGAGACCGAGTTCCATCGTCATCCGTCCGCCGGCGAGGCACAGCGGCACATCCTCCGGGGCGAGGCGGAGCGCTTCGTTGATCTGTTCCACCGCCTCCATCCGCTCCCCCCGCTGCCAGAGCACGGAGGCATAGTGACGGCGGGCATCGATGTCGGTCGGACATCGTTTCACCGCCTGGGAGAGGAGCGTTTCGGCGCCGGCGAGATCCTGCTGATCGGCGGCGGAGAGCCCTTCGTTCGAAAGCCTCCGCGCTTCGGCGAGCTGCTGCTGTGGTACGGCGCTGTGGCGATTGACGAGCCGACAGCCCGAGCCCATGGCGACAATCCCCAGCACGACTCCAGCGCTGACCGTGACCACCGCAGCTGACCGGGGGCGGGGGACCGCGTCTTCGGGCCGGGGGCCGCCTGGGCTCTCCGCGGCGGCGCGGGCTGGGGCCGGCCTGCCCCAGCGGACAGCGGGGGGGGCTTCGAGGCTGCGGAGCTCCTCGCGGAGTTCCTCGGGCGTCATTCGGATGCGCTGCTCACCCCAGCGGCGAAGGAGAAGCCAACGAACCACCGCTACGGCCACCGTCGCGGCCACCGTTGGAGCGAGCAGGGCGAGGCCCTCAGGGATTGCCCCGGCGGCGAGGCCGACGGCCACCGGCAGCGGGGCACCAGCTTGGATCGAGTCGGTGGTGGAGCCGACGAGATCGGCCAGGCGATCGCCGGAACGGGAGGCCACCCAGGCGGGAATGGCGAGCCAAAAGACCCCTCCGGCAGCGGTCAAGAGTGTCGTCGGCGCGAGAATCCGCCGGATGCCGGCCAGCGGATCGATCCTGCGGAGGTCGGGGGCGACTGCAGCGGGATGCCAGCGGAATCCATCGACGAGCAACCGCACCGCCAGGGACGCACCGGCCGCCACCACGATCACCGCGAGGGTGGGGAGCACCAGGCCGAGCGACGGCCAGAACTCCAGCTCGGCCTGGGGAGCGAGGCGGGCCGGGGCGCAGGCCGCGTGGATCGATGACATCGCCGCCGACAGCGTTGCCCGCCACCAGGCCGGCAGGAGGAGGACCGTCACGGCCACCCCTGCCCCCCAGGCCGGAAGCGCAGCGGTGGGGAGCATGCCTTCCCGCTCGGCGAGTTGGCGACGGCGGCTCGTGGCCGGGAGGGTGCGTTCGGAGGCATCGCTCATCGGAGCCCTCCGGAGCCGGCGTCGGGCGTCGCCACCGACCGCGGCGCAGGAATGGGGCCGGGAGCGGCGATCGCTGCAGCCAACGCCGGCAGGAGGCGCGGACCGGCAGCCCGCGACCACGCCGAGGCGTTGACGAAGATCGTCGCCAGCACGATCAGGGCCGTGGCGGCGTGGAGCATCCCCGGGCCCGGGTCACACGACGCCGTTCGGAGGGCGAGCGCTGCGACGACTTGGAAGACGAGCACCGCGGCGAGGGCGGGCACGGCCAGCGACACCGCCAAGCCGATCGCCATCGACGGCATCCGTAGCGCCCACGTTTCGAAAGGGGGCCAGGCGGTGGCACTCCCGCTGAGAAACCCCACCGGCATCGATCGGACGGTGTCGATGAGCGACACGAGGACGATCTCCAGACCACCCGCCGCAAGGAATCCCGCCAGCGACAGCCAGCGGGCCAGCCGAGCGACCCCCGCGGACGATCCGGCCGCCCCATCCTCTTCGCCGTCCTCCCACGCCAGTCCGGCGACGCTCCCGAGGATTTCGCCGGCCCAGGCCACGGCGCTGACGGCCGCCGCCACGGTCAATCCCAGACAGAGGCCGACGCTGGCTTCCCCCGCGATCGTTGCGATCGCCGCGGAGAGCGTCAGCTCGGCTGTTGCCAGCGGAGAGGCCATGAAGGCCGCCGGCAAGGCGGCCAGCGCCACGAGGATGCCGAGGGCGAGACGCGCCTTGAACTCGACCATTGGCAAGAGGCCGTGGGCGGCGACTTCAAGGCCCACCACCACCCGGGCAAGCAGGCCGGCCGCAACGATGAGGCCGGGGCCGCCGGAGGCTTCGATGGAGTTGGCGAGTACCGAGAGGGCATCCATGCCGTCACGATCCTCCGGCCGCGGCGCGGAACAGGTCGACCATCCGCTCGAGCATCCAGGGGAGCGTGGCCACGAGCGAGAGCCCGACGAGGAGAAGTCGCGGCAGGAGGCCGACGGCCGTCTCGTGGATCCCGGTCGCCGCTTGGAGGAGGCCCGTGCCCAAGCTGACGACGAACGCAACCACGAGCACCGGCGCCCCGACGTGCATCGCGGCCAGCAGTGCGTGGCGGAGAAGTTCGGCGAACTCGGTGTCGACCACGGGGGCCTCTCGGACGGGGGCGCGAATCTGCGGCGATCGACCCGCTCAGGCTGCGGTCCGCACGCCATCGAGGAGGGACTGGACCACGAGCGACCAGCCGTCGGCCATCACGAACACGACGAGTTTGAGGGGCAGGGAGACCGTCGCCGGCGACACCATCCCCAGGCCGGTCGAGGCAAGGAGGGTCGCGACGAGGAGATCGAGGACGAGGAACGGCAGCAACAACCGGACACCGATCGAGAAGGCGGTCTTCAGTTCGCTGACGAGGAACGCCGGCAGGAGGGTTTCCAAGGGGACGTCGTCGTAGCTGCGGACCTCGCGTGACGCCGAGGGATGGCGGGCGAGGAAGAGGAGCATCGTCTGCCGGTTCCCGGCCCGTTCGATCTGGCCCGCCATCCAGCGACGGACCGGGACCGAGCCACGCTCGAAGGCGGTGCTCGCGTCGATCTTTCCCTCCTGCAACGGCTGGACCCCCTCTCGGTAGGCCGACGTCCACACCGGCCACATCACCAGCAGCGAGAGGAACAGCGCCAGCGACGTCACGATCTGGTTGGAGGGGAGCCCCTGGGTGCCGAGGCCCTGGCGGACGAGGGAGAGGACCACCGACATCCGCACGAACGACGTCGTCATGAGGAGGATCGCCGGGGCGATGCTCGCCACGCCGAAGAGGATCACCGCCGAGAGGATCCCGTCGACCGAGCGGGGGCCGAGCGATCGGGTGGTGAGATCACTCCAAGCCGGCAGCGCGGCGATGTCGGTCGTCGGTCGACCGCCGGCGAGGGTGCCAACCGGCGTGGGAGGAAAGGCCTCCGCGGTCAACGGTGCTGCAGGAAGATCGGAGACCGCGGGGGCCGCGGCCTCGTCGCCGCGGGACGGTGTGTTTGGGAGCGCGGCCAGGAGGAGGAGGAAAACCCCGAGCAGGGCCCGGGCGGCGGCCCGCGCCCGCAGCGGAAGGCCAAGGCGCGTGGGGGCCGCTGCGGATCCTGCCGCGGCGGTCGGCAGGCAAGCTGCGATGATCGCCTCGGTGGCGCCGGGATCGTCGATCTCAGCCAGCGTCGTGCAGGTCGCGCCCGACACGCCGACGAGGATCGTCTTCGGGCCGAAGCGGACGATCCGGGCGACGTGCTGGCCGCCCAGGGAGGCCTCGCCGAGGACCGCGAACACCTCGGCCGGAAGTCGGTGCATCGTCCGCCGTCCGTTCCACTTCAAGAACAGCACGGCGGCGAGCAAGGCCCCCAGGAACGCGGTGATGCGGAGATCGAGGCTCGACGCCCCCCGCGTGGATCCGGAGGCCTCGTCGGCGCTCATCGTGGCGCCGGCCGGGATCGCCCCGATCGGAATGGCGTCGGGGAAGGTCGGTTCGAGGAGGCGGGCCGGCGTCACTTCGGCGATCGGCTCGACGGCTGGCTCGGGCGACAGTTCGGCTGAAGCCCCGCAAGCCCAGGGCATCCCGCCGAGCGAGACAAGCAAGCCGACCGTCACGACAAACCCCAAGCGCACCGCCGCCGGGGCGCCAGACGGGGGGCGAGTCGCGCACGTTTGTGACAGGCTCGACATCATGCCGCCAGTCTCCGTTCGTCGTCGACGCTGGTACGGTCGTCGTCGTCGGATGCCTTCCAGCCCCGGAACGACTCCTCCGTCCGGCCACTGCTTCGACTGCCGGCCCACCACAGGAAGCCCGCGAGGAGTCCGACGAAAACACTCGTGGCGGCCAGCCATGCTTCGCGCGGCAGGTCGGGCAACGGGTGATGCGACGGGTGGTGCGACGGAGGGATGTCGACTTCGGTATGGATCGTGACATCCGCCGCGGGGCTGCGATTGGCAGGCAGTGGCCGGGGGCCATCGAGGGCCTCCGCACGACGCTCCGTGGCGTCGGGAACCATGGCCGGGTAGCTCGTCACCAGAACGCGGAGGCGATCGGGACTGTCGAACGACGGGAGCGCCCGGCCGACGATCTCGCGGAGACGCTCGAGTTCGTGATCTTCGGCCCCCGCCGCGGTGTCGGCGGTGGGAGCGGTGACGCTGTCGGCGGAGGGATTGGCCTGCGAACGGGCCTTCGAGGCGTGAACAGCGGCAGCGAGATAGTTGTCGGGGATCGAGACGGTGACATGGACCACGCCGGGAATCTCCGGATTGGCGTCCCGGGGACGAGCGTGCCCGGCGGGAGCGCCCGGGGCGACAGGCTGTCGAGATGGTGGGGGCGCCGGAGGGAGCAACTCGGCAGGCGCGTTGGCGGCGGCCGCGATGGGCGGCTCGGATGGGTCAGTCGCCGTGGGGAGCGGGCTGTCGGTGGGGGTGGGGAGCGGCGTGGCATCGATGGCAACATCCACGATCACGCCACGGACGAATGCCAGCGCCTGGCGGATCCTGCCGGCCAGGGCCGTCTCGTTGGCAAACCGCCGGGCCAACTCCGGAGCGACCGTGGCGCTGGCGGTGGGATCCTCGAGTGCGCCGGCGAAGACCCTCCCCGTCGAGAGATCGGTGACGGCCACCCGCTCCGGTTCGAGCCCCGCGATCGACGAGGCGACGAGGACGCGGATGCCATGGGCGCGAACGGCGTCGAGCTCGGTGCCCGAGGTCGTGCGGATGCCGACGCTGGCGGTCTTGAGCGGTTCCTGTCGGAATCCCGAACGCTCTTCGACGTCAGAGAGCACGGCGGCCCGTTCGATCCCCGGCATCGAACAGAGCACCTGAGAGAGTTCGTCCTGGAGGGCGACTTTCAACGACTCGGCCCGGGCCGAGGTCGACGTCCAGACACCACCGGAAGCGATCGCTTCGTGGAACCGTGTCCCCCATGGCTTGGGAATCGCATCTCCGTCGACGACCGCGCGTTTGTACGCGCCTTGGCGCGACCGGGGCACCCAGACCGTCCCTTCCGCGGTGCGGTAGTCGGTGAGGTTGGCCCGGTCGAGGGCCGCCTCGATGGCCGCCAACTGGGGCGCCGTGAGAGTGGTGTCTTCGAGCAGGGCCACCTCGTCGGCCGTGGGACGCTCCTGCAGCAACCAGGCCGCCCAACCGATCGACGCGGCCACCAGTCCGAGCGCCACGATCTGCGCCGGCGTCACAACCGGGACTCGGCTGCGGCGGGAGTTGGTGAGGTGGGGATCCATGGACGTGGTCTCGAGGAGGATGGAAGGGGGATCGCTACGCCGCTCGCCGCAGCGCAGTCCGGCGGATCGGCAGGCAGAGCGTTACGGCGCTGCCTCCTTCGGGGCATTCCATCGCCGCCAGCGTTCCCCCGATGGAGGTGGCCAGACGGAGAACGTCATCGAGCAGCGGATCGGTCGACTCTCGCGGGTCGGCGGCTGAACGGCCGCGGGGGAGCGAGTTCCGCTCCCGGGGAGTCAGCCCGGACCCGGAATCGGCAAACTCGATCTCGATCCGATCGGGATAGCCGACCGCCGTCACGAGCACTTCGCGCGGCGAGGATCCCGCCGCGGCTTGACTCGCGGCAGCAACCGAGCGGCCCAGGAGAGGCGTGAGAAGTCGGCGGATGGTGTCCCCATCGGCCTCGATCCGCAGCGTGTCTTGGACGTCGAGCGTCACCGACACCGGCGCCGCGGCGCGGTTGTCACCGCCGGCAGTCACTTCGGCCCTGAGGGCGACGAGGATCCCATGGGGCGCGACCGTCGTCTCCGAGACCTGCTGCTCTCCTCTGGAAAAGGTGAGGATCCGCGGCGGCCCAGCGTAGGCCGGTGAGCCGGGAGTGCTGCCGCTGCGGCCGGGATGGCTCGTCATGAATGGATCCTCCTGGCATCCGTGCCAGACGTGACCGGTTCCCACGGCCCTCAAGGACCGTGTCTCAAAACTGCCAATCGCGTAGAAATCGTTGCTTGTTCCCCCGCCGTCCGTGGCCGGGGATCGAGTCTGGAAGTGCCGGCCTCCGTCGCCGATGGCGGGCCGCCCCCGGGGCCGGAGGTCAGGAGCCGCAGGGGGTCGGGCGTGACGCAGATGAGCCGCAGATCTCGTCCATCAGCCAGCGATTGACATCGGCGAGAATCGTCTTCGAGAGGTCGTTGCGCCCCGGGTAGATCCGCATCGCGAGCATCGCCCCGGCGGCATGGAACAGGCGGAGGGTCGAGTCGGTGGGCCCGACGACCTCGGCCGGAGCCTCCCGGTGGCAGCAGAGCAGCATCGGCAGACGACGGACATCCTCGAGGCGCCCAAACAGGCCTTCGCGGAGCGGGAAAGAACCCCCGATCGAGATCACGCCGGCGAACGCGGTGGCGTGTCGACAGGCGATGCGGAAAGCCTCGGTGCCCCCGGATCCCTGGCCAAGGAGGAAGATCCGTCGCGGGTTGATCGAGACCCGGTCACGGACGTTATCGATCGCCCGCCAGACCAGCGCCTCGCGGTCGGCGTTGGCGTCGTCGGCTCGGAGGGGTTGAACGGCGACATGGTTGCGGAGGCTGACACGGCTCATCGTGCGGCCGAGATCGAACCGGCCGCGGGACGCGTCAGGGAGCCAGACCAGAAGCGGATAGGCGTATCCAGGTTCATATCCGGTCGGCACGAACATCCCCTCGGTGCCGATCGCCGACGGCAGCGGGGAGGCGCCGGCGGCAGGGATCGGCGCCGTCCGGGAGCGGAGGCCCCGCGGCGCGGGGGTCGTCGCAGGGATTCCGTCTGCCGCGGTGGCAAAGTTCGGCTCGCCGATGAACTGCGGCTCAACGGGGGGCGTGCGGGCGGGAAGGCGGGGATGCATGCGACACCTCGGATGGGGGTGATTCAGCGTTCATGGGGTGGGGAAGCCCCGCAGGAGGACGCGGAATCGTGGGGGGTTCTAGCGGAACTCCCTCCGCCGCTTCAACGGCAGACTCCCCGGATGACCGGTCCGTGTCCGCTCCCTTCCATCGTGCCAACGCTGACCGGGGCGATCGAGCCTTGCGGGACAGTGGATCGGCCAAAAAATCGTCGTCTTTGCGGAGAGGACACACGACGAGGAGACACCCGCAGCCGGGGAAACCTGCAGCGTCGCGGCAGGATGGGAAGGGGGGGCGGTGGGCCGCTCCCCCTTCCCGAATCGAGGCCAGCAGTTGCCAGGTGCCGATCAGGCGGAGAGGCGGTTCATGACACTGACGAGTTCCTTGACGGCGGCGATGCTCTTGTCGAGCGCCGCGCGTTCTCCGGACAGCAGATCCAACTCGATGATCTTCTCGATACCGGCCGATCCCAGGATCACCGGCACGCCGACGAAGTATCCGCCGACGCCGTACTCCTTGTCGCAGTAGGCGGCGCAGGGAACGATCCGCTTCTTGTCGCGGACGACGGCTTCCACCATCTGGGCCGTGGCGGCCGCCGGGGCGTAGTAGGCGCTACCCGTCTTCAGGAGAGAGACGATCTCAGCCCCGCCGTTGCGGGTCCGCGTGACGATCGATTCCAGCCGGTCGGGGGCGATCAGCTGGGTCACCGGGATGCCGCCGACGCTCGTGCAACTGGGGATCGGCACCATCGTGTCGCCGTGACCGCCCAGGAGCATCGCCGAGATGTCTTCGACGCTGACGCCGAGTTCCATGGCAAGGAAAGCGCGGTAGCGGGCCGTGTCGAGGATGCCTGCCTGCCCGATGACCCGCTGCGGCGGGAATCCGGTCACTTGGAACGTCCGCTGGACCATGGCGTCGAGGGGATTGCTGACGACGATCACGACCGCCTGGGGGCTTGTGTCACGGATCTTGGCGGCGACATCGCCGACGATCCTGGCGTTCGTGGAGAGGAGATCGTCGCGGCTCATGCCCGGCTTGCGGGCGATGCCGGCGGTCACGACGACGACGTCACTGCCGGCGGTGTCGGCCCAGTCGGTCGTGCCAGTGAGGCGGGCATCGAACCCCATGATCGGCGCCGCCTGGAAGAGATCGAGCGCCTTGCCGGCGGGCATGCCCTCGGTCGCCGGAATGTCGAGCAAAACGACGTCTCCGAGTTCGGCGGCGGCACACCAATGGGCCGTGGTGGCTCCGACGTTACCGGCACCGATGATGGAGATCTTCGCGCGTCGCATGGCGGGGTGTGTTTCCTGAGGGGCTGTGGAAAGAAACGGTTCGGGGGCGGAGAGTGGGGAAAGCAACCTCCCTTTTTCTCCGCCGCGGGCCCGGGTGGCAAGGGGGACGGTTTCCCTCAGGGATGGATGACTTTTTCCACGGGCCCGCGGACAGTCAGGAACGCCCTTCCCCGGGGGGAAGAAAGCGGTCCGGCAGCGATGTCCGCCGTTGCTCCGCCCGCCGCCGGGCATCGCGCCGGCCAGCCCAGACGGCCAGGGCGACCCCGACGCTGATCGTCGCCGCCAGTGCTACGAGCACCCAGGCGAGCGGCCCCTGCGTAGCGCTTGGGCGGGGCCGTTGCCAGGTCACGTCCCCGCCAACGAGGAGCGGCGCTTCGCGGCGGATCTCGCTGCCGTCGCCGGTCCTCAGCGGGTAGGCGTATGACTTCAGCGCGAACCCGGCCACGCGGAGCGGTTCGCTGATGTTGGAGCCGGTCGGCATCCCGACGGGGAGCGTCCTCAGGCAGCAGACGACCGGATAGCGATCCTGGGCCTTGCCCCCGACGCTGATCAGGGGCGTGTTCACAAACACGAACACCTCCCAGTAGTGATCGATGCCCGTCTGCCGCTGCCGCAACGGATCGTCGATCTCGATCCGGGTAGCGCGGAGGGCCACGCCGTTGATGGCGATCGGCTCGCCGCGATGGTGTTCGAACCACTGCTCGGCCGGATCGATGAGCGGGATCAGTGATCCAGGCGCGCCGGCTGCCTCGGCGACGGCCCCCTCCCCTGCCCTGCCGGCGGCGGCGAGAAGTGCGTAGAAGGCGTCGGTGTCGCCGCCCGTGAGCTTTTGGCCGTCGATCACCGTGTCGAGAAGACCGACGTCCATGCCCGCCGACCCGGGAAGCCGCGGTGGATACCAGGCGACCCGCGACGCGACGAGGAGATGGGCCGGCGGCGATGATGGCCACTGACCGCCGTCGGCCGGCGACGCCACCGGGATCGGGCCGGTTCCGGCGGCTACCGGCAAGCCGAACACCTCGGCAGGCTCGTCCATGTCGCGCCATCGTGGCCAGGCGCGGGGAGCGGCGTCGGTGACGACGTCGATCATCCCGACTCCGTCGGTGCGCAGCCGCACGAGATCGACCGCGCGGCGTCCGGCGAGTTCGGCGAGGTCGTCCGGGAGCGTGAGCTCCGCCACGAACACGGCCGAGCCGACGGCATGGACAAAGCCGTCCTCCGGTTTCGGGGCAAGTGTGGCAATCGGCACCGACGACCGCTGCCAGGCCTCGGCGAACTCCGGTGGCGCGAGCAACAGGCGCAGCAGCACGCGAACGACCAGGGCCGTGTGATCGTCGTCCCACCCCCGATTCGAATCGAGGACTTCCCGCGCCTCACGATCGAGCGCGAAAGTCTCGAGATACCGGGCCAAGGTCGTTTCGCCGGGGCGGCCGCCCGAATCAGCCGGGTCGGCCGCGGCGGCAGGATGCCCAGCCGTGAGAAGCCATGCCAGGATCAACGCGACGGCGCTCGAAACGGCGACGCCGGGCAGGGATCGGAGGGGGCGGTTCATGGAGGCGTCTCCGCGTCGTCGCTGCGGGGTTGGGGGGCGGCGAGTCGCTCGAATGAGACGCTCTGGTCGACGACCGTCAAGTCGCTGAAATCGGCATCACTGGAGGCTTGGTGACGTTGCTTGGGGAGTGGATTTGCGGCGGCGAAACGGAGGGCGAGCCAGGTCGTGGCAATGAGCCCAGCGATCGAGAACAGCGCCCAGCCGACGATCGTGGTGCTCCCTCGTCCGCTCGTGATTCGGGGCGGGGACTGCGGTTCAGTGGCCATCAGCAGGGGCGCCAGGCGGATCGCGTCGCTGGCCTGATAGGCCCAACGCTTGAAGAACACGCCATCGACGACGGCAGGAATCTCCACCCGCATGCCGGAGGGGGTGCCGGGGGGAAGAGAAAGAAAGTAGACGACGATCGGTGATGCCGGCCCGTCGGCCGGCTCGAGCCAGGCCTGCCAGTACGCGCCGATGCCGAGGGCATTCGTCGGCGCCGTCACCTCCTGGAGTCGACGGATCGTGCCGGCGATCCGGACGCGGCGGCCGCGGAAGCTCCTCGGCTGCGAGAAGAGCTGCGCGAAGGTCACCTGCCGACCGCGGGGCTTCGATCCAGCGGCCGCTTCCGCCTGCAACCTGCCCCAGATCGTGAACCACGCCCGTTGGTCGGCCGATCGGAAGACGGTGTCGTCACGGACGAGCGCCAGGTCGGCCAGATCGGCCAGCGTCTCCGATGCGGCCAGGACGCCCGCGGAAGGCTCCTCGACCGTGGCCCCGCCGATCGGCGCTTCGATGACTGGGGTCGCTTCGATCGTGATGCCGTCTTCGATGGTCCTGGTCACCGGACCACGGCCGACGATCGTGTCGATCGGCGGAGGTGGAGGGGGCGCTGTCGGTCCCAACCACGCCCGCTCGGCCCACGCCGCGAGGAGCACGATGGGCACGAGGATCCAAAAGAGCCGACGCTGTTCGGCAGCGGAGTGCCAGTTCCGTCCTCGGCGACGGGGGAGGGGCTCGGGGAGGGGTGGCTCCATGATGTCGTCCCGCATCACTGCCAGGCAGTCCACTTCCGGGCCCACGAAGGCTCCGCCGTCACGCCCCGGTCATGCCGTCACGTCGTCTTCGGAGAAGGGGTCGCGTCCTTCGAGACGGGCTCGTTCCTGCCGACGCATCTCCCGCCACACGTAAGCCCCGAAGGAACCAGCGAGGGTGAAGGGCATCGCGAGCATGATGAGGATGCTGTAAAAGTAGCCCCGGGCGATGTTCATCCCCTCCGGATCGGACTCCGCCACGCCGTCCTTGCAGGTCGGGCATCCCCACGCCTCCCCGGCGACGAGGACGAGCAGAAGGAAGGCGGCGATCCCGGCCGCGTGTGCCGTCGGCCGAAGGCGGGAGAGCAGTCCGCGAGGGGCAGGCGGGGTCGGACGGACAGCCCCGTCCCGGCGGGCATCGACGGGCAAGCATGGTTGCGGCATGGTCAGTTCTCCTCGAACCATTCTAGCCACCCACGCTCTCCACGAGGTGCGCTCCCGGCGGCGATTCGCTCCGGGCCTCCCCGGCTCCCGGGACGGCGGGGTAGAGGTGATAGAGCATGGCGTAAATGATGACGCCCGTGACGCTCACATAGAGCCAGATCGGCAGGGCGATCCGGCCAAGACGCCTGTGGGCGTCGAGACGGCCGCGGAAGGCAAGAAAAAACATCCGCAGGGCAAGCACGGGGACCACGACGGCCAGCAGGATGTGGGAGATGAGGATCGCGAAGTACACGATCCGCACCGGCCCTTGACCGGTAAACGGCACATGCCCGACGATCCAGTGGTAGGCGAGGTAGCAGACGAGGAACACCGTCGACACCAGGAATGCCGCGACCATGGCGGCGCGGTGGGCCCGCCAATTGCGGCGGCGGATGGCGATCCAACCGACGACGAGGAGCACCGTCGAGATGGCGTTGAGGACGGCGTTGGTCGTGGCGAGCGGATGCACCGCCAGCAGGAAGGGCGTCATCGGTCGGCCCCCACAGGTGTCGAGGGGACGGCCGACGGCGCGTCCGCAGCCGGAGTCGCAGGCAGCGGTTCGTCGGCAGGTTCGTCGAGGACCTCGCGGACAAGCTTCTTGAGCAGGTCGACACGATCGGCTTGGAGGAGATGAAAGCCGCCGCGGAGGCGCCCCTGCCGGTCGAACACCACGCCCCGTTCGGAATGGACGCCGACCTCGGCAGGCAGTCGAAAGCTGTCGTTGGCGATCGTCTTGATCGTCGCCATGTCGCCGGTAAGGAACTTCCACCGGCTCAGGTCGGCGTCGAAACGGTCGGCGTAGCGGCGGAGGACTTCCGGCGTGTCGTTGTCGGGATCGCAGGTGAGGCTGACGACAACGAGATCGGGCGCGTCGATTTCCCGGAGGATGTCGGCCAGCGCCTGATTCTCACGGAAACATGGTCCGGGACAGTTGGCGAAGAACACGCTCCCCACCCACACCTTTCCGGCCAGCGAACGCGAGTCGAACGCCTCACCGGATTGGTCGGTGAGAACGAAGTCGGTCGCCCGCACCCCTGGTTCCTCGAGCTTGGCAGGGACCGGCGTGGGGGCTTCTGAAGCGGGCTTGGTCGACACGACGGAGGGCCGTTGCTCACGGCAGCCGCCGGACAGAAGAACCACCAGAAGCGCCATTCCGACCGTGCGTACGACCGGGGAAGCCGCCAGCGACGCGCGTCTCGAAGCCACGCGACCGGATGTCGATCGGGCAACGTGGCAGCGGGCCGCGGCGGAGTGGGGTGACATGGCGGGGGCAGTCACACGCGGCATCGGAGCTCCGGACGAAGGGACGGGATTGTCAGTGGGACGCGGGATCGGCGAGCACCTGCGACTCGGCGGCCCGTTCCATGAGAAGGACATCGGACGGGCGAGCCATGTGCAGCACCCGTTCCTGGGCCACCATGCGGTTCCGTAGGCCGACGTCGGGGATGAGCATCAGCGCCAGGAAAATCGCCATCATCGCAGCCGGGATCGTGAGGACGTACTTCCAGTTCGCCTCCCAGAGCACGTGCATGAAGAAGAGCACCACGAGCATCGCCTTCGTGCACGAAACGGCCATCATGAAGGCCCAACCGACGTGCGGTTCGTCCCGCCACGGCCAGACCGAAGAATAGGTGAGAAACGACATCGTTGTCAGCACGCACAACGCGCCGAAGACGGCCAAGTACTGCCCGATTCCGCCGTGCGAGCCGTGGTCGTCACCATGGCCGTCACCATGGCCGTCACCATGGCCGTCACCATGGCCGTCAGCATGCGCGTCGTCGTGGGCAGCCGCGGAGGCTGACAGAGCGCCAGCGCGCGTGATCGGTCCGTGGGAGTCGGCGGGGGAGGAGTGGTCGGACATGGAAACCTCGGGCTCGGATGGCGGTTGGCCGCGACGCGTGGTGCGTGGGCCGTGGATGTCGGACAGGGAGTGGCGGGGGCCGCTCCGAATGGGGTGGGACGATGTTCCCGCCCGGCTCAAATGGCCTCGAATCAGAACAGGTAAAGGAGCGGGAACAGGAAGATCCAGACAAGGTCGACGAAGTGCCAGTAGAGCCCGGCGTTCTCGATCATCCCGGCCCGCTTCCGGTCGAGCCGGTAGGTGAGGAGGATCGCGAACACCAGGAGGCCGACGGCGACGTGGATCGCATGGAAGCCAGTGAGGAGGAAGTAGGTGCTGGCCCACATGTTTCCGCCCGGGATCACCGCCGGCAGGCGGAGCCAGGGGAAGGTGTCGTTGAGCCCCTCGGTGTGGCCCCCATGCCCGCCGGTGCCTTCCGAAGGCAGCGGCATGATCTGGTCGGCGACGACCGCGAGATCGAACGGTTGCTGGTCGGGGCTGACGACCATCTGACGGATCTTCTGGAGGCGGCGACGGGCCGATGCCTCATCGCTCGAGAGTTTCTCTTCGGGGGTGTTGTCGAGCGCTTTGAGTTGCTCGATGATCGCCGGTTCGCCGAGCCGGGCTCGGACGGCCGCACCGTAATAAAGATCGGGCTTTTCGTAGATCCGGCTGTGGGGTTGGGCCGGGTAGATGCCGTGCGAGAACTTCGCCGAGTATTCGTAGCCCTTGATCCCGAGAAACAGACATCCGAGGAGGAGGGTGGCGAGCATCCAGTTCTTCGCCATCACCACCTTGTTGGCTTTGGCGGCCTCGAGCGCCAGGACAATCGTCACGCTCGAGCAGATGAGCACGAAGGTGTTGAACGCGCCGATCGGTTCACTGAGATGAACATGGTGTGGCTTCGGCCAGACCGCGGCACCGAACCGGAGCACGACGTAGCTGCCGAGCAGCGCGGCGAAAAACATGATCTCCGTCGACAGGAAAAGCCACATGATCAGCTTCCCCTTCGAGAGGGGCAGGCCGGGCTGGTACTGGAGCACGATGTGACCGTGGCCAGCCCCGTGGTCGTCATGCCCATGGGCATCGCGATCATCGTGGCCATGGGGGATCGAGTGGGCGGAGGCGTTCATGGGCGTGTCTGAGAGGGGTGAGGCAGCGAGGGGTGAGGCAGCGCGTCGGCGACGCGTCATGCGTGAGCGGGGGAATCAGGACGGTGGACCGCCGCAGGCAACCGCAGCGACGAGAATGGCGGCGAGGGATGCGAGTGACACCATGAGCAGGCCGCGCGCAGAGGCATCGTCGCGGGCAACCGCGAACCGCATCGTGGCCGCCACGTAGGCGACCGACGCGGTGGCCGCCACGAGGAACATCCAGACGTTCGCCGAGGGAACGGCAAGAAGTAGGCTTACCGGCACCATGGCGAGCGCCGCCGCCAGAGCTTGGCCCGCTGCTCGCAGGCCCCCCGGATCGACAACGGTGAGCATCTTCAGCCCGGCATCGGAATACTGCCGGCGGTAGAGCCAGGCAATCGCCATGAAGTGGGGGAACTGCCAGAGGTAAAGGACCGTTGCCAACGCGCCGGCTGCAATTCCGCTGGCGGTGTCCCCTGCCAAGAGTCGCCCCGGACCGCCGGCGGCGCACCATCCGATCGCCACGGGGAGGGCCCCGGCGATGGCGCCGACGGCGGTGTTGAGCGGCGT
Organism: Candidatus Kuenenia stuttgartensis; assembly: GCA_945860405.1. Taxonomy (GTDB): domain Bacteria; phylum Planctomycetota; class Planctomycetia; order Pirellulales; family UBA1268; genus QWOP01. The sequence goes on along the minus strand of CAMARC010000018.1, from coordinate 1,226 downwards.
TACCCGCTTCAGCGGCGTGTACACCAGGACATAGAGCAACCAGGTCGAAAGCGAGGCGGCGCTCGCGGCCCATCCGCCGCCGGCGACCGTGATCACCAGTCCGGCAACGAGCAGCCCCGCCGCAAGGATCCAAGCGTCCCGGACCCCCATCCGACCGGTCACCAGCGGGCGGGCGGCAGTGCGCGGCATGAGACGGTCGGTGTGGCGCTCGACGATCTGGTTGGCGATGCTCGAACTGGCCGCCACGAGCAGCGTGCCGAGGAGCACGACGGCCAAGGCCGCTCCATTGAGGCTCTGGCCGGCCGTCAGCCATGCCGCGGTGGCGACCGTGGCAAGCACCATGACGGCGATCCTGGGACGGATCAGCCGGGAGACATCGGCCGCCGTGGAAGCGACGGCGCCGGCCGACGGGGAGAGCGTCGGGTCGGCCGTCATGGGCATCGTGGAGGGCGATGTCATCGGGCACCTCGCTCGGAGCGCGGCTGAACTGCCGCGGTTGCGGGGAGGAGTCTTGCTTCTGTGCCATCAGGACGCCTGAGGCCTTGGCGTCCGAATCGGGCGATTCGTTCGAGGCGATCGGCCCCGCCCCATTCCAGTGCGAGCACGACAGCGGCCCCGAGAATCATCATCCCGAGACTCACATGCCCCGTGATCACCGCAGCGCCACGCGGACTCCTCGCGAGCACCGCCTCGGCGGGGGCCCAGGCATCCTGGAGCCAGGAGGGGATTCCCCACGTGAACAGCCAGGCGCCGCCGCCGAGGAGCAGTTGTCCGATCACCATCGCCATGATTGCCAGTGACCACCGTCGCGCCACACGCGATTCGTGCGGCTGCCAAGCGATGACCGTCAGCGCCGAAAGCACGGTGACAGCCGCCGCGCCAGCCAAATGGATCGCCACCATCCAGCGGAAGGTCGATGGGGCGAGCGTGGCATCAGCGTGCCGCAGTTGGGCTCCGGCGACAAGTTGAAGGTAGGCAGCCACAGCCAACGCCGTCGGCAACGAGGCTCCGACCGCCCACGATGGGAGCGGAAGATGCACAGGCCCGACGGCGACAAAGGCTTCCTGCCCAACCGCGTCGCTCCGCTCGGTTGCCGCCGCCGACAAATCCCCCCTGCCTCGCCGTCCGGACAGAACAGCGATCGCCGTGGCAACGGCAAAGAAGAGCGGCCCGGTGCAGGCATGGACCTTGGCGACCGTCTTGTCGTCGAGGATCACGCGGAGCCC